>JAZUGW010000118.1:0-61423 GCA_045641465.1 Kiritimatiellia bacterium | reverse complement strand
CGGACACGTCGTTCATCCGTCTCGCTGCGGGTGATCTGCGCGTCTCGAACTGCCTGCTCTGGTGCATTGGCCTTAACGTGGTGGCGACGACGTACTTCCAGGCCACGGGACACCCCGCCACGGCCATCATCCTTTCGTTGTTGCGCCAGTGCGTCTGCCTGCTGCCCTGCATCTGGCTGCTGCCGTATGTGGGTTGCGCGACGGGCTGGTTCGCCCCCGCGACGGGCGTCTGGATCGCCATGCCCGTCTCCGACGTCCTCGCCTGCGTGGCGACGATTCCGCCGTTCCTCTCCCATCTGCGCTTCCTCTCTCGCGCCGGCGCCTTCCGCCGCGAGCATGCGCCCGCGACATGACCGCACTCAGGCGCCGAATGTTTTGATATAATGGGCGTCATGAAAAAGACGTCTCTGTTTTTGATGGCGCTGGCGTGCGCGGGAATCGCGCACGGAGCGAAGGACTTCGGCGACTTCTACACCCGGGCGCAGTATCTCGTGGTGGACAATCCGGGGGCTGCGAAGTCGCTCACCTGGCGCATCTTCAACGTGTGCGGTCCGGCCGAGCATGCCGCCGACGTCGAGAAGAATCCGAACTATACCATCCGGCGCGAAACGTCGCCGCGCCGCATCGACACGCCGTGGATGGAGGTCAACTTCAACACGAACAAGCCGATTTCCGTCATCCGCATCCGCCCGTCCGTCAAGCCGGGCGAGGAGTTCGACCTCTACGGCGCGCGGCTCTTCCTGCTGGACAAGGACCGCAGAATCGTCTGGCACCATCGCATCTGGAACACGGCCGGACAGGGCGACTACGACGCCAGCATGGAGTTCTCCGACCGCGACATGCTCGGCCAGACCCTGCCCGCCTACACCGTCCTCGGCAACCGCGTCTCCGCCCCCGAGCCTCCGCCGCCCGCCGACATGCGCAACCATCTCGTCAACTCCCTCTTCAACGCCGCCGCGATGGAGCGCGCCATCAAGGCCTACGCCGAGAAGCTGCCCGCGCTCTTCCCCGACCGCGATGCGCTGCTGAAGGAGCTCGCCGCCGTCAAGGGCTCCGCCGACGCCTACGCCGCCGAGAAGCTCTCGCGCAAGGTGTTTCTGCGCCTGCCCGCGTTCAAGCGCTTCACGCAGCTGCTCGCCATCCGCCGCGGCGACGGCAACGCGATGGGCATGCCGCAGAACTGGCAGGGCAACTCGAGCGTGCCCGTGAGCGGCTACTCGAACGCGATGGTGAGGGTGACGCTCGGCGCCGCCGGCGTGAGCGGCACGGAGACGGTCGCGCTCAGCGAGGAGCAGGCGGCGCGGACCTATCCGCAGGGCCACGGCGACGCCTACGGCCACTACCTCTCCGCGCTGAAGGGCTGGTACCGCCTCCTCCGCAACCCCTACTTCTCGTGGGGCGCGCCCGCGCAGGGCGAAATGAACGTGGCGGATGCCGCGATCAACGTGGACTACTACGAAGAGTCGAAGTTCGCCGAAGCGGCGGCCGACCTCGCGAAGACGGCGGCGGACGTGATGGACCTCACGGCCCGCAAGGCTTGGCGCGACGAAGGCGGCGGCGGCTATTTCGACAGCGACACCGAGAACGCGTTCGGCACGGGCGAATGGGCTTCGCGCGGCGCGTACGGCGCGCTCGTCAACTGGGTGGCGGCGAACTCGCTGCTGCCGGCGTCCTCGGCGACGAACGCGAACGCGCTCGCCGACTTCGACGATCCGGGCCTCATGCGCATCGACCGCGGCACGGTCGACGAACTCGCCGACATCTGCGCGGCGGTCGACCGGATCGTGCGCGTGCAGGACCGCCTCAACGCGGGCCTCAACCCGCTCGGCCTCTCCGATCACGCGATTCCGTTCGACATCTCGCCGAAGGGCGCGAGCGACGGCACGAACACGCACTTCGAGCAGATCCGCGACCGCGCGAAGACGGCGCTCGCGAACGCGAAGACCGTGCTCGACCGCGCGCAGACGCAGTCGAACCGCCTGCGCCTCATCGAAGAGACGGCGAACCAGTATGCCGACCAGATCGCCGACGAGGAAGAAGACCTCGACGAGCAGCTGCTGCAGATCTTCGGTTCGCCCTACTCCGACGACATCGGCCCCGGGAAGACGTATCCGCAGGGCTATGCGGGCCCGGACCTGATCCACTACATGTGGATGGATCTCGACAAGTATGGGCTGGACAGCCCCACGAACAACACGATCAAAACCTATTCCTATCAGGATTTCCACAAGCAGACGACGGACTTCCTGGCGATGATGAAAATTGAGAAGGAAGATGGTGAGGTCGCGCTTGAGGTGACGGCATCGGGCCTTGTCAAGAAGCCGGACGACATCTCGGGCACCCGTGTACGCCCGGGTACCATTCAGATGAAGTACGCCGAATTCCTCCAGGCCTACGCCTGGCTAGAAAAGTACAAAGGCGACTGGAATGATGCCCTGAGCGATTTCCAGTCGCAAACCAGCTACCTGACAAAGATCTACGGCTTCAACATCGCCGAAACTGCCCTACAGGAGGCGCTGATCGCCTATAAGTCGGTCTTGGCCGTGGTGAGTAAGAATATCGGTGATTCGGTCGATGATATGCTTAAAGCGGAGGTTAGCGCCGAGAGGACGTTCGACTTCGCGCAAGCGTGTACGCCAGGCGTGACTGGTGCAGGTACGACAGTTGTCACAGATCCGCGTGCGATAGCCGCGTTGGCGCAAGGAGTTCCGCTCGCACTTGCGCGTACCATGTACACGGTTGCAAAAGAGAGCGGCGATGCTATCACCGACGTGATGGAGGCAGTCGCAGAGCAGATGGAGAACGCGCTTGAGGCAGAAGGCCTCGCGCACGAATCTGCCGAGACGGTTCATGACCTAGTCGATTCCTACCGTGAACTGATGAACGGCGTGAACGATGCGTCGGACGCGCTGAACTTCCAGGTCCAGAAGCTCAACGCCCTGATCGACGAATACTGCGCCGAGGTGGCGAAGGGCCAGGCTCTCCTCGAGAAGCGGGAGGCGCTGCGTAAGCGCCAGGTGAACAACCTGTCGAAGCTGCGCTACAACGAGATGCTCTTCCGCAAGTTCCGCGACAAGACGCTCTCGCGCTACTCGACGCTGTTCGACATTGCACAGCAGTACGTCTTCCAGGCGGCGCAGGTCTATGACTACGAGACCGCGATGAAGCCGGAGGCGGAGGGCTCGGGCGACGCGTTCAAGGCGAAGATCGTCGCGACGCGTGCGCTGGGTGCGTTCGACGCGAACGGCAATCCGATGGTGGCGGACGACGGCGACCTGGGCCTTGCGGGCTATCTCGCGCAGATGGACCAGAACTGGCTCGTGTTGAAGCCGCGGCTCGGCATCAACAATCCGCAGCCGTATGCGAGGTGGTTCTCGCTGCGCGGCGAACTCTGCCGCATCCTGCCGGGTGAAGAAGGCAACGCCGCGTGGGCGAAGGAGCTGACGAAGTACTGGGTGGACGACATCCAGTCGAACGCAGAGTTCAAGCGCCACTGCCAGCCGTTCCAGAGCCAGTTCGGCCTGAAGGACCGCGAGCCGGGCCTCATCATCCCGTTCTCGACGACGATCGACTTCGCGAAGAACCTGTTCGGCAACGAGCTCGCGGGCGGCGACCACGCGTACGACTCGACGTGGTATGCGACGCGCATCGCGGCGGCGGGCGTGTGGTTCGACGGCTACAACGCGAAGGCGGCGGGAGGACTTGCGAATCTGCAGCCGCAGCTCGCGAACACGCCGGTCGTCTACCTCGTGCCGGTCGGATTCGACCGCATGCGCGCGCCGGGTCTTGCAGACGGTACGTTCTGGAACTTCTCGGTGGTCGACCAGGTGATTCCGGCGCCGTGGGCGATCGGACGCGAGCAGCTCGACAGCGACACGTGGATGCCGTCCCTTACGAGCGGCGACTACGACGGCGTCGACAGCGAGGTCAAGATCCGCAAGCATCCGTCCTTCCGCGCCTACTATGACGCGATGGGCGGGGCGCCGACGGACGACAAGCTCGACGCGACGCGTCTCATCGGCCGCAGCGTGTGGAACACGCGCTGGCTGCTGGTGATTCCGGCGGGTGCGATGAACGCCGACCGCGACAAGGCACTGGCGACCTTCATCAACGGTGTCGACGCGAACCGCGACGGCATCCTCGACCAGACGCCGGTGCGCGACATCAAGATCGGGTTCAAGACCTATTCGCAGTCGGGCAACTAAGGACAGTGAATAGGTTAGAGGGAATAGTGAATAGGTTTTAGTGGTTAGGTTTCAGGTATTAGTGATTAGAGTTTGAAGGAGAAAAGAAGATGCTTGGTGCTATTTTGTTTGCTGCTCTGGCGCTCACGCACAATCCGATTCCGTTGCCGTCCTTCGCGTTTGCGGGGCGGGTGACGGACTATGCCCACGTCGGCTACGACGCCGACCAGCAGGTGGAGGTGCGCGTGAAGGCGATGGACGGTACGCTCCTCGCGAAGACGCTCACCGGCACGAGCGGAAAGACAGGGTACAACTTCGCCGTGGACGTGCCGGTTTCCGACACGCCGGCGAATGGCCGTGTGACACCGGGTACGCCCGTGCAGATCGAGTTCGTCGATCCGGACGGCGTCGTCTTCCAGGGGCTGGTGGCGGCGGGCGACGCCGTCGTCGGCAAGCCGGGCGAGGTGAAGAAGCTCACGGTCGTGTTGGCCTCCGACGCCGACCATGACGGCGTGGCGGACGAGTATGTGGATGCGCTGGCCTTCCTGATGTGGAAGAACGGCAAGTCCACATACGAGGCGACCGCCGACTGGGATGGCGACGGCGTGAACAACTACAACGAGTATGTGGCCGGAACGAATCCGTTCGACAAGACGGACAAGTTCTCCGTTCGCCAGATGGCGACCGACGCCGGATACGAGAACTACTTCAAGTTCACGTTCCTCGCCAACCAGGGGCGGTCGTATTCGGTCAACACGACGACCGATCTCGAGAAGAAGGACTCGTGGCAGAAGACGGGCTTCAAGGATGCGCAGGGCGTTGACCAGACGCACATCAGGACGGGCGCCACGGAAACGGGCTACCGTACGATCTATGTGCTGAAGGAAGGCGTGAAGGGGTTCTGGAAGCTGAACGTGGAGTGATTGGGTTTTAGGTTTTAGGGATTAGGTTTTAGGGGTTGGGGTTGAGATTGGGAAAAAAGTTGTTATGAGTGCGGTAGTTTTTGCGGCAATGCTGGCGTCGTTCGGTGCGGTGAGCGTGACGAACCATGCGGGCGGCGTGATCTCGGGCGAGCTGACGGCCGTGACGAACGGTACGTTCACGCTCGCCGGGCGCACGCTGCCGCTGGCGATTCTGCCGGCGGCCGAACAGCGTCGTCTGAAAGAGCTGGCCGGGCAGGATGTCCGGACGGCGCGCGAGCGGCAGCGGGCGAAGATGCTCGACTACGAGCTGCGGCGCATCGACGTGCGCCTTGCGGCGGGCGACATCACGTCCGAGCAGGCCGAGGCGTTGCGGCGCGATGCGCGCGCGGCGGCGGCCTTCCGCAAAAATCAACCCAAGCGTTCCCCGCGCGGTCAATAGCAGTTTAAGCGAAAAGAAAGAAGAATAACATGAACATCAAGAAAATGGCGTTCGCGTTCGTCGGTGCAGCGCTTCTGACAATGGGTGCCTTCGCGGACGATCCGTCCATTAAGCTTGAGCGCTTTCAGCAGCGCTATCCGTGGAATGGCCTCGTCGACATCGACTTCACCGTGGCGAACGTGTCGAATCCCGAGGACTACTACGTGAAGTTCACCGTCACCCACGAAGGTGCGACGACGGGGATTGTGGCGACGGACTTCCTCGATGCGAGCAAGTTGGCCATGGCCGTGAACGGGACGCACCGCGTGACGTGGGACACCGAGTTCGAAAAGGCGTTCATCTTTTCGAAGAATGTCACCATCCGGGCCGATCTCATTTACGACCCGGGCTGCAAAGGCGACCGCACGCCCTATGTCCGCTATTTGGAGATCGACTTGTCGCAGGGCTCTTCTGCCGCGAGCTTCCCGGTCACCACGGCTTTCATCGGCACGCGGGCGGCGAATGCCAAGTACAATGTCGACGAATACAAGAAGACCAAGCTGGCCCTTCGCAAGATCAATGCCGGCACCTTCACGATGGGCTCGCCCGACGGAACGAATGGAACCGTCAAGGAAGACGGGCGCGAGAAGGAATCGTGGATGAACAAGGAGACGCAGCATCCGGTGACGCTGACGAAGGGCTTCTACTTCGGCGTCTTCCCCGTGACGCAGAAGCAGTGGCAGATGGTGATGGGGGCGAACCCGTCGCGCTTCACGGGCAACTCCGATGCGGAGACCTGTCCGGTTGAGACCGTCTCCTACGAGATGATCCGCACGTCCTCGACGGGCGCCACGCCGGACGAACCCTCGTTTGTCGATGTGTTGCGTGCCAAGACGGGGCTTACGGGTCTTGATCTGCCGACGGAGGCGCAATGGGAATATGCGACGCGCGCCGGGACGACGGAGTCGACCTATTTCGGCAACAACGTGGCGGAGAATGCGGACCTTCTCAAGGCACACGTCTGGTACAGCGGCAATGCAGGTTCGACGACCCACGGCGTCGGTCAGTTCCCGTCCAATCCCTGGGGACTTTACGATACGCTGGGCAACGTGTGGGAATGGTGTCGCGACTGTGTGACGGCGGGGCCGAGCCATGACCTCGGTTCGGCGGCGGTGACGGATCCGATCACGATGATCGAGAACAGCACTTACTTCACCCTCCGCGGCGGTTGCTGGATCAACGATGGTGCGGCTATTCGGTGTGCATGCCGCAGCGGCGATGTCGCCGTGGCGCAGAAGGGTACAAAAAGCGCGGCCGTCGGTTTCCGCCTCTCTTGTCCTCTCCCTTGAGCGCACGGAACGACGCGTGCGGATTGAATGGTTTGCGTGTGGAATGACGTGAGCGGTCGAGAGGACGAATGATAGACATGAAGAAACGGATCGTTCTGCTGGCGGGCAGTCTGGTGTTCGCGGCCGGGTTCGCCTGGGCCGATGGACCGACTGTCGTGGGCTCATCCGAATTGACAGGCCAGGTGCTTGATACGCGCGTGGTCGACGTTCGGACGATTGCCTCTGTCGACGACATCCTGCCGTTTGCCTTCATCGACGGCATGACGATCACGGTGACGCGCGCGGGCGAAGGCTCGACGGAGACGTTTCAGGGGACGGTCGACGCGACGACGGTCTGGTCGCCCTCCGGTTCCGGTTTCTACACGGCCACGAACGGTTCGCTTTCGGCGGCATTCGACATTCCTCCGCTCGTCTGCGACTTCGCCTTCGACGCGGGCGAGACGTACGAGTGGCAGAAGGACACGGAGCAACGACCTGCCTTCACGCTCAAGGACGGGGACTACACGCTTCAGGAAGGCATCGACTTCACGGCCGTCTATTCCGACAACGTCAATCCCGGTACGGCCACGCTCACGATCACGGGTCTGGGCCGGTATCGGACGATGGGCACGGTCGTCAAGACGTTCACGATTCGTCCTGCCTCGGTGGCACACGACGAGCTGGCGAGTCTCGCGCTCGATACGCGTCCCGATCCGGTTCGCGAAGTGGAACGGCCGTCCGACATCCTGCCGTTTGTCTTCATCGACGGCGAGACGATCACGGTGACACGCGCGAGCGACGCCTCGACGGTGACGCTTGAGGGAACGGTCGAGACGACGACGGCCTGGTCGCCGAGCGGCTCCGGCCTTTTCGCCGCCACGAACGGAACATTGTCGGCGGCATTCCACATCACGCCGATCGTCTGCGACTTCGCCTTTGTCGCGGGCGACACGTACGAGTGGCAGAAGGATACCGAGCAAAGGCCCGCCTTCACGCTGACGGATGGGGACTACACGCTCCAGGAGAACATCGACTTTACAGTCGTCTATTCCGACAACGTCAATCCCGGTACGGCCACGCTCACGATTACGGGCAAAGGGTCGTACTTGGCGATGGATACGATCATCCAGACGTTCACGATCCGTCCTGCCTCGGTGGCGCACGACGAGCTGACGAATCTCGCGCTCGATACGCGTCCCGATCCGGTTCGCGAAGTGGTGCGGCTATCCGACATCCTGCCGTTTGTCTTCTTCGACGGCGAGACGATCACGGTGACGCGCGCGCGCGACGCCGCGACGGAGACGTTTCAGGGGACAGTCGAGACGACGACGGTCTGGTCGCCGGGCGGTTCCGGTCTTTTCGCGGCGACGAACGGAACATTGTCGGCGGCATTCCACATCGCTGCGCTCGTCTGCGACTTCGCCTTTGTGGAGGGTGACGCGTACGATTGGCAGAACGGTACGGAACTAAGGCCCGCCTTCACGCTGACGGACGGGGATTACACGCTTCAGGAAGGCATCGACTTCACGGCCGTCTATTCCGACAACGTCGACCCCGGAACGGCCACGCTCATGATCACGGGCCTGGGTCCGTATCTCACGATGGGCACGATCGTCAAGACGTTCACGATCCGTCCCGGCTCGGTGGCGCATGACGAGCTGACGAATCTCGCGCTCGATACGCGCACGAATGAGGTGCGTGTCGTTCAAAACGTGGCCGACATTCTGCCGATCGCGTGGAACAACGCTATGGATTGGCCGCAGGGCGGCGCGGGAGCTGACGCCGTCCGCGTCGTCTTCCAGCCGATGGCGGGCGCGAATCCGGCGGATCCGACCGGCTGGACGTCAGCAGGCGAGTCCTATACGGTCGTTTCGGCATCGGGCGAAGGCACGAACGGCGTTCAAAACCTCGCGACGACGCTCTACAAGGCGACGCTGATTGATGGTGAGGCGGTGCGTGAAACGGCCTACTTCGACCTGACCTGCAATGGCGGTGCCTGGGTGAAGGCCGACTCCCTTGTGATCGAGGCGATCGATCCGACATTGGCGGACGGCAAGTGGGCCGTGCGCATCTCGTTGACGCTGAAGGCGAGTGAGACCGTGCCCGATTTCGAGTCCTGGCTGGTTGAAACCGTGAAACGCGGCAAGATCAAGCTGGTGTATGCAGAGACAGCGGAAGCCCTGGCAACGCAAGGGACGGAAGTCGCGGCATCGAACATTCGTGCGTGTGGCGACGGCTGGGCGACGGTCGACATCGCGATTCCGAGCTGTTTGCTGACGCACTTCAAGATCGTCATCGAAAACTGAGGTTCGAGGAGCTGAAATGAAGAATTTCCCGATGTCAGACATCTCACGTGTTTTCGTTTCGATTGTTGCGGTTTTCCTGGTGGCCTCGGTCTCGGCGGCGGAGAGGGTCGAAAGCGTCAATGTCGGCGGATTGCTCAGGATCGACTCGAAAGAGGTGAATACGGTCGTCAACGTGCCGTGGGTCGGCTTTTCCGCCGACGCGACAAAGCCGATCGACATCGCGTCGCTCGTCAAGACGCGCAACCTCGTTCCCGGCGACATGGTGATGGCTGTGCGGCCCGACGGCATCTACGAGGCGTGGACGGTTTCGGCGAGCCGGACCTGGGAACCGGCGATGACGGTTACGAAGGGGATCGACGGGCAGACCGTGATCGAAGCGGGCGAGGCTTCGGCGCACATGGTCGAACGCGGCGTCGGTCTGTGGCTGGTTCGTAGCGGCGAGGGCGCAGACGTGGAGAAGCCGTTCTACGTGAGCGGGCAGTACGAGGCGGTTGCGGGGAATACGACGGTCGTGGGTGGATCGGCCGCGGCCCCGACATGGACGCTACTGGCGAATCCGGATCGTACGGTGGCGACGGACCTCAATGCGATCAAGTGGGAAGGCAACCCGCTTTCGTCCGACCAGATCTCGGTCATTACGTCCGACGGGGGGATGGTGACCTACACGTGGAAGTCCGGGAAATGGGGCACCGGCGGGGGGTACGCGTGGGATGAGGAGAAGGGCGTCTGGCGGCAGAAGGCGCGCGACGAGAATGCCATCGCGCCCGTGGGGACTGCGATTTGGTACATCCGCAAGGGCAAGGCGTTCAAGTTCAGCTGGGAAGTGGTGAAACCGTCCGTGCAAGAAGAGGGGTAAGGGATGTCGATGAAAAGCATGTTGTCCGGTTTTGCGGCGGTGGGGATCCTTCTGGGGTGTCTGGCGGATTCGACGGGAGAGGTGTTGTCCGGGGAGGCGCTGTTCTGGTACTTCGACGACGAGGCCACGGTGTCGTGTTTTGACGGTTCGTATGTCCGCATCGACGAGCTTCTTGGCGATCGCGTCAATGCCGTCCGCGTGAAGGCCGAGTCGGACGGGGTTTCGTCGTATCTCAATCTCTATGGGGACTCGGCGTTCGATTTCATGTGTCTCGGCGACACCCTCGAGGTGTCCGGGTCAGTTGAACCTCTGTATGCGGGCCTTGGCGACTACGGCCCCGGTACGAAGTTCATGATCGAACTCGGCATCTACGAGGGAGGCGACTGGTCCGGGGTCGCCGGCGGGGTGGCCGTCTCCTACGAAGACCTGCAGTTCGGCCATCATATTCAGATGATGCCGATGTCCGCCACGGTGGTTCCGGCAGTGGCCTGGGATGGTATGTCCCACGCGGTTCCTGAACCGTCCGGCGCGATGCTGCTCCTTTGGGGGCTGGGCGTTCTGGGCCTGAGACGGAAGCCACGCCGAATGTAGAATGTAAAATGCCTCCGGGCCGGTTGGGTCCACGGATTTTCACGGATTGCGCGCCGGGTTGGGGAGCCCGCGCGTAGAACCTCGTTTCGTTGCCGCGGGCATCTTACAGTTTTCCCTATTGAGGACTGTTGGCATAATGACGCAAAATGTGGTAAAATAGTGGTATGAAACACCCTTATCAGATTCTTTTTGCCGTGCTTGGCGCGCTGCCGCTCTTCTGTGTCGCTGCTGACGCCGTTCAGACCCCTGTCGCGTCGACGAATCAGGTGGCCGCCGCGCCTGCGGTTGCGGCTCCTGCCGCGAAGGCCGAGGCTCCGGCGCCTGAAGCCAAAGCGCCCGCTGTGAATGCGGTTGCGAAGGCTTCTGAGGTTAAAGCGCCTGCAACGAATGCCGTTGCGAAGGCCGAGGCTCAGGTGTCCGAGGCCAAGGCGCCTGTGACGAATGTGGTTGCGAAGAAGGCCGAGGTGCTGCCTGAGGCCAAGGCGTCGGTGACGAATGCGGTTGCCGAGACATCGGCCAAGGTCCCTGCGGTGAAGGAGGCGGGTGCGACGAACGCCGTTGCGCAGGCGGCGGTCAAGGCCGATGCGAAAGACGAGGACGATGACGAGGCGGATACGAGTTCGGGTACGAATTCGGTGCCGTCGGCCGCTGAAAAGCCGGAAGATCCGCGTTTCGCCCGCTATAAGACGATTCTCGACCGGATGCCGTTCGGTCCGGAGCCGCCGGGATTCGATCCCAATTCGGGTGGAAGCGGTGCCCGCGGTGGAATCGGTGCGAATGGCGAAATGACGCCGGAAGCGGCCGCTGCCGCGGCACAGGCGGAGGCCGAGCAGATGTTGCAGGGCGTGCGCATTTCGGCGCTCAATGTGACGCCGCGCGGATCGATTGCCGTGGGCTTTACCGATTCGTCGAAGCAGCCGGCGGCGACCTACTACATGAAAGTCGGCGAGACGCGCGACGGCTGGACCATCAAGTCGGCCGATCCGCACGAGATGACGGTGACGCTTGAACGCGATGGCGTGGAGGGCACGCTCAAGCTGGGCGAAGGC
Organism: Kiritimatiellia bacterium; assembly: GCA_045641465.1. GTDB lineage: Bacteria > Verrucomicrobiota > Kiritimatiellia > RFP12 > UBA1067 > RUG572. Next base: position 49,768 of record JAZUGW010000118.1, on the reverse strand, counting down.
GCGGACCCGAATGCGAAGGGCGGAAAGGGCGGCGCGGGGCGTCCAGGCCAGCCGAACGCAATGGCCAATCGCGGCATGATGGGCATGCGCGGCGGCCTGCCGAACGGCGGCGGCTTCGGCGGACGTCCTTCCTGGGGCGGTGGCCGCGGCGGTTTCGGCGGCATGCGTGGTGGCATGCCGATGGCGGGTGCGAATGCCGGCGGTGCGGCTGAGCCTAACGAAACGGCGGGTGACGCATTGGCGCGTTTGCGTCAGCGTCGGTTGCAGAAGGAAGCCGAGCGCCAGGCGGAGTCCGCGCGTCAGGCGGCGGCGGCCGAGCAGGCGAAGGCCGAGCGCGAGAAGGCGGCGGCCGATCGCGAGAAGGCGGCGGCCGAACGCGAGCAGCAGCGCCAGACGCTGATCCAGATTCAGGAAGAGCTGCGCCGTCAGCGCGAGGCGCGTGAACAGCAGCAGCAACAGCAGAATGAAACAGGCGCCGGAGCGGCACCCGCGCCCGCGCCTGTGGCAACGCCGCCCGAGGCGTAAGGGAGTCGAGGACTATGACGGAGACAACGCTTGAGCAATTCCGAGCCGAATTGCTCGCGACAGGTGGTTATGAAACGCCGCCCGACCGGTGTGCGCCGACAGTGCGCAAGCCGGGTCGTCTGACCACGCTGGGATTCGCGTGGAGCGTGTTGAGCGTTTTTGTGCGTAGCTCGATTGCGGAATGGCGCGGGAAGCTGAATACGGATCTCTGGGCGAAGTTCTGCTTCTACGCCGTGCAGAAGGCGGAGAGCTACGGGACGAAGGTGTACGCGGAAGGATGGAACAACCGGCGCGACTATCAGGGACCTGTCGTCTACCTGGCGAATCACATGTCCACGACCGAGACTACGCTGCTGCCGTTCGTTCTCCTGACCTACGGACCTTTCTCGACGGTGGTGAAGGCGTCCATCATCAACACGCCCGGACTCGGCAAGGCGGCGACGCACATGGGCCTTGTGCCGATTGGACGCACCAATCCGCGCGAGGACCTGATGACGATCTTCAATGTGTGCGGGGCGCGCATTCGCGACGAAAAGCAGTCCGTGCTCATCTTCGCACAGGGCACGCGCGTGCCGGTGTTCGCACGCAAGGGCTGGAGTTCGATCGGTACGAAGCTCGCCGAAAAGACGGGCGTGCCGGTGGTGCCGATCGCCGTCAAGACGGACATCATGCCGACGCGTCCGGACGGCAAGGGCTTTTCCAAGGACTTTGGTACGGTCGATCCCAGCAAGGAAATCCGCCTTGCGTGCGGACCCGTGCTCACGGGATCGTCGCGCGAGATGCATCAGGCGTCTTTTGACTGGATTGCAACGAAACTCGAGGAGTGGGGACTGCCGACGGAGAGAGAATAGGTTACAGGTTATAGTGAATAGGTTAGAGGGAGTAGGTCAGAGGGGGTAGGTTAGAGGGAATAGGTTGGGGTTGAGGAAAAGGCGAGTTGCTTTGAGCGTGTTGAAGAATTTTAAAGTTCGAGAGAAGAAATGAGTACAGAAGTTAAAGAGAACTCCGCTTGGCGGGGATTTAAGGGTGGACGTTGGGAGCAGGAAATCAACGTCGCGGAATTCATCCGGTTGAACTTTGAACCCTATGCGGGCGACGAGTCCTTCTTGGCGCCTTCGACGGAGGCGACGGACAAGCTGTGGGCGAAGCTGCAGGTTCTGCAGAAGGAGGAGCGTGCCAAGGGCGGTGTGCTCGACATGGATACGGACATTGTTTCGTCCATCACGTCGCATCAGCCGGGCTACCTCGACAAGGACCTCGAGAAGATCGTGGGCCTGCAGACCGACAAGCCTCTCAAGCGCGCGTTCATGCCCTACGGCGGCATCAAGATGGCGGAGGAAGCGCTCACGACCTACGGTTACACGCCGAATCCCGAGCTGCATCACATCTTTACGACCTACCACAAGACGCACAACCAGGGCGTGTACGACGCCTATACGCCGGAAATGCGCATGGCCCGCAAGAACAAGATCATCACGGGTCTGCCGGATACCTACGGGCGTGGACGCATCGTGGGCGACTACCGGCGTGTGGCGCTTTACGGCATCGACCGTCTGATCAAGGGCAAGCAGGACGACCTGCCGATGTGCGGCATCGGTTCGATGCCGGAGGACGTCATTCGCGGCCGCGAAGAGGTGGCGGACCAGATCCGCGCGCTGCAGGCGATGAAGGTGATGGCCCAGAGCTACGGTTTCGATATTTCCCGTCCGGCGGTGAACGCGCGGGAGGCGATCCAGTGGACCTACTTCGGCTACCTCGCAGCGATCAAGATGCAGAACGGCGCGGCGATGTCCATCGGACGCGTCTCCACGTTCCTCGACATCTACATCGCGCGCGACCTCAAGGAGGGCACGCTCACCGAGCGCGACGCGCAGGAATTGATCGACCACCTCGTCCTGAAGTTCCGCATGGTCAAGTTCGCGCGCATTCCGAGCTATAACGAGCTCTTCAGCGGCGACCCCGTGTGGGCGACGATCAACATGGGCGGCATGTGCGAAGACGGCCGCGCGATGGTGACGAAGAACGACTTCCGCATTCTCCACACGCTCGAGACGATGGGACCCTCGCCCGAGCCGAACCTCACGGTTCTGTATTCGCCGCGGCTGCCGAAGCCGTTCCGCGACTATTCCGCGAAGATTTCAATCAACACGAGTTCGGTACAGTACGAGAACGATTGCGTGATGCGGCGCGTGTGGGGCGACGACTATGCGATCTGCTGCTGTGTCTCCGCCACGAAGACGGGCAAGGAAATGCAGTTCTTCGGTGCGCGTGCCAACCTCGCGAAGTGCCTCTTGTACGCCATCAACGGCGGCATCGACGAAAAGACGCATCTGCAGGTGGGGCCCGAGGTGCGTCCGATCACGGCGGACGTGCTCGACTACGACGAGGTGATGCGCCACTACGACCAGATGATGGACTGGCTGGCGGGCCTCTACGTGCATACGCTGAACCTGATCCACTACATGCACGACAAGTACTACTACGAGGCCGCGCAGATGGCGCTTATCGACACGGACGTGCAGCGCACGTTCGCCACGGGCATCGCGGGTTTCTCGCATGCAGTCGATTCGCTCTGCGCGATCAAGTACGCGAAGGTGAGCGTGGTGCGCGATGAAACGGGTCTCGCCGTGGACTACAAGGTGGAAGGCGACTTCCCGCGCTATGGCAACGACGATGACCGCGCGGATGAAATCGCGAAGGGCCTGCTTATTTCGTTCATGCGCAAGATCAAGAGCCATCACACCTACCGCAATGCCCTGCCGACGACGTCGATCCTCACGATCACGTCCAACGTGGTGTACGGCAAGGCGACGGGCGCAATGCCGGATGGACGCCCCGCCGGCGAACCGCTGTCGCCGGGTGCGAACCCCTCCTACGGTGCGGAACAGAACGGACTGCTGGCGTCCCTCAACTCGGTTGCGAAGATTCCGTACGAATATGCGCTCGACGGCATTTCCAACACGCAGACGATCCATCCCTCGGCGCTTGGCAACACGCCGGAAGAACGCATCCAGACGCTCGTCTCGGTGCTGGACGGCTACTTCAAGCAGGGTGCGCATCATCTCAATGTGAATGTGTTCGGCACGGACAAGCTCATCGACTGCATGGAGCATCCGGAAACGCCCGAGTACGCGAACTTCACGATTCGCGTTTCCGGCTATGCCGTCAAGTTCATCGACCTCACACGCGAACAGCAGCTTGACGTAATCAAGCGCACGTGCCACAAGACGCTTTGACTATGATCGGGATTTCAAAACTCTATTTCGGGACGATTGAAGAATCGGATCGTCTTCGCTACCGCAAGGGCGCGCATCGCCGTCCTGTGGTGGTGTGGAACTGTACACCTGCGTGTAACCTCGCCTGTTCGCACTGCTACGCGGCGCATGCGGGCGAGCAGCGCGTGCTGACAACGGAACAGGCGCTTGCGGTGATCGACGATCTCGCGGCGTTCGGCGCCCCGGTGATTCTGTTCTCCGGCGGCGAACCGTTTGCGCGTCCTGACATCCACACGCTTGCCGCCCACGCGAAGGCGAAGGGCATCCGTGTGACGTTCTCGACGAACGGCACGCTGATCGACGACGCGCAGGCGGACTGGATCCGTGATCTCGGCGTCTCCTACGTGGGCATCTCGATCGACGGCACCGAGGCGATCCACGACGAATTCCGGCGGTGTCCCGGTGCGTACCAGCGTTCGCTCGCGGCGATTCGCCGGCTGCGCGACCGCGGCGTGAAGGTGGGGCTGCGCGTGACGATGACGCGCGCCAACATGGCGGTGATCCCCGAGATCTTCGAGCTCATGCGCACCGAACGCGTGCCGCGCATCTGCCTCTACCATCTCGTCTACACGGGACGCGGACGCGACATCGCCGCGACCGACTTGAACCACGCGGAGGCGCGTCAGGCGCTGGAGACGATCATCGCCGAGACGGAGAAGTGCTTTGCGACGAACTTCCCCGTGGAAGTGCTGACGGTGGACAACGCGTGCGACGGCGTGGCGCTCTATCTCAAGATGGCGCGCGAGGGGCACCCCAACGCGGCGAAGGCGCTGGAGCTGCTGACGCTCAACGGCGGCAATTCGAGTGGCGAGGGCATTGGCTGCATTTCGTGGGACGGTACGGTCTATCCCGACCAGTTCTGGCGTAACCAGCCCGTGGGGAACGTGCTTGAAAAACCGTTCTCCGAAATCTGGGGCAATCCGCCCGCCGGTTCGCTGCTCGATCTGATGCGCCACAAGAAGGAGCACGTCAAGGGGCGCTGTCCGACCTGCAAGTGGCTCGACATCTGCGGCGGCAACTTCCGCGCGCGCGGCGAGGCCGTGACGGGCGATCTCTGGGGCGAAGACCCCACCTGCTATCTGACGGACGAAGAAATCGCGAAGGACGGTGACGCACGATGAGGGTCAAGTCGCCAACGTACAAAAAGGAGTTCTTCGACCGCGAGTACACGGCCAAGGAGGCGTATGGCCGCCTGTGGCAGCACGCGCGGAAGTACCGCCTGCGCATCTATCTAGGCATTCTCTGCGGCATGCTCACCGCCGGTACGCTCGTGCCGTTCTTCAGCGTGATCCAGCCCGCGCTCGACCAGGTGGGCCAGAACGAACGGCGTGCGCCGACGGCCGAAGCCGCGCCCGCGAAAGTCGCACCGGCAAAGGCCGCCGCAGACACCTCGGCAAAGACCGACGCGGCGCCGGCGGCGAAGATGGAGAAGAAGTCCAAAGGCCTGATGAAGCAGTACGACAAGGCGAAGAAGTGGGCGGCGAAGTTCGGCATTGAACTGCAGGACGAGAACGAGGCGATCGGCGTACCGCTCTTGATTGCGATTCTCGTGATCGTTCCGCTGGCGGCGTTGATGCGGTGTGGCTTTACATTCTTGAATCACTACTGCCTTACCTGGGCGGGAATGAACACGGTGAAGGATCTGCGCGTCGAGATTCTCGAACACGTGCAGAAGCAGTCCATGCAGTTCTTCGGACGCATCGACGTGGGCCAGCTGATGAGCCGTTCGACGAGCGACCCGCATCAAGTGCAGCAGATCATCCAGCATGTGCTGCAGGAACTCGCGCAGGCGCCGTTTGAGATCGCCGTTTCCGTCGGCTTCATCATCTGGAGCGCGATCATGAACCACATGCTGCCGACATTGGCGCTCATCGTGATCGGCTTCCCGCTCTTCATGTGCCCTGTGATGTTCCTTTCGCGGCGCATTCGCAAGTGGTCCAAGAAGGCGCTCGAGCGCTTCTCGGTGGTGGGCTCGCGCATCCACGAGATTCTCACCTGCGTCAAGGTCGTGAAGGCGTACCACACGGAAGATTTTGAAAACAAGAAATACCTCGCGGCGAACAAGTATACGCTGAAGGCGACGCTTCGGTCCGTGCGGTGGGGACTCCTCGTGGGGCCGGCCGTCGAGACCGTGGGCATTCTGCTGCTGTGCGGTTTCGTGACCTGGTGCTTCCTTGCGGGCGTCAAGCTGTCGACGATCGTGCCGATGCTCGCGCCGCTGTTGCTGATCTACCGTCCGCTCAAGCAGCTCTCGAAGCTGCAGGTGCAGATCGAGCAGGGACGCGCCGCGCTCGCGCGTATCTTCTCGATTCTCGACGTCCAGATGGAACTGCCGCAGAAGGCGGATGCCGCCGAGAAGACCGCGTTTACGGACCGCATCGTCTTCGAGGATGTTTCGTTCTGCTACGATACGGCCGAACGCGACGCCGTTTCGCACGCCTCCTTCACGATCGAACGCGGCAAGATCGTGGCCGTGGTGGGAGGGACCGGCAGCGGCAAGTCCACGATGAGCGGACTCCTGGCGCGTTTCTACGATCCGCGTGAAGGACGCATCCTGATGGATGGCGTCGACGTGCGCGACCTGCGCATCGCGGATCTGCGCGGCCTCATCGGCAGCGTGATGCAGGAGACGCTGCTCTTCAATACGTCGATCGAAGAGAACATCAAGTACGGCTCGCCCGAGGCGACGCACGAACAGGTGGTGGCCGCCGCGAAGATGGCGAATGCGCACGATTTCATCATGTCCCAGCCGGAAGGCTACGAACGCAATGTCGGCGAGAAGGGCTTTGCCCTCTCGGGCGGCGAGCGTCAGCGCATTGCCATTGCGCGGGCGATTCTGCGCAATCCGCCGATCCTTGTGCTGGACGAAGCGACAAGCGCGCTCGACACGGTGACGGAGCGTCTGGTGCAGGACGCCATCGACAATTTGATGAAAGACCGAACGACGTTTGCCATCGCGCATCGCCTGTCGACGATTCGCAATGCGGACCTCATTCTCGTGATGGACCAGGGACGCATCGTCGAACGCGGTACGCACGATGAACTCTACGCCGCCGACGGTGTTTATCGGAAGCTCTGTGACATGCAGAAAACGGATTAACTACGGAAGAGATACGGATCAAATATAGATGAGCAAGAAGAACGACAAGAATAATCAGCCGCCGAGCCTGTTTGACAATTTGGATTTGTTTGCAGCCGCTCCAACGACGCCGGCGTCTCCGGCGCCGGCCGAGCCGAAGAAGTCTCCTGAACCCGCCGCGCCGAAGAAGAAGGCAGCCGCGGCGGCGGAACCTCCACCACCTCCACCGCCCGCGTCGCCGGCTCCGCCTGCAAGCGGGTCGCTGACGGGCCATGGACCGCTGCGCGAACTCTACGACTACAACTTCCGTGAATATTCCGCGTATGTGATCTGCAACCGCGCGATTCCGTCCGTCGAGGACGGACTCAAACCCGTGCAGCGCCGCATTCTCCACTCGCTGTGGGAGAAGGACGACGGCCGCTTCACCAAGGTGGCGAATATCGTCGGCCACACGATGCAGTACCATCCGCACGGCGACGCGTCGATTGGCGACGCCCTCGTGGTGCTCGCGAACAAGCTCTGGGGGAAGGGCAAGGGCTATCTCATCGAGGGCCAGGGCAACTTCGGCGACCTCTTCACGGGCATGCCTTCGGCTGCGCCGCGTTACATCGAGTGCCGCCTTGCGGAACTCGCGCGCAAGGAAGTGTTCAATCCGAAGACGACGGAATTTACGCCCAGCTACGACGGACGCAACAAAGAACCCGTGCTGCTGCCGGCGAAGATCCCCGTGCTGCTGATGCTCGGAGCGGACGGCATCGCCGTCGGTCTTTCGACCGCGATTCTGCCGCACAACTTCGTGGAACTGCTCGAAGCCGAAATCAATCTCATCCAGAAAAAGCCGATCCAGCTCTATCCTGATTTCCAGCTGGGCGGTGTGATGGACGTGTCGGAATACGAGGATGGTCTTGGCAAGGTCAAGGTTCGCGCCGTCATCGAAGCGCGCGACAAGAACAAGCTCGTCATCACGCAGCTGCCGTGGGGCGAAACGACGGATTCGATCTCGACTTCGATCGAAGAGGCGATCAAGAAGAAAAAAGTCGCCGTGCGCAAGATCCACGATCTCACCTCGAGCGACGTCCAGATCGAACTCGAACTCGCCACGGGCGCCACGCAGGAGAAGGTGAAGAGTGCGCTCTACGCGTTCACCACGTGCGAGAAGTCGATCGCGTCCCGTCCGATCGTGCTCGATGCGGGACGTCCGCGCCTGATGACGATCACGCAGATCCTGCAGAAGAACGTCGACCGTCTCATGTTCCTCACGAAGCGCGAACAGGAAATCCGCCTCGCCGAACTCGACAAGCTCTTCCACGATCGTACGCTCGACCGCATCTTCATCGAAGAGCGCATCTACAAGCGCATCGAAATCGAGAAGACGTTCGAGGGCGTGCAGGCGACGATCCGCGAAGGCTTCAAGCCGTTCCTCCACGAGCTGCGCCATCCGGAGATCTCGGACGAGGACATCGAGCGTCTGCTGAAGATCCCGATCCGCCGCATTTCGCAGTTCGACATCAACAAGAACCGCGAAGAGATCGAGAACATCCGCAAGGAAGAGGATCAGGTCAACGACAACCTCGTGCATCTGCGCGCGTTTGTGGTCAAGTACCTCAAGAACCTCATCAAGATCTACGGCAAGAAGTATCCGCGCGTGACGAAGATCGTGCAGGGCGCGTTCCAGGAAGTGGACGTGCGCAAGCTCACGTCGAGCGAACTGACGATCAAGTACGACAAGGAAAACCACTTTGTGGGATCCGGCCTCAAGGGCGGCGACGAACTGTTCAAGTGCTCGTCGCTCGACAAGCTCGTGTTCGTGTGGAAGGACGGACGCTACAAGATGACGCCGCCGTCGGACAAGATCTTCGTCGACAAGGATCTGCTCGAGGTCTTCCTTTTCAATCCCGAAAAGGACCGCGACCGCGAATTCGTGTGCGTCTACGAGGAGCCTCTCTACGGCTTCTCGTACATCAAGCGCTTTACCTTTGGCGGCATGATCAACAACAAGGACTACCGCCTGGCGCCGGAAAAGAGCAAGGTGCTCTTCTTCGACGAGGGGTGTCCGCCGCAGCTCTACGTGAAGTTCAAGCCGGCGAAGAACCAGAAGATCCACCAGATGCTCTTCCAGCCGCTTGAGCTGGTGGAGAAAGGCCTGGACGAAAAAGGCAAGCCGAAGAAGTGTCCGGTCGTGGAAGTGCGCGGTGCGACGGCCCGCGGCATCCAGCTCACGACGAAGGCGATTTCGCGCGTGTCGGCCACGAAGGGCACCTGGTGGGAAGAGAACGAAGTTTCGACGAAGGGAGTCCTGTTATGAAGAACAAGACGTTCATCGATCAGGTCGACGTGTACGTGCGCAGCGGTAAAGGCGGCGACGGTGCGGCGACTTTCCGGCGCGAAGCGCTGGTGACGTTTGGCGGACCCGATGGCGGCGATGGCGGCCGCGGCGGCGATGTGGTGCTGCGCGGGTCGACGCATGAGAATTCGCTGCTCTCGCTCTACTACGAGCCGAAGCTGGTGGCGGAGGACGGGGTGCCCGGTTCGGGCGGCCGCTGTTTCGGCCGACGCGGCAAGGATCTCGTGGTGGATGTGCCGCTGGGGACGGTCGTGACGGATCTCGAGACGGGACTCGTCGTGGCGGATGTCACGTCGATCGGCCAGCGCATCATCATCGCGAAGGGCGGTGTGGGCGGATTCGGCAATGTGCACTTCAAGAGTTCCGTCAACCAGGCCCCGACCGAGCACACGCCCGGCGGCGCGGCGGAAGAGAAGCGTTTGCATTTCGAGCTGAAGACAATCGCCGATGCGGGTCTTCTGGGCTTCCCCAATGCGGGCAAGAGCTCGATCCTCACGCGCCTCTCCAGCGCCACGCCGAAGATCGCGAGCTATCCGTTTACGACGCTGAACCCGATGGTGGGGACGATCGAATACGACGACTTCGCGCAGATCCGCATGGCGGATGTGCCGGGCATCATCGAAGGCGCTTCGCGCGGGGTGGGCCTGGGGTTCGATTTCCTCAAGCACCTGGAGCGGTCGCGCGTGCTCGTGTACATGATCGACATGGCGGGTACCGACAACCGCAAACCGTGGGACGACTACAAGATCCTCGCGGCCGAAATCGCCGCCTACAACGAGGAACTCGCGGCGCGTCCGTACCTCGTGGTGGCGAACAAAATGGACCGCGCGGCGGGCCGCAAGAACCTGCGTCGCTTCGTGAAGGAGACCGGCGAGCTGCCGATTGCGCTCTCGTGCGAACCGACACTGAAGGATCTGCGCGAGTACGCCGATCTCAAGGACTACGAGGGGCTCGTGGGCCTTGACGCGTTCAAGGCCGAACTGCGCAAGTTGATCAATCCGAAGCCGCGTGCGCACCAGCACCTTGAGGCACCCCCGCCGCCGCTTCACGAAATGCCCGATACGACCGGCGAGGAGATTCCGGCCGAGGCGCTCAAGTTTGCAACATTCCTCAAGCTCGATCCGCCGAAGAAGAAATCCCATCCTTCGCGCGGCAACATCCACTAACCGATAAACGGGGTCCTCCTATGCAGACGTCCTCCAATCCTTTGCCTGTCACGCGTCGCGGTGCGCTCGAAGGGGCGCTGGCGGCGGGTTTGTGTCTGGGCGCCGGGAATCTCTTCGCCGTCGAACCGCCCTTTACGGCGAAGCCGCGCGTGCGCCCTTTCATCGGGGATGGCAAGACGCCGATTCCGCTTCTGGGGTTGGGCTGCGCCGAGCGCTTTCCGCTGCGGACGCGAGACGCCGGCCAGGCGGCGATGGAGGCGCGCGCCGAGGAAATGGTGGATTTCGCCCTCGCGCACGGCGTGACGTGGATTGATACGGGCTACAGCTATCATCGCGGGAAGAGCGAACCCTTCCTCGGGCGCGTCCTCAAGAAGCACCCGCGCGACAGCTATCTGATTTCGACGAAAATGCCGACCTGGCTCGTCAGGAGCGAGAAGGACGCGCCGCGGATTTTCAACGAGCAGCTCCAGCGTCTGAACATCACGTATTTCGATTTCTACCTGCTGCATTCGATTCGGACCAAATCCGAATTCGAGCGTGTCTATCTGAAGCTCGGCGTTCTGGATTTTCTGCGCGAGCAGAAGAAGCTGGGCCGCATCCGCCATCTCGGACTTTCCTTCCACGGGAAGTCGGACTACCTCAAGGAGCTGCTGGAGACGTATCCGGGCGTCTTCGAGGTCTGCATGGTGATGCAGAATGCGATGGAGTACCGCTGGAACAAGGATGCGCCCAAACTCGCCGAAGTCGCCGCGCAGCACAAGGTCGCCATTCTCGTGATGGAGCCGCTGGCGGGCGGACGCGCGGCCGGTTTGAGCGGCGAGTCGCTGGCGATTCTCAAGCGCGCGAATCCGAAAGATTCGCCGGCGCGCTGGGGGTTCCGCTTTGCGGCGTCGATTCCAGGCGTCGCCTGCGTGTTCAGCGGCATGGGCAAGCTCGAGTATCTCAAGGAGAACATCGAGACGCTCACGGAAGATTTCAAGCCGTTGTCGCCCGATGAACGCAAGACGTACGAGGCGGCCATCGCCGAGTACATGAAGTACAAGACGCTTCCGTGCACGGGCTGCGCATATTGCGTGCCGTGTCCGTACGGGGTGAAGATTCCGGAGATCTTCCGCTGGTACAACACGTGGGCGCAAAGCGGGCGTCTGCCGGCGGACGAAGGTGCGAACGATTCGCAGGATCTGCGGCGGCGTTTCCTGGCGTCGTACTACAACACGTTCAAGGCCAAAGAGCGCGCGGATCGTTGCATCGCGTGCCGTAAGTGCCTTGTGCCGTGTCCGCAATGGACGTTCCGCATTCCGACGGAAATGGAAAACATCTCCGAACTTGTCGCACGGACTGAAGCGACGTACATCAAGAAAGGCGGGGTGATCCGATGAAGGCGCTGAAGATTCTCCGTGTACTTGTGGCGGCGTGCGTTTTCACGCTCGTGACGCTGTTCTTCCTGGGGCTCGGCGGCGGGTTCGGACTCCTTGAGAAAATCCAGATCGTGCCGGCGCTCCTCGGGTGCGCGGCGATTCCGCTCGCTGCGTGGCTTGTGGCGACATTGCTGTTCGGGCGTGTCTACTGCTCGATGGTGTGTCCGCTCGGGATTCTGCAGGATATTCTCGGACGGCTGGCCCGTGTGTTCGGGCGGCGTACGTTTGCACCGCGGCCGGATCGTCCGATGGTGCGCTTTGCGGCGGGGCTGGTCTTCGCGCTGCTCGTCGTGTTGGGCGGATCGGCGCTCGCGGGGCTTGTCGATCCGTACAGTCTTTTCGGACGCCTCGCCTCGGCGCTCTTCCAGCCGGTGGCGGAGTGGGCGAACAACTGGGTGGCGACGACTGTGGGCACGGAGGGTCCGTTCGTGCTGTTCACGCGCGAGGTCTTCATCCGTAGCGTTTCGGGTTTCGCCGTGGCGGCGAGTGCGCTGGTGTTGTTGTTTCTGCTGGTCGCGTGGAAGGGGCGGCTGGTGTGCAACACGGTCTGTCCGGTAGGGGCGATGCTGGGGGTGCTGTCGAAAAAGACGGTGTTCCGCCTGGTGATCGATTCGGCGAAGTGCGTGAAGTGCGGACGCTGTTCGACGGTGTGCAAGGCGCTCTGTCTTGACGGCGCGAAGCAGATGGTGGACAACGCGCGCTGCGTGCGGTGTTTCGACTGCGCGGGGGTGTGTCCGAAGGGTGCGATCTCCTTCACGGCGGCGCGTCCTGCGGCGAAGTCGGCGGAGGTGAATCAAGATCGGCGCGCGTTCATTGCGGCGGTGGCGACCGCTTCGGCGGTGGTGGGGGCTACGGGCAGCAGTCGGTGCATCGTCGACACGCGTGCGTGGCCGAAGGACACGCTGCCGCCGCCCGGGGCGGATCCGGACCGGTTCCGCCGTCTCTGTACGGGGTGCGGCCTCTGCGTGGCGAAGTGTCCGCGCAAGGTGCTCGTGCCAGCGGGATTCTCGGCGTATGGTCCGCTCGGGTTCATGCTGCCGAAGATGGATTTCACGCACGGGTTCTGCGATCCGAACTGCACGGTGTGCAGCGAGGTGTGTCCGACGGGGGCGCTGCGTCCGCTCGAAGCGAAGGCGAAAGCGGCGTGGAAGGTCGGCGTGGCGACCTATGACCGTGCCGCGTGTCTTGTGTGCACGGAAAAGGAGAAGATGTCGTGCGGACTGTGCGCGCGGCGGTGTCCAAGCCAGGCGATCACGTTGAAGGAAGAAGAGATCAAGATCGGCGACAAGAACGAGAAGGTTCAGCTGCCGGTGATCGAGAAAGAGAAATGCACGGGCTGCGGCGCGTGCGCGAACTATTGTCCGGCGCAGGCGATGAAGGTTGTGCGCCGTCTGCTTGTCGTGTGCGCATTCCTGTTGGCGGGCGGTGCGCAGGCGGCCGCGCGGGACTGGTTCGGGGCGACGTTCCGGGATTACACGACGGGCGAAACGCTCTCGTCCGTCGGAACGACCGGCGGCGCGTGGCAGCCGCTGGCGGCGGGTACGGTGGTGACGAATGTTTTCGACGGTGTTCGCAACGGCATTGCCATTGACACGGAGAGCACGACAGAGGTGACATTCAAGCCCGTCGCGCCGACGGGGGGCGAGGTGGAGCGCATCGACTTTTCGCTTTACGCCGAAGGGCTGGGCGGTATCGACATCGAGGATTTTGACGGCGCGGCGGGACTCTCTCCCGCGCTTCTTTCTGGTGGGCAGGTGGGTTTCAACGGATTCACGGCGGATGGCTGGATCGAGCTGACGGGTGAGGGCGTGACGCCGCAGGAAGGCACGTGGATCGACGGACGCATCGAGTTGCGCACGGTGGAAAATCTGCGGCTCGTGAGCTATCTCGTCAAGAAGGACGACACGTGGGTGCGGCTGGCGAACAAGGCGGGCGCGACCTGGTTCCGCACGCGGCCTTCACAGACGTCGGCCGGGATTTCGTCCGTGTCGTTCACGGGAAGCGGGCGCTTCTCCGATTTTTCCGGACAGGAGGACGCAGGCGAACCGTTGCGTGTCTATCGCTGGGTCGGCGGCGACGAAGGCGATTGGAATACGGCTGCGAATTGGACGGTCGATGGCGCGACGGCCGAAGCGGCGCCGGCTCAGGCGGGCGACCTGGCGGTCGTCGACGGTGAAGTGGCGTTGACGCGCGGCGAGGAGAACGGAACCGTGAAAGACCTGCTCGTCGGTTTTTCGGACGACGGTGCGTACATGATGGGCGGGCGCGTCAAGACCGAACTTGAACTCGACGTGTCGCGTCCTCGGATCGGCAAGGCGCTGACGGCGACCTACGGTACGCTCTTCGGTCTGGCGCCCACCTATTCCTTTGCGTGGACGCGTGCCGGGGCGGACAAAAACTACGCGTCGACGCCGTTTGCGAAGACGGGTTCGTACAAGCCGACGGCGAGCGACCTGGAGCATTGGATCAAGGTTGTGGCGAAAGACGGCGAAAAGAAGGTGCTCGAAAAAGAGTTCTTCTTCTCGCGTCTGCCCGTGATCTATCTGACGACGGACGACCATGCGACGCCGTCGAAGAGCAAAGAGGAGCACACGGGTACGCTCTATGCGCAGGGCAACGACGACTGGAAGTCGCTCTATGACGGCAAGATGACGATCAAGGTGCGCGGCAATTCGACGGCCTCGTATCCGAAAAAGCCGTGGAAGATCAAGCTCGACAAAAAGACGAAGATGTTCGACATCCCGAAGTCGAAGCACTGGGTGCTCTTGGCGAACTACAATGACCAGTCCATGCTGCGCAACAAGCTTGCGTACGATTTCGCGAACGAGATCGGTTCGCTGGGGATGAAGTCCACCTGGGTCGAGTGCGTATTGAACGGCGCGTGGCAGGGCACCTATCAGTTCTGCGAGCACATCCGCATTGCGGGCGACCGTGTGGACATACACGACTGGGAAGAAGACGCCGACGGCATTGCGGAGGCATTTGCGGCGGCGCACGGGCTCACGGACGACCAGGCGGAGACGCTGGCGACGCAGCTCGAGCAGAATTTCACCTGGGTGACAAGCGATTCGTTCTCCTTCTACGATGCGACGAACCGGGTGACGCTCACGGGACGTCCCTCGGAGGTGTACGAGTCGTTCACGCAGGATATTTCGGGCGGATATCTCTTCGAGTTCTCGGAGGAATATGACGAGCTCACGAAGTTCACGACGTCGTCGGGGGTGCTCGGCGTGAAGACGATGCTCAAATCGCCGGAGTATCTGAATTCCAACAGTACGATGCTGAACTACTGCAAGACGTTCTTCCAGAACTATTGGGACGCCTGTACGAGCGTGGACGGCTATTCGAAAGAAGGCAAGTACATCGGCGACTACTGCGACTTCGAATCGATGGTCAACTACTGGCTTGTGATGGAGCTCTTCGGCAACTGCGATGCCGTCAAGAAGAGCCGCTATGCGTACAAAGACCAAGGCGGTAAGCTCGTGTGGGGCCCGGTGTGGGACTTCGACTGGGGCGTGGGAAGTCCGCGCGTGTCGGCGGATGGTACGGGTTGGAAATGCCAGAGCGCGAGCGACAAGGTGGCGGATGCCGTCTACAAAGAGTGGACGGACAATCCGGAATTCTGCACGCGCCTCTATACGCGCTATTGGCAGGTGCGCGACCAGTTTGCGCGCCTCCTCGGGTCCGACGGACTCATTGCCACCTACACGAACCGGCTCGTCGAGGCGTGCCATGCGAACTCGATCAAGTGGAACACCGACTACAACAAGGGTGCGGGCAATTTCGAGGCGGATGTCTCGCGGCTGGTGACCTTTCTCACGCAGCGTCTCCCGTGGCTCGACCGTCAGTTCGCAAGCGTCGAGACGCTGATGGCGAGCGTGCAGCAGAGTTCGTGTACGAAATACTACACGGCCGACAAGTCGCGTCTGCCGATTGCATTCTCGGGGTTGAACGGGAACCAGACGCTCTACACGGGCCGTCCGTTGCGGACGACCTTCCGGCCGGGCGGGACCTCGGTGACGGGCGTTTCGGTGTTTGTGAACGGATGGCGCGTCTTCGACAAGAAGGCGCCCACGAGCGGCCTTTTCGATGCGGAAATCCCCGCGGAGGCGTTCACGGCGGCCGTAGGCGAACCCAACTGTGTGGCTTTTATCGCCTATAATTCGTCGGGAACGGTGCTGGGGCGCAATTATGCGCTGGTGACGCAGGTCCCATCGGGAACGATTTTTCTGTTGCGCTAGGGTGTAACCTAACTTCGGTGTGCGCATAGTCAACACGTGGACGTTTTAAAAGAAAGGTAGAAAGAAATGGAATTGACTCTTCAAAATTTTCGTGATGCGATCGGCCGGCTGAACCGCGGCTATCTCAAGGTAGACGGCGAGACGGTCGTCAAGCAGGGCAATAGCGCGATTGGTTCCTTCTTTGGCGTGGGTAAAAGCGGAACCGCGGAGCAGAACCGCGAGATTCGCGAAGGTTTTGTGAAGGCGCTCAGTGAGGCCGGTGCGAATGAGGCGTTCTTGGCAAATGTCCGCGCGAGACTGGGGTTGGCCCCGGAGAGCCCGGCGGCTCGGACGCTGCTGGCGCGCAAGCTCGCGGCGGAGATTCTGCGCGACTTCGACGCACAGAAGGTGGAGATGATGCCGAATCTGATCGATCTCACGGGAAGTTCGAAGCGTGCGCACTCCCCCGAGGCGATGAAGATGCGCCAACAGGCGGTTCGGCTGCTGGCGAATTTCACCCAGCTGCCGGTCGGTGAAATCGATGTGCTGTCGAACAAGACGCTCGTGCAGCTTTCCGAAGCGGTGCGCTTGGGCGGCATCACGGATGCCGGCAAGCTGAAGGACTATCTGCGGACGCTGACGGATCCGAAACTCTCGGCCGAAGATGCGCAGAAGATTCTCGAGGGGCTGGACGGGGTCGATCAGAACCCTGAAGTCGAGACGTCGACGCGCTACACAAGCGAGGAGGCGCTCGCGCTGGTTGAACATCTCGAGAGCCAGTCGCAGAAGGCGGACGTGGTCGATACGAAGGCGCTCCACCAGACGAAAGACGGTTTTGAAATCGTAGAGGATACGCCGGCGGAAGTGGCGGCGCGTCTGAACGAGGTGGTCGGCCAGATTCACGACACGAAGAAGGATCTCGCCGAGGCCGAGGAGGAGATTGCGTCCCTCAAGCAGGAAGGCGAGCTTCTCGCGGCCGACAAGGCCAAGACGCAGGCTGAAATGGAGGAGGTGCGCGGTCTGACGGAAGAGGCGATCAGCAAGCTGCCCCTCTTAGAAAAAGTCAAGGCGAACTGGAGGAAGTCGAAGCTGGCCACCGGCGGGTATGAGAGGGAGCTGAAGAGCCTCGACGACCGGTTGGCGAATAACGCGGAGGCCCTGTCTTCCGCGGTTGCGAACAAGGCCCAGCTTGAAGAATCTTTGCCGGTGCTGGAGAAGCAGCACCAGGCACTGCTCGTGGGCAAGAATCCCGTGCTGGACGCCGAGCAGAAGAAGGCGACGCAGAGCTTCGAGCAGAAAGTGCGCGCGTTTGCGGCGGACATCTTCTCCAGCGACGAGACCTGGGAGATGGATCGCGCCGAGAAGAATCCGGCGGCGCGTCTGAAGGCGCTCTTCACGAAGAACACCGACTTGATCGCCACGTTGCTCGACATGCCGGAGGCGGACTTGCAGACGGTTTTCTCGGGTCCGCTGGCCGACCTGATGGACGCGTTGATTGGCAGCATTCGCGATGAGGTGCCGTCGCTCAAGATGTTGGGGGTGAGCATCGGCGACTGCTTCAAGGCGGCGCTGCCGCAGTTGGGCGACAAGGTGTTCGCCGGGATCAATGCGAAAATCGATGAGAAGATCAACGAGAAGAGCGCGGCGATGTCCGAACAGATGAAGGGACTCGTCAAGGAGGCTCTTGGGGGAACTGGCAAGGACGTGCTGCGGCAGAAGGGGACGCGCCTCGGTGAGTTGAAGACGCGTACCCTGAATGAACTGGTGAAGGGTGCGGTGGATACCGAGCACGGCTACGGCGAGTTCATGAAAGACGCGATGACGCAGTATTTCGATCGCGTGCCGATGTCGATCAAGCGTCAGATGTTCGCAGCGGCGATCCGGTATATGGACTACCAGAAGCCGATCGACCAGATGAAACTCTCCGAAGGTGCGCGCGTGAAGGAAGAGACGCGCCGCCAGATGCTGATGCTGGGCGCGATGCTGAAGGGCGCGGGCCCGATTCTGCAGAAGATGATGCAGGGGCTTTCCGAGATGCCGATCAACGAAGAGCTCAAGTTGGCGCTGAAGGATATGAAGTCCAACCTCGCGCCGATCCCTGAGCCGATGGTCAAAGCGCATCTCCTGAGTGTTGTGGAGAACTCGCAGGGGAAGATCAAGGCGATCAAGGTGAAGGCGAATCTTGGTGCCGCGTCGGTGGGCCAGGCGTTCCTCTGCACGATGACGAGCGTGGACGACCAGGGACGTGATGTCGAGACGGAGGTGGTGGTGAAGCTGCTGCGTCCGGACGTGCAGGCCCGTGCCGAAGCCGAGAAGCAGATCTTCTTCGACGTCGCGAAGGGCGGCATGAAGAACACCTTCCGCAGCCAGCTCGAAGGCATTATGGTGGAAATGGACCTGACGAAGGAAGCGGACAACGTGGAGGCGGGCCAGATCTACACGGGCAATCCGTTCAACGGGATCGCGGCGATGAAGCTGCATCCGCTCGTGAAGGCGACGCCGTCCATCATGGTGCTGGAGAAGGCTCCGGGCACGACGGTCGAGCGGTACTTCACGGACACGAAGGCGAAATACCAGGCGATTGTCAAGGACGTGATGGTGACGGACGTCGACGGGAAACCGACGACGATCGGATTCAAGCGCGGTACGTCGTACATCGCCCAGCTGCGGGCGCGCAAGCAGACCTTTGACGAGTTGAAGACGCTGCGTCGGTCGATGGAAGCGAAGCAGAAGAAACTGGTCGAACTCTCGCGGAAGTGGGTGCAGGAGGCGCTCTTCGGCTCGGGGATGTTCCACGGCGACATGCACGGCGGCAACATCATGATCGACGACAATCCCGTCGCCGCCGAGAACAAGGGGGTCACCATTCTCGACTTCGGCAATGCGCACAAGCTGTCGCGCGAGCAGCAGGAGAGCGTTCTGCTGATGGTCGGCGCCGCATCGGCGCAGGACACGAACCGCTTCCTCGACGGATTCCGTGCGCTGCTGCCGCCGGAAAGCCGGGCCGAGTTCGACCGCAAGCGCGCGGGCGAAGGGACGGACGAGAATCCGTCGCTGCACGCGATCGTCCATGCGATCTTCTATAAGGACGGGACGACGTGCAAGCAGACGGGACAGCGCATTCTGGCCTGCTTGCAGGAACTCCAGAAGGAAGGCATCGAACTGCCCGGCGCGATCAACAACTTCTCACAGAGCCAGATCCGCCTTCAGGGCGTGATCGACCAGGCGAACGAGCAGCTCGAAGAAGTCGAACTGCTGATGAAACGGTTGGCGATGGACATTTCCGACGGCGAGGGTACGACCTTCGACAAGTTCTCTCCCACGACTGTGGTGAAGACGACGGATCTCGTCAACGAAGAATTCAATGTCTACCTGCGGCGTGTCGTCAAGCAGGAGTACGACCACGCGGCGGATTCGAAAAAAGAAGTCACGCTGTCGCGATGCTATCTGCCGCTCACGGCGCAGACGGGAACGAACTTCCAGAAAACCGCGGACGGGATGGTTCCGCCGGCCAAGTTCCAGGCATTGAAGGCCGAGCGCATCGATCTTCTGACGGGGACGGATCAGGTCGACAAGGTGCAGAATATCTTCGTCAGCCTGCGCCAGTACTGCGAGGGCAAGTTCGAACCGTTCTCCACGAATTTGAAGCACGCCTTCGACGCATTCCAGGATCTTTCCAAGCAGCTTCGTCCGAAGCTTCATAAGCGGCTCGAAAGTGCCGACGTGCAGGACCAGTGGACGCTTGCGACGAACGAAAACAATGCGTTGGATGACTCGCTTTCGGAATTGAACGAGAGTAAGAGGAAACTGGAAGCGACACTTAAACTGCACCGGGATGGGTTGGACGCTATGCGTAAAGTCATTCGCGAGAATCCGGCTGCGGAGCGTGCCCTCGAACCGAATATCCGAGTCGCCAAGATTGAAGCCGAAAAGGTCGAGGCCCAGCTTGCCGCGTTGCAGCCGAAGATCAGCACGCTGACAACCCGCAAAGGACAGGTTCATACGCGTGTCAATGAATTGCAAGCGCAGATGCTGGCGCTCGAGGCGGCGGCGAATACAATGCCCGACGATGTCCTCGACGAAGCGCAGCTGGGCCAGTTGAAGGCGCTCGCCGACGAGGTCGTGACGATCTACCTCCAGGCGCAGAAGACGATGCTGGAGGATCTGGCAAAGAACCACGCGAGCTATCGGAAGGAGATCAACGCCAATACGTCGCCGGAAAGCTTCTTCGATATGATGGCCGGTCTGCTGCAGGACAATATGTGGGCAACGGTGCGCCGTTTGGGTGCGACAGGCCTCAAGTGGGTCCTTTCAGGAAAGGTTCGTCTCTGATGAAAAAAGGAACGGTCGTGGGAGTGCTGGCGCTGGTCGCCGGCCTGGCGTGGGGCGAGGTGGACTGGAGCCGCCTCCCGTGGATCGGCGACGGACGCCCGGTGATGGAGGAGGCGGCGTGGTACGCGCCCGATCCGTCGCCGGTGTTCACCGCGTCGTTCGTGCTTCCCAAGCGGGCGGATGGTCGTGCCGTGTCGTCGGATGGCCTGAAGGTGCACATCGCGTGCCTCGGCTTCTACCAGCTCGAGATCAATGGTTCGCGGCTGCGCGGATTGACCTCGTCCACAGTGATGAGTCCGACCAAGTTTCCGCTGTGGTCCGACTACACGCAGTCCATCTATGCGGATACGCATCTGGTGGACCACCCCGATTACAGGTATCACTGCTGTCTGCCGTATCCCGCGACGAACACGATCACCGTCGCGCTCGGCAATGGCTGGTACAACATGCCGCCGCTCCGGTTTTGGGGACGCCACTGTTTCCGCACGACGTTGCCGCATGGACGCCCCTGCTTCAAGCTCGCGATCGACGGCGTTGAAAAACTTGACTGGACCTGGCGCGAATCGCCGGTGGTGCAGAACAGCCTGCAGCTGGGCACCGTCGTCGACCGCACGCGCCAGCTGGACCCGACGCCGCATCCGGCGGTGGCGGTCAAGGGCGAGGCGGGGACGATCCGCGAACGGCGTGCGCCGCAAGTGCTCATGGCGGGGCAGCTGCTTCCTGGCAAGTCCACCTGGCTCAAGGAGGGGGAGGTGCAGGTTGTCGATTTCGGCGTGAACTGTTCGGGTGTGCCGAGTTTCAAGTTGCCCGGCACGAAGAAGGGCGACCGCATCGAGTTCGTCTACGGCGAACGCTTGTGGCAGGATGGACGCGTCAATCCGCTCACGCAGACCACAGGACAGATCAAACGCGGCAATGGCGGACCCGGCGCGCCGCACGTTGCGGAGCAGAAGGACGTGCTCATCGCCGGTGGCGCCGCTTCGAATGGAACGGAGGACTTCGGTCCGCCGTTCACTTGGCACATCTGCCGCTATGTGGAAATCCGCGGACTCAAGACGCTGCTCCAACCCAAGCAGGTGTTGTTCAGACCCATCTCGTCGCTTCTCCATGTGTCACGTTCGGATCGGTGGAAGTGGAAGCCGAAGAACGCCGACCTTGCCCGCCTGCACGAAGTGTGTCGCCGTACTTTCCGATCCAATCTTGTCGGCACGTCGACGGACTGTCCCGGGCGCGAGCGTCTCTGCTATGGCGGCGACATCGTACCGACGTGCGAGTCGATGATCCTCAACTGGGACATGCGCGAGTTCTATCTGAAGACGATCCAGGATTTCGCCGATGCGGCGGCGGAGGACGGCTGGCTCACCGAGACGGCGCCGTATGTGGGCATTCGCGACCGCGGCTTCGGCAAGCGGGGCGGTCCCATCGCCTGGACCGTGGTAGTGCCGGTGTTGATGGAGGCGCTCATCCGCCACTATCCCGATGTGAAGGATCGCGCGCTGGCGTTCTATCCCGTCTGCACGCGCTACATCGGCCTGGTGGATGCGCTTCATCCTACGGGCATCATTCCGCACGACATCGGCGACCACGAAGCGCTTGAGCGCGCGCCGGACGACGTGACCGGAACCGCGCACTGGTATCTGTTCGTCAAGCTCACGCGCGACTTTGCGCGGATGCTCGGCAAGACGGAAGACACCGCGAAATACGATGCGCTGGCGACGAAGATCGCCACCGCGTTCCAGACGAAGTACATCAAGAACGGCGTCGTGGCGAACGGCACGCAGAGCGCACAGGCGCAGGCGCTCTACCTCGGCCTTGTGCCTGCCGACCAGATTCCCGCCGCCGAGGCGCGTCTGGTGCGCGCGATCGAAGAGAAGGGATACGCGCCGACGACGGGCATCTTCTCGACGCGCTATCTGCTGATGTATCTCTCCGAACACGGGCGCCTCGATCTCGCGAAGAAGGTCGTGTTCCACAAGGGCTTCCCGGGCTGGTTCCACATGCTCGACCGCGGCGCGACGACGCTGTGGGAGACGTGGAAGGAATCGGACAACACCTATTCCAACTGCCACTCGATGTTTGGCAGCGTGGATGAATGGCTGATTCGTTTCGGGGATCAATGAGCTACGTCGGACGTCTTGCGCCTTCGCCGACCGGTGCCTTGCACCTTGGCAACGTGCGCACCTTCATGATCGCCTGGCTGCGGGCGCGCAGCCAAGGCGGGGGTGTGATTTTCCGGATGGAAGATCTGGACCATCCGCGCGACAAGCCCGGGGCCGCCGTACAGGCGGAGGATGATCTGCGCTGGCTGGGGTTCGACTGGGACGAGACGTTTGTGCAGAGCGAACGCACGGCGATCTATCGTGCCGCCTGTGAAAAGCTCGTCGCGGCGAAGATCCTCTATCCGTGCGTGTGCAGCCGGAAGGACGTCGAGAATGCGCAGAGTGCGCCGCATGCGGGCGAGCAGCTCTACTATCCAGGCACGTGCCGCGACCGCTTTGCCAGCTGGCAGGCGGCGCAGGCGTTCTTGGGGTCCGTGCGTACGCCCTGCTGGCGGTGTCGCGTGCCGGACGAAACGGTCGTTCGCTTCACGGATGTATTTGCGGGGGCGTACGAACAGAAACTGGCGTCCGTCTTGGGCGATTTTCCGGTGGCGCGTGACGAAGGAGGTGCGGGCTACACGCTCGCGGTGACGGTGGACGATGCGCTGATGGGCATCACGGAAGTCGTGCGCGGCGACGATCTGCTCACCGCGACGCCGGCGCAGATTTTCCTCTATCGCGCGCTCGGGTACGAACCGCCTGCCTTCTGCCATGTGCCGTTGATGGTCGGGCAGGATGGTCGCCGTCTCGCGAAGCGCCACGGCGATACACGTATTTCTACTTACCGAGCGGCGGGCGTGTCGTCCGAGCGGATCCTCGGCTTTCTCGCGGCGACGTGCGGCTGGGGCGATGGAGGTCCCGTGGCCTTGCGCGATCTGCTGCCGTGTTTTACGCTCGACACGATTCCACACGCGCCGTGTGTGGTGCCGTCGCAGGTGAAATTCTAACGCAAAGGTTTGGTTTAAAATGAATGCAGTCTTTTTCGATCTGGATGGAACGCTTTTCGATACGCGGACCGATCTCGCGTCCGCCGTCAATGGCACGCGTACGGCGCTCAAACTCGCGCCAATTCCGCAGGAAGAGGCGATCTCGTATGTGGGATGCGGTGCGCGGCATCTGCTGGAGAAGGCGATTCCGGAAGTGACGGGACGCTTCGACGAAATCTGGCCGCTCTTCATGGAGCAGTACGGCCAGCACGTGCTGGAGGCGACGGTGCCTTATCCGGGCGTGCGCAGTACGCTCCTGGAACTGCACGATCGCGGTTGGCTGATGGGCGTGTGCACGAACAAGCCGCGTTTTGCGACGATGGCGCTTTTGGACCATTTTGGCTTTACGCGCTTTATGGGGAGTGCGGTCATCGCGGGAGGGGATTGTACCGAGATGAAGCCGAGCGCGCTGCCGCTCCGCGAATGTGCCAGCCGCATGCGCGGACATCGGTTGTCGTCCCACGATTGGATGGTCGGCGACAATTGGACCGACATGGGCGCCGGTACGAATGCGGGCGTGAAGACGGCGTTCTGCACATTTGGTTTTGGACGTCTCAACGAGGCCCGCTACACGATCAAGATCAACCGGTTCGAAGAACTGCTGCGGTATTGCAAGGCGGAAGACTGACGGGTTGCACGCGCAATGGATTCGCTTCGAAAACAGCTTTACCGGCTGACCATTCCCATCTTTGTGGAAATCGCGCTCGTGATGCTCGTGGGTGCGGTGGACGTGTTCATGCTTTCCAGCTGCGGCGATGGCGTGGTGGCGGCGGTGGGACTCGACAACCAGTTGATCTCCCTGATCTTTCTCGTCTACCAGTTTGCGTCGATCGGGCTGGGGATCGTCTGTGCGCAGTATCATGGTGCGGGTCTGAGACAGCGGCTTGTGCAGGTGGTGGGCATTGCGCTGTTGGTCAATCTGGCGTTGGGTGTGGTGCTGAGCGCATTCGTCTACTTCCATGCGGAGGCGTTGCTGCGTTTGATGGGGCTTGAAGAGAAGCTGATTCCGGCGGGTGCCGTCTATCTCAAGATCACGTCGTCGTTCTCGTTTTTCCAGGCGCTCGGATTCGCCTTCAGTTCGTCCTTGCGCAGTGTGGACAAGGTGAAGTATCCGATGTACATCACGGCGTTTGCGAATGTGCTGAACGTGGTGGGAAACTATCTGCTCATCTTCGGGCATTGCGGGTGTCCGAAAATGGGCGTGGCAGGGGCGGCTTGGGCGACGGTGGGCAGCCGGATCGTTTCGATCGTGCTGTTGGGCGTGGTGCATACGCGTGTTCACATTCCGCGTTACCCGTGGGCGTGGTTCGTGCCGTTCCCGTGGCGCGAGTTGCGCAATCTCTTCAAGGTCGGGTTCCCGGCGATGGGCGAGGAACTTTCGTATTGCCTTTCGCAGGTGGCGATCACGTTCTTCATTACGCGCATCAGTACGGATGCGCTCACGACGCGCACCTACGCGATGAACCTCATCATGTTCGTCTTCCTCTTCTGCTTGAGCATCACGCATGGCGGGGACATTCTCGTGGGGCATCTTGTCGGGAAGAAACGGTATCAACCGGCCTATTTGATCGGCAACTATTTCCTGCGCCAGAGCATGGCCATCACGATGGCCTGCAGCGTGTGTTTGGCGGCGGCGGGTCCGTGGATTTTTGCGGCGCTCACCGAAAGCGAGACAATCCGTCATCTTGGCGTGACGATCCTGTGGATCGACGTGGTGCTGGAAATCGGACGCGTACGGAACATCTTCGCGTGCGGTACGTTGCGTGCGGCGGCCGATCCGGTCTATCCGCTCGTGGTGGGCGTGATTTCGCAGTGGGGCATTGCCGTGGGGCTCGCGTGGATTTTCGCGATCCCGTTCGGATGGGGTCTCGTCGGCGCCTGGGCGGCCTTCATGCTGGATGAAAACATCCGCGGCGTCATCCTCATGCGCCGCTGGCACACAAAAGGCTGGGTCGGAAAAAGCCTCTCGTGATATGTACAGGAGAAATGGAGAACCTATGAAGAATGCATTATCTCTCTTGGTGACGTTGTTTGCAGTTGCGGGGGCGGAGGCGGTTCCGCCACCCGTGCTGGCGCCGGCGGTAGGTCCGCTGATGTTCCTCTTCGGCACGGAGACCGAGGCGGTGCTGCGCCAAACGGTGAATGAAATCGCCGACGGCGGGAACCAGATGCTCACGGCGGAAAGCCGTCACCACGCGGATTGGTATGGTCCGATGTGGTGGCGCGATCTGAACATCATCTGCGACGAGGCGAAGAAGCGCAACCTCAAGGTGGTCCTTTTCGACGACCCGTGGTTCCCGAGCCAGATGATGAAGGGACGCGTCCCCGTCGCCTTCGCGGCGCGTATGTTGCAGACCGAGGAGATGGTGGACGGACAGGACGTCGAGGCGGAGTGCCTTGATGAATTCGTCCTCGCCGTCGAAGGCACCTGGACCGAGCAGGGATTCCTGCCGGAGACGCTGCGTGAAGTGAAGGGCGTGTGGAAGCGATCCGTACCCGGGCAGAAATGCTATCGCTTCCGCGCGGTGCCGAAGGGACGGTTGATCAACGGTTTTCCGCGCGAGCAGTTTTCGGTGGACGGTCTTTCCGAGGCGGCGGTCGACTGGTTCATCGACTACGTCTATTCGCGGCACTATCGCGAGATGCGTCCCTACTTCGACGACGGCACCATCGTGGGTTTCTTCTTCGATGAACCCGAAACGCACGGCGATTGGGGTCCGGCGCTCGCTGCGGAACTCGAGCGCCGCGGGGTGGATCGCGTGAAGGCGCTGGTCGCGATGAAACTCAAACTCGCAGGCGGTGAGGAGGCGGCATATCGTCACGCGTTTATGGATGCGCGGGTGGAGACGTGGGGATGTGTGATGTACGGACGCATCTCCCAGTGGTGTCAGGCGCACGGTGTGTTTTTCACGGGCCACTTCATGGAGCATGCGCCGGTACGGCGTTGGTTCTACGGCTACGAACATTGCTGCGGCAACGTGATGCAGCTCTTGAAGTACCAGGATGTGCCGGGCGTCGATCTCGTGTGCGGACAGCTCTTCCCGGGCGAACGCGCCCGCTGGGAACACTACCAGATGCCTAAGATCGTGAGTTCGATCGCGCACACCTACGAGAAGCCGGGCGACCGCGCGATGTGCGAGATCTTCGGCGCGTATGGCACCAAGTTGAACGCGACGAACATGTTCGCACTGGCGGACCACCATCTCGTGCGTGGCGTGAATGTGCTGATTCCGCATGCGTACACGACCCGCGTAGGCCATGACATCAAGTGGTATGGTCCGTACTACAACGAAGGCGATTGGCCGAAGATCTATCCTGCTTGGGCGAAGCATGTGAAGGAGGTGGCGGCGGCGACGACGGAAGGCCGCCATTCGGCGCAGATCGCATTCGTGCACGTGGGGCTCGACTTCATGCTCGGCAAGGCCGCCGAGGTGGAGGCGATGACCACGCTGATTCAGGATGCGCACTACGATTGCGACTGGATCAACCAGGAACTGTTGGCGAAGGCGACGATCCACGACCGCCAGTTGCGCATCGGCCACGAGGACTATCCTGTGTTGATGTTGCCGGGGCTGGACGTGATGCCGTATGCGCTGCTCGAGAAGGCGAAGGAGTTTCTTGACCAGGGCGGCATCGTCTTGAGTCACGCATACCGGCCCACGCACAGTGCGACGATCGGCCGCACCGATACCGAGGTAGTCGCGCTCGCGAAGGCGATTTTTGACGGCGGCAATCCGCGGGCGATCGCGTTGCCGCCGGTGGCCCATCCAGATCCGTTCCCGCAGTTGAGGGCGCTGGGCGTGAAGCCCACGATCGAGATTGTGGGCGACGGGGCGAAGATGGTGCGGGTGCTGCGGCGCGAGACGGACACGGGGTCCACGTACTTCCTTGTGAACGAAAACGTGTCCCAGGGGGCGAAACGTTTCAAGGTCACGTTCACGGCCGAGAACGACACGCAGGTCCTCGATCTGCCGCCGCTCGCCTCGAAAGTCGTTCGTGTAAACAAGTCAAAGTAAACCGACTTTGAAGATGATCCGCCCGTCGGTCGTCGGCATGACGACGTCGACCATCTTCACCGTGCGGAACTTGTCGATGATCTGTCGGGGCGTTTTTGAATGATGAGCAAGGGGCGACACGGGTCATTGAGAACCTGCTCACCAAGTCGGTCGACGCGCGCGGGCTGATTACTTGATTATCAAATTTCAAGTGATTCGTATTCTGAATTTATGCTATAATACGAATCATGAATACGCAAATCAATCGTCGTTCCTTTTTGTTGGCCGCTGGCGCGTGCGCCGGTGCGAGTCTGTTTGGCGCGGGCAACGCGCCGTCTCGTCGCTTGACGTTCGGTCCGAACGACAAGCTTCGCCATGCCTGCATTGGCGTGGGTGGCATGGGATTCCATGATTTCGGGCAGTTCCGTTCGCATCCGAAAGTCGAGATCTGCGCGGTGTGCGACGTGGACGAAAACAATCTCAACCGCGCGGCGGCGATGGTGCCGACGGCGCGCAAGTACCGCGACTGGCGCGAGCTCCTGGAGAAGGAGGACATCGATTCGATCAACATCGCCGTGCCGGACCACCAGCATGCGATCATTGCGATGACGGCGATGGCGAAGGGCAAGCACGTGTATTGCCAGAAGCCGCTTTGCCACGACGTGGCCGAGTGCCGTGACGTGGAACTGGCGGCGGCGAAGTTCAACGTGATGACGCAGCTGGGCACGCAGCATGCGGCGGGCGGCGGCGACCGTTTGACGGTGGAGTACCTTCGCACCGGTGCGATCGGCACCATTCAGCGCGTCTACCTGTGCTCGAACCGTACGGGTGCGCAGTTCTACCGCCTGCTGGGTCCGCGTCCGGCTGCCGGGACGCCGCCGCCGGCGACGCTCGCGTGGAACCTCTGGCTGGGAACGGCGCCGGAGCGTCCGTTCGCGCCGGGTATCTACCACACGATGAAGTGGCGGTCGTGGCTTGACTTCGGCACGGGCTGGAGCGGCGACATCGGCTGCCACATCTTCGACGCCGTGTGGAAAGGCATGAACCTCGGGTCGACGGCGCCGAAGACGGTGTATGCGCAGGTGCAGGAGAGCTGGAAGAACTCGCCCGTGCGTCGGGCCGACGTGTGGCCGCAGTCGAACCACATCACGTGGGAGTTCGACGGCGTGCCGGCGACCGGCGGCAAGCCCTTTACGATGGAATGGTTCGACGGCGAGTTCTATCCGCCGGAAGAGGCGCAGGCCATTGCGCGCGCGTGCGGCTACCGCACGGTGCCGGAAGAGGCGTGCGTCGTGGTGGGCACGGACGGTGCGCTCGTGATGCAGCACACGAAGATGCCCGTGCTGATCACGAAGGGCAACGTGGTGCGCAAGCATCGCAAGATGCCGTATGAGAACCACTACCACAATTTCGCGAACGCGTGCATGAGCGGCATTCCCTGCGCATCCACGTTCCAGAAGGCGGGTCCGATGGCGGAAGCCATCATCCTCGGCACGGTGGCGATTCGCTGCCCCGCCGAGAAGCTCGTCTGGGACGCGGCTTCGCTGACCGTGAAGAACAACACGACCGCGCAGAAGCTGCTGCGCCGCACGTATCGTACGGGCTGGTAAGTCATTTGACTTATAGACATCCCCGTTCGCAATTCAAACTCAGTAGACAAGACCAATATGCAAATCACAGAGATTCTGGCGCGCAACGCCCGCGAGTGGCCGAATGATGTCGCGCTCGTCGAAATCAATCCGCAGGAACTTGAGAACCGCCATGCGACCTGGCGCGAGTACGCGCTCATCGAGCCGAGCGCGCGCGAGGCGTTTCGCAGCGAGATCACCTGGGCGCAGTTCGAGGAGAAGGCGAACCGCTTTGCGAACCTGCTTCTCAGCCGTGGTTTCAAAAAGGGTGACAAGGTTGCGATTCTCCTGATGAACTGTCTCGAGTGGCTGCCGATCTATTTCGGCACGTTGCGCGCGGGGTGTCTGGCGGTGCCGTTGAATTTCCGTTACACGGCGGACGAAATCAAGTACTGTCTTGAGCTGGCGGACGCGGATGTGCTGGTGTTCGGACCCGAGTTTACCGGTCGTGTCGAGCAGGTCATCGACCGCATTCCGCGCGTCAAAGCGCGCTTCTATGTGGGCGATGACTGTCCGACATTCGCGGAGCCGTATCAGGCTGCGGGCTATTGCTCGAGCCGGACGCCGGCGGTGCCGTTGTCGGACGACGACAATGCCGCGATCTATTTCAGTTCCGGCACGACGGGCTTCCCCAAGGCCATCGTGCTGCAGCATCATTGCCTGATGCATGCCTGCCGGGTGGAGCAGAACCACCATGGCCAGACAAAGGACGATTGCTTCCTCTGCATCCCGCCGCTCTATCACACGGGTGCGAAGATGCACTGGTTCGGCAGTTTCCTCGTCGGCGGCAAGGCCGTGTTGCTGAAGGGTGTGAAGCCCGAGTGGATTCTCCGTGCCGTGAGCGAGGAGCGGTGCACGATCGTGTGGCTGCTTGTGCCGTGGGCGCAGGATATTCTGGATGCGATCGACCGCGGCGACGTGAAGCTGGCGGACTATCAGCTCAGCCAGTGGCGCCTCATGCACATCGGCGCGCAGCCGGTGCCGCCGGCGCTGATCAAGCGGTGGAAGACGATCTTCCCGAAGCACGACTACGATACGAACTACGGGCTCTCGGAATCGACGGGACCCGGCGCTGTGCATCTGGGCATCGAGAACATCGACCATGTGGGCGCGATCGGCGTCGCCGGCTATGGCTGGCAGACGAAGATCATCAATCCCGACGGAACCGAAGTGACGCCGGGCGAAGTCGGCGAACTCGCGCTGAAGGGTCCGGGCGTGCTGCGCGAATACTACAAGAACCCCGAGGCGACGAAGGAGATCCTCTCCGAAGACGGCTGGCTGCGCACGGGCGACATGGCGGAACTTCGGGACGGGTTCATCTACCTGGTGGACCGTGCGAAGGACGTGATCATCACGGGCGGTGAAAACCTCTATCCCGTGCAGATCGAAGACTTCCTGCGTGCCAACCGCAAGATCAAAGACGTCGCGGTGATCGGGCTGGCCGATCAGCGTCTGGGTGAAATCGCCGCGGCGATCATCGAGGTCAAGCCGGGCGAAACGCTCACGGAAGACGAAGTGAACCAGTTCTGCCTCGACCTGCCGCGCTATAAGCGGCCGCGCAAGATCATCTTCGCGTCGGTGCCGCGCAATCCCACCGGCAAGATCGAGAAGCCGAAACTGCGTAAGATGTACGGGGCCTCTGCGCTTGTGGCGCAGCAGAACGGCCTCTGATTGTCAACGGCAACAAAGGATCCGGTGAAAAGCTTCGAGAACCAGAAATATCCCTACTACGCCAATGCCTATTCGGAGGCGTTGGCGGCGAAGTGCCCGGCATTCGCGAAGCAGGTGTATCCCGATCCGCGCGAACTGGAGGAGGACGAGTATGGTCCGGATCCGTTCGGCGAGGAAGAGGAGGCCGCCGGCTGCTACGGCCTGAAACAGCGCTTCCCCGACCGCGTGCTCATCATGGCGAGCGACAGCTGCTTCATGAACTGCCGCCATTGCACGCGCAAGGGGCTGTTGCGCCAGGCCGAGATCGTGCGGACGGACGAAGAGCTGCAGAGCTGCATCGCCTATGTGCAGGACCATCCGCTCGTGCGCGATGTGCTCATTTCGGGCGGGGATCCGCTCGTGCTGCCCGATGACGAAGTGATGCGCTTCGTGCGTGCCTTCGCGGGGTTGCCGCAGGTCGACGTCGTGCGGCTCTGCACGCGGGCGCCGTGTGTGAATCCGACGCGGGTGACGCGTGAATTCGCGGCATTGCTTGGCCGCAGCGGAAAAGTGTGGGTGAATACCCAGTTCAACTGTGCGGGTGAAGTGACGCCCGAAGCCGTCGAAGCGTGTACGAATCTCGTGCGGGCCGGCATTCCTGTCTCCTGCCAGACGGTCTTGATGGCCGGGGTCAATGATTCGGCGGATGAGCTGCTCGACCTCTTTCGTGCGCTGCAGCGCGCGCGGGTGCGTCCCTACTATGTGTTTCAATGCGATCCGGTCGCCGGCATCGCCCATTTCCGCGTGCCGCTTGAAAAGGCGCAGGAGATTGAACGCGAATGCGCGGCGCGCATTGGCGGTCTCGGTCTGCCGCGGTTCGTGGCGGATATTCCCGGCGCGGTGCGCAAGACCCCCATCAGCGAGTTGTAAAATGAAGATTGCCCTCAATCGTGAATATGCCATGCGCCATCTCGGCGTGACAGGACTTTTCTCCGGCCTGGCGTGCTGGTTCCTCTATGACGCAGTGTTCGTCTATCCGAACCTGCCGAACGACGGAACGCACCACACCACAGTTGAATTCCAGTACAGCTTCGCGGCGCTGTTGGCGCTGGCGGCCATTGTCATCGGGTTCCGCGTGTGGCTCAATGCGAAGGCGACGCTCGAATGGGACGACGAGAAGATGTGGGGCACCAAAACGCTCAACACGCCGCTTCTCTTTGCCGATGTCGAGAAGGTGGACGACTCGCGCTGGCGCAAGAAAGGCATCCTCGTGCTGCACGCCAAAGACGGCCGCCGCGTCACGCTCGACGCCTGGCACCACACGGGCGTGAACGAGCTCGCGAAGCGGTTCTTGCCGCGGAAGAAAGAAACGGCCGAAAATTAAAATTTGCGTTTATGTTTTTTCCACTTGCAATCAATCCGCAAAAGTGATATACTTTCCCTCCGTTTTCAACGAAACGAGGTTAATTAAAGATGGTTAAAATCAGAATGCGTCGTACAGGTTGCAAGAACCACGCGACCTATCGTATCGTCGCGGCGGACGAGCGTTCGCCCCGTGACGGCAAGTTCCTGGAGATCCTGGGCTGGTATGATACGGCTATGAAGGAAGACAACTTCAAGTTGGATCTCGAGCGTGTTGATGACTGGCTGAAGCATGGTGCCAAGCCCTCCGCGACGGTTGCGACGTTGATTCGTCGTGCCCGTAATCCGCAGCTGAAGCCGCACCACGCGACGAAGGCGAAGAAGGCCGAGAAGAAGGCCTAAGGAGGTAGACCATGGGTATTGCAATTCTTGATAAGATCAACGCCGAACAGACGGCTGGTCTCGCGGCGAAGAACTTCCCGGAATTCCATTCCGGCGATACGGTGCGCGTTTCGGTGCGCATCAAGGAAGGCGACAAGACGCGTCTTCAGGACTTCGAGGGCAAGGTGCTTGCGATCGACAACGGCCGTACGAATGCGTCGGGCAACTTCACGGTTTCCCGCGACAGCTACGGTGTGCGCGTTGAGAAGCTCTTCCCGTTCAACAGCCCGGCGGTCGAGAAGATCGTCGTGGTGAAGAAGAACCCGTCCTGGCGCAGCAAGCTCTACACGGAGCGTACGTTCTGCAGCCACAAGGCGGTCCGTAAGCTCGTAAAGAAATAATGCGGATTGACATCATCACCGTCTTCCCTGAAATGTTTCGGGGGTTTCTGGGTGAGAGTATCCTTTCCCGTGCGGCACGTGCGGGAAAGGTTTTTATTCGTACGGTCGACTTGCGCGACTTCTCGCACGATCTGCGCCGTACGATCGACGATCGGCCTTATTCGGGCGGCCCCGGGATGCTGATGAAACCCGAGGTGTGGTACGAGGCGATCGAAACCTGTCTCACGCCGGGTGCGCGCGTTGTGCTCACCACGCCCACCGGTACGCCCTATACGCAGCGTACGGCGGAGGCGTTTTCCGCGTGCGAGCATCTGATTTTCCTGTGCGGGCACTACGAGGGCTTCGACGAGCGGGTGCGGCGGCTCGTCACGGATGAAGTCTCGATCGGCGATTTCGTGCTGACAGGCGGCGAGATTCCCGTGGCGGCGATGATCGATTCGACGGTGCGGCTGCTGCCGGGCGTCCTGGGCGGCGGGACGGCGGCAACGGCGCATGAGTCCTTCGGCGACGAAGGCCTGCTGGAAGCGCCGCAGTATACGCGTCCGCCCGTCTATCGCGGCATGGAAGTGCCGGAAATACTTCTCAATGGCGACCATGCGAAAGTGGAAGGCTGGCGTCGCCGTCAGGCGTTCGACCTGACGAGTCGGCGCCGTCCCGATCTGCTGGAAAAGGGCGGAACCTTTTCGAATGAAGAATGAAGAATGGAAAATGGAAAATGCAGGTCGCCTTTTCGAATGAAAAATGAAGAATGGGAAATGGAGAATGTGTTCCATTCTTTTAGGGGTTTTCTGCGACATGTCGGCTGTCGCCTGTCGCGTGGTGCCCTGTCGGCGCTCCTCGTTCTTCTCTTTTCATTTCTCGCTTGGCCCGTATGGGGCAAAATAGCGCCCCCGAAGAATCCCATTGCCGTGGTGCAGGCGACGAGTGCGTGTGCGGTGGCGGACCGCGGGTATGCGGCGTCGCGGGCGAAGTGGACGCAGCGCAGTCTGGCCGAAGGCGGCGTGACGGCGGATCTCGTAGGAGACGGTGCGCTCGCGCGCGAGCTGGCGGGACGCAAGCTCATCTATCTCGTGACGTGTCAGACGCCGAGCGCCACCCAGCTGGCGGCGTTGAATGCCTTTCGGACGCGCGGGGGGAAAATTGCCGTCCTGCAGTCCTATTCGCCGTCTCTTGCGGCGCTGATGAAGGTGGCGTGTACGCGGACGGCTTCGCCGCGCACATGGCCTGTTTCCGTGGTGCCGGCGGTCGGCGGCTGGTGGAGCGCGAATTTCTTTACGTCGGACGACGAAGAGGAAACGAAGATCCGCCGGTTGCTCGCGTTCGTCGATGTCGGCGTGCCGGGACGGCGCGCGGTGGCGACCTGGGAGGCGAAGCAGAAGGCGCGCCGGGCCGCCGAACGCGCGAAGGCGCAGGTGCAGAAGCCGCGCGCAGGTGAAATCCACGCCGTCTGGGACCATTCGGGCGAGGGTCTCTATCCGGGGGACTGGCCTCGGACGATCCGTCTTCTGAAGGCGAACGGCGTGACGGACCTCTTCGTCAATGTCGCCGGCGCGGGTTTTGCGCATTATGCCTCGCGCGTGCTGCCGGTTTCTTCGGTCTGCCAGACGCGGGGCGACCAGCTGGCGGCATGTCTTGCGGCCGCGCGCGGAACGGGCATTCGGGTGCATGCGTGGATTCTCTGCTTCAACACGACGCGTGCGACATCGGCGCGGCTCGCGCTTCTGGCACGCAAGGGATGGCGGCTCAAAGATACGTCCGGACGTCTCACGCCCTATCTCGATCCGTCCCATGCCGACGTGCGGTGGCACCTGCTGACGGTCCTCGACGAGCTGGCGGCGAAAGAGGGGCTCGCCGGTGTCCACCTCGATTTTGTCCGATGGTATGAGAAGGCGGCGAAACCTCCGCAGGCGGCGCGGTTCGTCGAACAGTTTCTTGCGGCGGCACGGACGCGTCTGCGCAAGAAGCAGCCGCGCCTCTGGCTGACGGCGGCGGTTCTGCCGCGCTATCCCTCGTGCGTCACCGTGGTGGGACAGGACTGGGAGGCGTGGTTGGTGAAGGGGCTTGTGGACTACATCGTGCCGATGAACTACGTCGAGGACACGAACACCTTGTCCGCGCTTCTCGCGCGTCAGGCGCGCACGCCCCGTCAGGCGCGGCATGTCATTTCGGGCATTGGCGTGACGGCGAACGAAAGCCGGCTCACGCCGAGCCAGGTGATCGACCAGGTCAATGCCGCCCGGCGGGCCGGTGTCGCGGGGGTTGCGCTCTTCGACCTCGACCAGACGCTCGCCCAGCGCATCCTGCCCCTCCTTCGGCTCGGACTCTTTCGTTGACGGCGTTTTTCGGCGAATTTTAAAGAATTCATGCGTTCAAACAACTGATAGTTGCCAGATGTCCGTCTTTTTGATATAATAAGGCTTTAACCAACGGAGAAAAAGTAAACATGGCAATTGTTCTCGGCCTGCCGAAGGGCAGTCTTCAGGAATCGACCTTCGCGCTGTTCAAGCGCGCGGGGTTCAATGTTTCGTGCTCGTCTCGTTCGTATTATCCTTCGATCGACGACGAGGAGATCAAGTGTCGTTTGCTGCGCCCGCAGGAAATGAGCCGCTATGTCGAGCTCGGGCTTCTGGATGCCGGCATCTGCGGATGGGACTGGGTGTACGAGA
This sequence comes from Kiritimatiellia bacterium, assembly GCA_045641465.1. Lineage (GTDB taxonomy): Bacteria > Verrucomicrobiota > Kiritimatiellia > RFP12 > UBA1067 > RUG572. The sequence goes on along the minus strand of JAZUGW010000118.1, from coordinate 14,241 downwards.
ACGGGTCCGACGTTGAGGACGTGTGCGAGCTCAGCTATTCGAAGGCGACCTCGAATCCGGTGCGTTGGGTGCTCGCGGTGCCGAACGACTCGAAGGTGAAGACGGTCAAGGATCTTCAGGGCAAGCGGATTTCGACGGAAGCGCTGGGCATCGTCAAGCGCTATCTCAAGAAGAACGGTGTGAAGGCCGATGTGGAGTTCAGCTGGGGCGCGACGGAAGTCAAGGCGCCGGAGCTCGTGGACGCGATCGTCGACCTCACGGAGACGGGTAGTTCGCTGCGTGCGAACAACCTGCGTATCGTCGATACGATTCTCACGTCGACCACGCGTCTGATCGCCAACAAGAAGGCGATGAAGAACAAGGAGAAGAAGGCGAAGATCGAACAGCTGAAGATGCTGCTTCTTGCGGCGCTCGAAGCGCAGAAGCGCGTGCTGCTCAAGCTCAACGCGCCGGCGAAGAAGCTCGAGAAGATCGTGGCGGCGCTGCCGGCTCTTCACGCGCCGACGGTCAACAAGCTGAATGACGAAGGCTGGTTTGCGGTGGAGAGCGTGGTCGAGGAGCGCCAGGTGCGCGACCTCGTGCCGGTGCTCAAGGCTGCGGGTGCAACGGGTATCATTGAATTGCCGCTTAACAAGATCATTTTCTAAGTTCAAAGTTCACGGTTCAAAGTTCAAGGTGTGAACCGAGAACGGCGAACTCAAATCTCAAAAGGAGGTCCACGATGGGTTCCATCAAGAAAAAACGCCGGAAAAAAATGTCGAAGCATAAATACGACAAGCGTATGAAGGCGATGCGTCATAAGAGCAAATAAGCCCATCGCGGCTTTTGCGAGAGGTCTCGAACCGCAAGGTTCGGGGCCTTTGTTTTTAGTTGAGAATGGAAAGTGCAGAGTGTAGAGTTGGGAGGTCGCGTGTCGGAGGTGGAAATGAAGCGGCCGAGTCGTCAACAGATGGCATGGATATCTACGGATGGTTGGATTTTACGTTGGTTTGTCATCGGGACAATTATTAGTTTCTTAAACATTATGTTGGACAGACTGATAATTTTCAAAAATTCGACATTCTGCTTGCGTTCCAATTGGGGAAATGCGATAATGTCTTCGTATTGCTTCTCTTGCTACGTGATGCGTCGGTGAAGGGTTTCATGTCGGGCGGCATGGTCGCCGGTACCGTGTTAGAGTTTTTGGTAATTATCTCTTTGAGGAAAAGGACTTGAGGAAAAGGACGATGAAAAAGTTTGCTGGAATGGTGATTGTCGGGCTGCTGACGCTGGGGTCCGCGTGGGGTGATCTGATTCCGCTGCCGAGCGAATATGCGCGTCTCGAGTGGATTCAGGCGACAGGGTACCAATACCTCGATGCGGAGTATGTGTTTGCGGCCGACGATATTTTCGAAGTCGACTGTAGTGTGAACTTTCCGCAGACGCGGACGTATGCCAATCTCTTCGGTACGCGCAAGGGCAACAATACTGATCATGCGATTGCCTTGTTCCTCGCAGCGAACTCCAAAACAACGCCGACCGTTCGCTATTATCGTGACGGCACGAATGGCCTTTTGGAAGGCTTCCCGGTGGATCAGCGCGTAACGATGACGTTCACGGAAACGGGTGTGGCTTGGGCCACGGCCGGGGGTGAACAGACCGGCCGTGTCGAGATCACGCCGACGAAGCACGAAGGTGGAAACAGTTCGTTGATGATTTTCGGTCTGAACAATGTGACCTCGGCGACGGGTTTTTCGCCCGATGGCAACTCCCCCTCGTGTGCGACGATCTACTCGTTTAAGATTACCGGAGGGGATGGCACGGTGCGCCGTTCATTCATTCCGTGTCGGCGATACGCAGATGGCGAAGCGGGGCTGTGGGATGAAGTCGAAGGCAAGTTCCACGGGAATCGCGGGACGCGCCGTCTGTTTGGTTCGGACGTCGAGGAGGAGGAAACGCTAGTCGACTACATGTCCGCGACGGGTACGCAGGCCATCAACACGGGCTACCTCCATGCTTTTGACGATACGTTCATTGCCGACTTCACGGCGGTGTTCCCTCAAGCGAAAATCTATCCGAACATCTTCGGTGCGCGCAAGAGTGGAAACAATTCGGTGAATGCGACGAGTTTCTTCATGTCCAGCAACTCGAAGACAGAGCCGAAAGCCGGCTATACACGCTCGGGCGGAACGAACTTCACGGGCGGCTCGGGGAATTTCCCGGCGAACAAGCGCATGACCCTTACCTGCGGACCAACCCAGGCGACGTGGCAGACGATGGATGGAAAGGTCAATGGATCAATCAGTGTGACGCCGACGAAAGAGGAGGGCGGCTACAACCCCATCGTGATCTTCGGTTTGAACAACACGGGTACGGCGAATGGGTGCGAACTCGACGGCAATTCCTGGGCGACGGCCAACCTCTATTCGTTCCGTATTGTCAAGTCGGATAGCACGGTTGTGCACGATTACGAACCGCATCGGATGGCGGATGGTGAAGTGAAGCTTTTCGATTTGATCACGGGCCAGTCGTTCAACAACAACGCGAAATCGAGCTCGGGCGATTTTGGGTTTGGCTGCGCCTACACGACGAATGGGACGACGCTGTGTGTCCATGAAGGCGTGCTCACGGACGACCTGCTCAAGAATTGGACCGCCGTCGAGAAGGTGGGTGTTCATCGCGTGGATGCGTCCGGTGTCACGTCGCGTTTCCCGTCCCTCACTTTGAATCGTGGTAATTTCTCGCTGCAGGATGGCACGGCCAAGACCTACGGCATTGATCAGGCGCTCACGCTGAAGGGCGGGGCGCATCTGACGTTCGACATTGGGCCCACGGGCTGCGATGTCCTTGCGCCGTCTTCGGTGGTGTTGGAGGAAGCGACGGCGGACAATCCTGTTGTGTTGACGGTTACGATTGATCCGGAGGCCGACCTGACACGGGAGTATGCGGTCATCGCTTCGGGATTGGCGGGTTCCGGTCGGCCTACGAATATCCGCATTGAAGGAGCTTCAATGGTTGCAGAGATTCGCGGGGGTGCGCTGATGCTGCGCTATGACGATCCGTCCGTGCCGGTACACGCGACGTGGATTGGAACGGACGAATCGGCTGTGGACGATCCTGCGTGCTGGATTTGTGAAAATAGCGAGGGTACGCGGTTGCCGGGCGTTTTGCCGACGGGTTTGACGCTCGTCGATCTGCCGGACGGGTGCGTGTTCAACTGTCCGGTGGGCGCATCCTTCACGTGCCGCAGCATCGTCTTCCCGGCGACACTCGGCGGTGATTGCGATTGGCGAGGACTCTTGCAGCCGATCAATTCGACGATCAATCTGAATGGACACAAACTCTACCTCTCCCAGCTGGCGGGTACGGGAACGCTCATGGATACCGTCAACGAAGAGTTCGTGTTTGTGGACTACGTCTCGGCCGATGGCCGTCAGGTGGTGGATACGCACTATCTCTTTCAGGCGTATGACACCTTCATCGTTGACTTCAATCCGATCTTCCCGCAGGCGAAGACCTACCCTGTGGTGTTCGGTACGCGTAACAATGGCAGTAACGCTAACAATGCCACGAGCTTCTTCCTCTGCACGGGCAATAAGGATGCTGTGAACGTGAGCTACCATCGTGCGAATGCCTACCAAAAGACGACTGATTTCCCGACGAACCAGCGTCTGACGTTGACCTGCAACGAAACTTCTGCCAGCTGGTTGACGGCCGATGGGTTGACCCGTGGCAGTTTGGCGGTGTCTGGAACGAAACACGACAACGGCCTGTTTTCGCTCATCATCTTCGGTATGAACAACGGTAAGACGGGAACCCTCTCCATCGATGGAAACTCGTGGGCGAAGATGGATCTCCATTCGTTCCAGATCCGTTCGAAGAACCTGAAGGTCATGCGAAACTTCGTGCCGGCGAAGCGACTCTCGGATGGCGTGTATGGCCTGTATGAAACCTGCACGCGCGAGTTCCTCACGGCGGAGAGCACCGTCAGTACTGCGGCGTTGTCGGGCGAACCTGTGGCTGCCGTCTCGGCACGTCCGGCGGGCGAGGTCCATCTGGATGTGCCCGAAGATACCGAGGTGCGGTCCGAAACGCTTCTGCTGAAGGGCTCGCTGAAGTTCGTGAAGGAAGGTGCGGGCACGCTGCTGCTTGCAAAGAACGATCAGGCCTATCTCGGTGGCACGGAGATTCGCGAGGGCACCGTGCGTCGTGCGCTCGCGGGTACGGGGACGTTCTTCGGCTTCGGCGGCGATGTCACGATCGATCCGGAAGGAACCGTGGACTTCGATGGCTACGGTAATCAGAGTCTGGAGCGCTTCGTACTCGCGGGTGGCACGATCAAGAGTACGACGAACCGCAGTCAGCAGGGATACGATTGGTTGCAGCAGGTTGCGTTGACGGCGGACTCGACGATCATTTGCGATGGCGCGGGATTCGTCGGCGCGGGTTGGGCGCAGGGTACACTTGAGATGAACGGACATCAGTTGGACCTCGTGACGGCGGGCTCGAAGGGGATCTACATGGGCAACCTCACGGTGACAGGCGGTGGTAAGATTGTCGTGCGCGGTGGCGGTCTCTTCTATTTGGGCAATTCGTCTGCCTCGGCGTCGACGCACAATGTCCATGCGGAAACGACCACGCTTGAGATTCGCGATGTCGCGCTCACGGTGTGCTGTTCGGACATCCTTCTCGGCGGGTATACGAGTCAGCAGCCGGCCGACAAGGCGCTGGCTGGTGAAGGGGTGATGCGCGTCGCGCAGACATTTACACCCGTGACGGATACGTTCTATCCGTGTCAGTTGCTCGATGGCGCGTGCATTGACTTCAGCGCGCGGACGACCGAACTGCAGGGACAGTCACTGAAATACGCCGAGGAGACGACCACCATCCAGATTCATCTTGGTTCACGTCACGTACGGAACAATGAGCGGTTGATGGCGTGGGATGAAATCCCAGCCGTCAAGTTTGGTGCCACGCGCGCTTCGCGTTGTTCGGTGGTTGTCGAGACCGATGGTCTCTACATCTTCCGCGGCTTCACGGTGTTCGTGCGTTAGCTAAACATATGGGAAATCGTCGGTTCTGCTCGTTGGTCCCCTAGGGGGAAACCTTCAATCTTCAGTCGATTGCGGCTTCGGCGAGTTTGGCGTCGAGGCGTTTGGGACTGATGGGTTCGGGCGTGTGGAGTTCCTGGGCGAAGAGCGAGACGCGATATTCCTCGAGCATCCAGCGGAATTCGGCGAGGGGTTTCGGTGCGAACTTGACGGACGACTTGCCCTGTACGGCATCCGTGTAGAGAATCCAGTAGGGGGCGAAAAGCGCCTCTTTGGTTGCATCGCCGGCGGGGTTTGTGCGCGCGCGTTCGACCCGTCGTGCCGCACCCTTGAGGTAGCGGGCGTAGTGGCGCAGACGCGCGAGCGGCACGTTCTTCGGAAAGCCCGGATAGAGCAGCCACGCGAGCTGTGTGCGAATCGCGCCGGCGGTCGTCTCGTTCAGCTCGTCGAGTGCGCTGTCGATTTCCGCCGCGCACGCATAGGCTTCGCCGAGGATCTTCGCCATTTCCATCTGCGTCTCGACGAGGGCGTTGCGTTTGAGCTTGAGGCGCTGGTCGAAGGTGGCGGCGTCGCGGATCGGCGGCTGGTTGCGGACGAACGCTTCGCGCGTGGCGCCGGCGAGGATGTCCTTTGCGATTTGCTCGTCGGCATAGTTGAGCGACTTGAGATAGAGCTGGGCGCCGAACGGCAGCGACTTGCGGCGGAAGGGAATGCGCGCCCGTTCCCCGAGGGCGAACAGGCAGAGCCGCGTCACGCCGGCGGCATGCACGGCGGCGGCAGTTTCGGCATCGGCCGACAGCTGCAGCGACACGCCTTTGTCGGGTCCGTCGTCGTGAAGTGCGGGGAAGTGTTCCAGCGCCCAGCCGGCTCGCGCGTCGGTCGTCTTTTTCGGCAATGTGCCGAAGGGCCAGAAGTCGCTTGCGTCCTCGGTGACGCGCACGACGGCGCGCGGATGCGCATGGGCGGCTGTCGTGGAGATGCCGGCTGCTGTGAGCGCCGCATCGAGATCGCGCGAACAGGCGAGGATGCGTCCATTCGCGTCATCGCGGATGCAGAAGCGCACGCGCAGATGCGGCGGCAGGTCGAGCGTCTGCCACGCTTCGGCCGGGATGACGAAGCCCCATTGCTCGTAGATCGTGTGGCGCACGGCGTCCACAAGCGGTTCGGACCCGGGCTTCAGGTGGGCGAGGAGTCCGCTCACCGTATCGCTGATCGGCGTGAGCACGCGCCGCTGGGCCGACGGCAAGGTCGAAATCAGATAGGCGAGTTTCTCGGGCAGGGCGCCCGGCACGAGCCAATCGGCGCGCCAGAGGCGCAGGGCGGCGGCGTCGGATTTGCGGACCGTGCAGGTGATGCCGTCCGTCTCGGGATCGTCGGGCGTATTGAGATAGGAAAGCGACATCTTCACGCCGCCGACGCGGATCGCGTCTGGAAAGTCCGTCTCGTTCAGATCGGCTTCGAGCCACCAGTCGGACTTCTTCAGCCGGAAGCGTGCGCGTGTGGCGTTGTCCGTTCGGGCGAGCCACTTGCGCAAGGCGGGTGCGGAAGCGACCTCGGGCGGCAGCACCGAGGCGAAGTGCGCGACGAGGCGTTCGGCGTCGAAGAGTTCGGGGCGACGCGCCTTTTCGGCGCGGCGGCGAAGGGCGTCGAGCAGGGCCTCGTTCGCGCGCCCTTCGGGCGGCGGATGCGGCAAGTCGCCCAGCACGAGCGCGTGGCGAATGAAGATCTCGCGTGCGAGCGGCAGGTTCACGCGGCTGAAGTCGCAGCGGCGGGCAGGGACGATGACGAGTCCGTAGAGCACCACCTGCTCGGTCGCGCGCACGAAGCCGCTTTGCGGATCCCATTCGGGCGAGTGGTAGCTGTGCTTGCAGAGAGCGCCGGCGACGGGTTCGATCCAGGCGGGATCGAGCGTGGCGGCCTGACGGGCGAAAAGGCGGGCCGTATCGACGAGTTCGCCCGCCATCACCCAGGGCGGGTAGGCGGTGGCGGCCTGCGGTTTCGGCGCGTGGGCGTTGACGGGACGCGGCTGAGTCGGTGAGGACGCGCGCTTGTCCTTTTTCGTCAGAACCGAGCCCGGGTGCAGGAAGAAGCGGAGCCCGTGGGCGCCGCGGTAGTTGCGTTCCTCGGGGTCGAAGCGTCCGATGCGCCCGAGAAGGCCCGTCAGAAGCGACTTGTGGAGACGGGCCGAGGTGTCGTCCTGCTTGGCGCCGACCGTTTCCGAGAACGAGAGGCGCAGCTGCTTCGACAGATCCGTCAGCTGGCGCACGAGGTCGCGCCATTCGCGCATCTTCGGGTAGGAAAGATAGGTGCGCTTGGCGAGGGCGCGTGCTTTCGCCTGGGAAAGTTCGGCTGTTTGCGTCTGCCACCAGGTCCAGAGCTTCAGCGTGCCGAGAAAGTCGGAGCCGGGGACGCGGAACGGAGCGTGGGCCTGGGCGGCCTGTTCGCGCGCGTCGACGGGACGGCGCCGCGGATCGTCGCACGCGAGGGCGGCGACGAGCGGGAGAGTCGTGGGGAGAATGGCGTTGTCCGAGGCGGCGAGGAGCATGCGTGCGAGACGCGGCTCGATGGGGATGCGGGCGAGTTTGCGTCCGATCTCGGTGAGAACGACGCGCGTCTCGGTCTCGGGCGGACGGTCCGGATCGTGCGGATCGCGCGCGGCGCTGTTGATGCGCAGATGGGCGATGGCGCCGAGTTCGAGCAGTTCGCGCAGGCCCTCGTGGATCATGGCGGGACGGGGAGGGTCCAGGAACGGGAAGCGTTCGACGTCGCCGAGACGCAGGTCGAGCATCGTCAGAATGACGCCGGCGAGCGAGGCGCGCAGGACCTCCGGCGGCGTGTAGGCGTCGCGGGTGTTGAAGTCCTCTTCGGAATAGAGGCGGATGCAGATGCCGGGACCGAGGCGTCCGCAACGACCGGCGCGCTGGCGGGCCGACGCCTGGGAGACGGGTTCGATCTGCAGGCGCTGGACCTGCGTGCGGTGGATGTAGCGCGAGATGCGGGCGAGTCCCGAATCGATGACACAGCGGATGCCCGGGATGGTGACGGATGTTTCGGCCACGTTGGTGGCGAGGATGATGCGGCGCCGGGCGGAAAGGCGGAAGGCGCGCTGCTGTTCCGCAGCCGGGAGGGAGGCAAGCAGGGGGATGATCTCGTCGTTCGTGCGGAGACGCGACAAGGCGTCGGCCGTTTCGCGGATGTCGCGTTCGCCCGGGAGGAAGACGAGGATGTCGTCCTTGGGGGGCAGGGTGGCAACGGCGGTGGCGACGTCGCGCGGGAGGTCCAGTTCGTCGTCCTCGCGGGGCGGGCGGTACTGGATGTCGATCGGGAAGAGGCGTCCCGGTACGGAAATGACGGGTGCGTGGCCGAAGAAGTCCGAAAAGTGGGCGACATCGAGCGTGGCGGACGAGACGATCACCTTGAGGTTGCGGCGGCGGCGCAGGATGCGGGTGAGGATGCCGAGCAGGAAGTCCACATTGAGGGATCGTTCGTGGGCCTCGTCGACGATGATCACGTCGTAGGCGCGCAGAAGGGGGTCCGTCCGCGTTTCGGCGAGCAGGACGCCGTCCGTCATGAACTTGATGCGGGTTTCGCGCGAGACCTGGCGGGCGAAACGGTGCTGGTAGCCGACAAGGGCGCCGACTTCGCCTTTCAGTTCGTGGGCCACGCGGGCGGCCATCGTGACGGCGGCGAGACGGCGGGGCTGGGTGCAGGCGACGCGTCCGTACGCGCCGAGGGCCTCCAGCGCCATTTTCGGCAGCTGGGTCGTTTTGCCGCTGCCGGTATCGCCGCAGACGATGACAACCGGGTGACGGGCGAGTGCGGCGAGGATTTCGTCGCGGTGGGCCGTCACGGGCAGTTCGGGCGGGTAGGCGTAGTCGATCGCCGGAAGTTCGGCGTCGGGATATGGAACGTATGTCGACATAGTGGGCTCAGCACAGACAGAAAAGGCGCTAATAATAGCATAATCGCCCATTCCCATCAAATGAATTCTGCCGTCCTGTTCTAAATCCGCGGGCGGGTTTGAACAGAATGACAGAATTACCGTCCCCAATCTTTAACCTTCAACCTTTAATCCAACCTTTAATCTTTAATTTTCAATCTTTAACTTTTCAATTTTTCCCCTTGCCTGATCGTTGTGAAAATTGTATAATAAAGAACTCATTTCGCCGAGAAAGGCGAATGAAACATTTTACGGAGAGCAGAATGAACACCGAATATCTCAAGAAAGCCCATGAACGCGTCCCGTCGATCCCGGTTCTCGTGAACCTGATCTCCAAGCGGGAAAAGCAGCTCATTGCGGGCGAGAAGCCGCTTGTGAAGCCGCTCTCTTATGACGAAGACAAGGTCGACATCGCGTTGCGCGAGGTGGCGGAAGGCCGTCTCATCAGCGAAATCGACTTCGATGCGATTGCGAAGGCGGAAGAGGCGAAGACGCGTTGGCAGAAGCACGCGTCGTCGCCGTCCATTTTCGCGGCGATCTAAGCGCGAGTCGGCCGGAAGGCCGGGGGATTTGTGGCGGAGAAGAAGAAAACAGCGCCGGGTGACTTTGCGGTCAATCGCCGTGCGTATCACGACTATGCCGTGCTCGAGAAGATCGAGTGCGGCATTGAGTTGCGTGGTACCGAGGTGAAAGTGGTGCGCCACGGGGAGGCATCCTTGTCCGGGGCGTACGGGGCCGTATTGGGGGGGCAGCTCTACGTGGTGGCGATGAACATCCCCGTGTACGCCTTCGGCAACCGGTTCAACCATTCGCCGCAGGGCAATCGCCGTCTCCTCGTACACAAGAAGGAAGTCGAAGAGCTGCGGCTCAAGACCGAGGCGAAGGGGCTCACGCTGATTCCGCTGCGTCTTTATCTGAAAAAGGGGCGCATCAAGCTCGAGCTGGGCGTGTGCCGCGGCAAGGCGCTGCACGACAAGCGCGACACGCTCAAGCAGAAGGCGCTCAAGCGCGACATGGCCCGTGAAGGGCTCTAGACAGTCTTCAGTCTTCAGTCTTCAGTCTTCAATCTTCAGTTTTCAATCTTCAGTTTTCAGGCTTCAGTCTTCAATTTTCAGTTTTCAGTTTTCGGGTTTCTGGACTCGGTTTTCGGGGATGGCGTGGAAGGGGGCGATTTTCGCCCCTTTACTTTTTCTCATTTTCCCATTCCGTTTTTCCTCAAAATCGTGTATAATGTACAGTAAATTTTCATGGGGAAGTGTACACTTTCACCATGACCGTGTTGTTTTCAAACGGGGAAGTTGGCATGAAAAGAAGCATTTTAACGTTGATTGCTGCAGCGTTGGCGCTTGGCGCCTGCGCCGAGTCGGTGTCGTCTGAAATGGCGGTCGCCGCCGCGAACGCATGGGTTTTGCGCAACGAGAAGTTCGGCGCGGGCCGTGCGGCGACGGGCAAGGTGATCACGGTGCGTGACACGAACAAGGCCGAGACGGTGCTGTGGCACCAGGTTTCGATGACGGGCGACGGCTGCGTGATCGTGGCGCCGGTGACGGAGATCGAACCAGTGGTGGCGGCGCTCGACAACGATCCGGGCGAGCTGCCGGCGGCGCATCCGCTGCGGGGCATTCTGCGGCGCGACATGCGTGCGCGTCTGCGAGTCTTGGGCCTTTACCAGGAGGATGGTGCGGCGAGGCTGCAGTCGGTGGCCCCGGTGGCGCCTGGTGCAACGGACGGTCGGTCGGCGGGTGTGGCCGAATGGGCGTTGCAGCAGGAGAAGAAGTGGGCGCGTCTGGGTCTGGGCGGCAAGGCGAAGCTGCTGGAGGATGAAACGCTGGGACGCGATGTCGTCGACATGGAAGTGTGCGTGGTGAAGGGCTTCGAGCGGAATGGTCCGCTCACGCACTGGAGCCAGGGTTCGAGCGGCGGCTACCTCTACAACTACTACACGCCGAATCATTCCGTGTGCGGCTGCGTGGCGACGGCATGCGCGGCGATCGTGCAGTTCTTCGGCGCCACGAATGCGGTGGAGTACGTGAACAGAGGCTGTACCTACAACAATGTCCCGTGCCAGGAGTCGCCCGTGTGCAACTTCCAGCCGGCGACGACGAAAAAAGGCGAGATCGACTGGAGTTCGTTCGAGGGGCTTCGCGCGAGCGCCTACTCCCGTTTGAGCGACGAACAGCGCGAGATCATCGGCCGTGTCGCGTACAACGCGGCTGTGGGTGTGACGATGCACTGGTCGGACGACGAATCGGGTGCGATTGAAGAGAACATCGTCACGGCATTGAAGAAAGTCTTCGGATTCAAGGAAGCGCGCTTCATCAACCTGCGCGACACGCAGCAGCCGTGGAACAGCGAGACCTACCGCAAGCTCATCTACGGCCAGTGCGCGGCGGGCGCTCCGGTGGGCATCAGCATCGAGAGCCACTCGGTGGTGTGCGTCGGCTATGGCCAGGACTACGACGGTGTCGAGCGTGTGCGTATCTTCATGGGCTGGGGCGGTTCGGGCGATGGCTGGTATGCGCTGCCGATGGTCGACACGAAGGCGACGATGGGCGGTTCCTCGTATGTCTCGGAAATCGTGGACGGCATTGTGACGATGATTTCCTGGAAGGACAGCCGCGTGGTGCCGGTTGTGGGCCAGGTGAAGAACAACAAGGGCGAACAGGTCGCGGATGCCGAGCTGACGTTCCTCAATGTCGTGGATACGATCGAAGAGGTGATTCCGGGCGAGCCGACGGGCGAGGAAGCGGAGGGCGAGGAGCCCGCGCCGACGATTAACCGTTCTTATGTGCTGCGCAAGCTGACGACGACGGAAAATGGCTGGTTCGGTACGCGTGTGCCGGCGGTTCCGGGCGTCTACAAGTTCACCTGCGCCGGTAAGATGGCCGAGTACGAGGTGGGCGAGGCGTGCGTGAAGTCGACGAATGAAAAGACGCTGGCGCGCGAATTGCCGGAATGGTTCAATCCGTTCCCGCTTTTGAACAGCACGGTGTGCTTCCGTTTCGAGACGGCGGTGAAGACGGCGCTGGAAGAAGGCAAGGCGATTCTCCGCATCAGCGGCATCAGCGGCGAAACGAATACGCAGCAGGTGCTCGATGAGATCTTCAAGCAGGACTTGGAGAACAAGGACGATTTCACCAATCACTTCGTGTACTACTTCACCACGTCGTCCGCGACGAACGGCGATGTGTGTCCCTCCTACGGCGTGCTGCTGCCGAAGGATTCGAAGGAGGAATCGCGCTGGTACTTCACGAACGGCCGTCTCGCGTATGGCTATGGCCGTACGGTGACGACGACGAACGAGTTCACGGTCACGAACGTTCTGGACGTTGCGAAGATCGAGGATTCCGAGGAAGACGAATCTTCGACGACCAACTCGGTTCCGGTGACGAACATCGTGACGGCCGTGGGGACGAATCTGTTGATCTCGACCTACGCGCCCTCGGGTTCGGAAGGCGTCTACGGCCTGTTCACGCTGTGGCCGGAATACGATGCGACGATTCCGGACTCGTTCAAGGAGAGCGTCGATGCGGTGATCGCCGCCGGCTGGGATGAATTCACGAAGCAGGGGTCTGAGATTTCCTGGACGGTGCGCACGGAGAGCGGTCTGACCGCGGGCGAAGTCGTGCCGGCCTGGGGAACGACGACGGGCTGCTATACGAATGGCCAGACCGTGGTTGCGACGGCGTCCTTCGAGCTGACGAACGAGGTGGTCGGCGTCGTGATGGGCGTTGGCGGCTACACCCTGTCGTGCTCGAACCTGTACTCCAACGTGGTGACGGAGCAGACGGGCAGCGGCTCGGAGGTTTCGTATACGGTTTCGGCGGGCGACCAGTGCACGCTCACCTGGAACATGGTGACGAATTACGTGCGCATCACGGTGGGTACGCCGTCGCCGAAGGCTTCGGCGGGTACGACCGAACCGGGCACGGGCTGGTACAAGTATGGTGAGGACGTGCTCTTCACGGCCAAGCCGGCTGAACGCTGGACGGTGGAACGCTGGAATGGCGCGACGGAGAAGGGCCTGCCGGAAGGCTTCTCCGCCGGTGGACCGTGCGTGCTCGTGAGAGCCTACGAGCCGATGGAACTCAATGTCAAGTTCCGTCAGCAGACAACGGCAGAGCAAAAGGCGGAGGGCACGAACTACCTCTTCAAGGTCGTTTCGTACACCCTTGATGTCGACGAAGACGGACAGATCACGGGTCTGAACGAAGTGACGGACCTCACGGCAATGCCGAAGATGAAGATCTACGGCGGTACCGAAGAGACGGAAGGCACGGAGATCGTGCAGGGCGAAGAGGCGACGTTGCCGAATGCGCAGCTCGCGCTTGTGCCGTCGCCGCTCACCTACAAGGATCGTCGCGGTCGGACGTGGGAGTGCTACATCTGGAACTTCTACGGTTACGAAGACGACGAGACGCTTGCGCACGATGCCGGGGTCATCGGCGAGGCAGCGAAGGGCGAGGGCTTTGCGCTGGCGGCGGGCAGCGGACCGGTTGTGGGCCTCACGCCGTCGCAGGATGTCAAGCTCGTCCTCTACTGGGTGCAGGTGGAAAACCGGGACGAACCGGATGATCCGCCGGTTGTGAAGGTCGATATTCCGATCGACTGGAACGAGGAGCTGGACAACCTCCACTCGGGCGAGGTGGAAATCCTTTCGGCCGCCGAAGCGAAGAAGCTGCCGCCGAACGCCCAGATCACCGTGGGTGAGCCGCCGCTGGGCTGGAAGCTCGACGGTGCGGTCAAGAAAGGCAAGGACGGCAGCCTGACGGCGACGCTCGTGTTGGACGAGAACGTGCTGGCGCCGAAGGCGGTGGAAGGTGCGGCTGCTCCGATTACGATCATACCGGCCGAAGAGGGCAAGTTGCTCGTCAAGGCGGAAATCGCCAATGGCGTGCGCGGCTTCTGGTATTCGCTCTTCACGGCGGACGAACTGACGGGTCCGTGGGATGTGGTGACGTCGGGCTACGAGTCGGGTACGCCTGTCAAGCAGGCGGCGCTCAAGGAGTCCACGGGCAGCTTCTCGCTCTCGATCCTCGTCGATCCGACGGAGACGAAGCGGTTCTACAAGCTCGTGGTGACGGAGAAGAATCCGTCTGCCGAATAAGGTCGAGATTCGACCGGGAATGAGGGGCCGCCCGGACGAGACCCCTCCGGGCGCTTCCTTTTGAGGGTTGCGGCGAACAAGGGAGGTTCAAATGAAAAGACGGATGATGTGGATGGCGGCAATGTTCGTGCTTGTTGGCGGCACGGCCTTTGGCGAAAAGGGGT
>JAZUGW010000117.1:0-15426 GCA_045641465.1 Kiritimatiellia bacterium | reverse complement strand
CCACTTCATATTTGACGGTTGGGACGGAATTTTGGTACAATAACGATAACTTGTCTTGGGCGGATGTCCGGGAGATCAACATGAAAGGTTGTAACATGATGATGAAAAAGGTGTTGGGATTGGCTTTGGCCGTTTGTCTGGCGGCCGGATTCGTATTTGCCGATGCGCCGGCTTCGGCTGTTTGGACTGGGGCGGGCGATCGTGCGCGCGTGAACGATCCGGCAAACTGGCGGTGTCTGGATGCGGGCGGGAACGAACTTCCCGGGGCGATTCCCGTTGCGTCGACGACTACCGTCACTGTGACGGGCGATACGTCGTTCAACTGTCCGGTGGGTCAGACGCCGATCTGGAAGACGCTCACGGTGAGCGGCACGGTGAACCTCACGGCGGACTGCGACTGGCGCGGCATGGGGAACATCTTCGGCGGCTATGTCGCCGCGAACACGACCATCAATCTGAAGGGGCACGAACTCTTCGTCTCGGTGCCGAACGGCGGCCCCAACAAGCGCATCAATGTGACGGACAATTCGCCGCAGGGTTCAGGCGGCCGCTTCCACCTCGACGTCGCCGAGGGCGCGACGTTCAGCAACTCCAGTGGTTGGAATGGAACGAGTACGTTCTATTTCAGCGGAACCATGGAGCTCGTCAAGGACGGTAAGGGCACCTATAACCCGGCCTACGCGAACAGCTCGACCGGCTTCCTCTACTATACCTATACGGGCGGTACCACGATTCATGAAGGTTTCGTTGTGATGACCAATGATGCCGAGGGCACGAAAAACGAGGACTACTATGCGCAGAAGTCAAACAGGCGCCCTGTCTTCGGCGACTATCGCAACGTCAAGCCGTTCATCCGCATCGATTCCGGCGCGACGATCGACTACAAAGGCGTCTATGACATTGGAAATTATCAGACCTATATGAATGGTGGTACGATCAAGAACACGCGTAAGCCCGCCACGCTGTACTATGGGGCGTTCGGCAACCTCATCTTCGAGGCCGATTCGTATCTGGACATTTCGCGTACCGCGCAGCAGGGCGGCTACTTCTATCTGAACGGCCATACGTTGAACGTGAACATCGCGACGAACCAGGACTGGTGCTGTCTCAACGGATCGGGCACGAACGGCACGATCGTCATTCGCGGCGGGGGCGTGTTCCATAGCTATTACACGGCGATCGTCGCGCCGACGGTGACGTTCGACATCGGAACCGCAGCCAACCTCGAGCAGACGATGACGGTGAAGAACTACATTGCCAGCTATGAGGGATCGAACACGGTTGTCAACGCCGCGCTCAATGTCGTTGACACCTTCAAGCCGGTGACGACGAACTTCTATCCGTGCACGATGCAGGATGGTTCGCGGATCGACCTCTCGGGCGCAACGGGTGTGTGGAATCTGGACGGCGCCTTTGGCGCGATCAAGTTCGCGCCAAACGCGATCGTGACGATTGACGTAGGCGCGCGCACGCTGCAACAGAACGAGCAGGTGATCAAGTGGACCACCTTCCCGCTCGGCGTCTCGTTCCGGATTGTGGGTTCGGCGATTGCTCCGAATCTCTCGCCGCGCATGGAGTTGGACGGACTCTATTACGATCTCGGCGAAGCGGGAGAAGTGGGCGTGGCGCACTGGACGGGTGCGGGCCGGCGGAGCGATTTCAAGGATCCTGCGAACTGGGCTTGCACCAACGGGATGGGCGAAGCGGTTTTGGGTGCCATCCCCGGGGAGCGCACAAGTGTCTATTTCCACAGCCCGTTCAATTTCGACATCACGAATGTAGCGTTTCTGGCCACTTATCAGACTGTCAATTTCGACCACGAGATGGTCCTCTCGGGCGATTGCGACTGGAGCGGCTGCACGGTGAACGAGTTCTTCTTCGAACAGGCGTCGATCGACCTCGCCGGCCACTCGATGCGCCTCGCGGGTGTGAATGGCGATTCAACCTGCACCTTCACGGTGACGAACTCGGTCGAGGAAACGCTCGGTTCGTTCATCCTCGACGTGCCGGCCGAAGCGACGTTCCTCAACTCCACGATTCTCATCCAGGGCGCCGTCACGGTGGTGAAGGATGGTCCGGGTACGTTCCTGCCGCATCGCTACAGCCAGACCTATACGGGCGGTACGCGTGTCGCGGCCGGTACGTTGCAGCTTTACAAGGCCGCGTCGGGCGACTATTCGCCGGCCAAGGCCAACTTCCCGCTGCCGCTCGGCGTACGGACGTCGGCTACGGCCAGCAATGCGGTTGTGACCGTCGATGCGGGGGCGACATACGACATCAATGGCCTTTACGATTGTTGCATTTACACGGTCGTAATGAATGGCGGTACGCTCACGAACGCCGGAAATCAGCCGGAGTATACTTATGGTGGTTTGGGAGCGTTGACATTGCAGCAGGATTCGACCATTGTGTGCGACCATTCGACGGTTTTCACCCAGTCGGGTAGTTGGTGGAATCTGAACGGCCATACGCTTTTCATTGAAACGTCCAATGGGGCCCGTCTCTACCGAAGTGGCATTTCGGCCACAAACGGCACGATCGTCGTGACGGGCGATGGTGTCTTCGATGTGCACTCCAACACCTTCAACGCGCCGGGTGTGACGCTCGACAGTGCGTCTTACATCTGTGCGAACGGGTTGATCGTGGTGGATAACTATGTTTCGCACTACACGGGGAAGTCTCTTTCAGGAACCCAACGCATCGAGGTGACGAAGTCGTTCAAGCCGGTGACGGATTCCTTCTCCACGGTGGCGCTCCGTGAAGGGGCGGCGATCGACGTTTCGGAACGCACGAATGTGTTCAATGTTGTCGGCGTGAACAATGGCCAGGTCATCTACCCGGCGGAGACGAAGAACATTGTCATCGATGTGGGAAGCCGCGTCCTCAAGCCGGAAGAACAGCTTGTCGCCTGGTCGGCGATTCCCGAAGGCATCACCTTCACCTTGCGCGGTGAGAATCTTCAGGCGACGGATGGCATTTTCCTGGTGGAGAACGGCATCTTCTTCAACCTCTCCGCGCAGTCGCGCACGGTCATGCGCGCGCGTTGGACGGGCGATGCGGGCGACGACGATTTCACGAATCCCGCGAACTGGTCGTGCCAGAACGCGTTCCGCCAGGTCGTGACGGGCGGCATCCCGGCCGCCTGCACGATCGTGACCATTAACGGACCATGTGCGTTCGATCTGCCGCTCGAGGCGGAGAAGCCCTTCCTCTGGCAGAGGCTGTCCATTGAAAACTGTTCGCTGACGAAGGACTGCGACTGGCGCGGCCTTGGTATGTTCAATGCGTTCATCGCGGCGAATGCGACCATCGACCTGCGCGGCCACAAGCTCACTGTGAGCGCGCCGAACGCGACGGTGGCGACGGCAATGGCGTTCACCGATACGACCTCGAATGCGGATGCCCCTGGCGAATTCCACTGCGAGGTCGCCAGCGGCACGTTCACGAACACGGGCGTGGGCTTCACCGGCAACCTCCGTTTCGTGAAGGAAGGCGAAGGCACGTACGTCCCCAGCAAGATCAACCAGCCTTACACCGGCGGCAACGAGATCATGGCAGGCCAGATTAAGATCAACAACCCGGCGAATGCAGGAACGTCGACGTATGCGATGGGACAGTCCGGCGGCAAGAATCCGCTGGGTGTCTACAACGCCAGGCCCATCGTCATCAATACCAACTCGGTGTACGACATCAACGGCATCTACGACTCGGGCAACACGCCGGTGGAACTCGCAGGCGGCACGCTGAAGAACACCAAGGCCATTGTCTATCATTCGAACTGGGGCGCCATGAACAATGTCATGGTGTCGGTGGGTGGTTCGACCTTCGACGTGGCGGCGGATACCGAGATCAACGGTTCGAACTTCGACCTCGGCGGGCATGAGCTGAATGTCAAGATCGGGGCCACTCTTTTCATGCACGGCGGCATGCGGAACGGTACGCTCAAGATCTTGAACGGCGGCTGGGCGAAAGCGTACGACGGCTTTGACGCGCGGACGGTCACGTTCGACGTCAACTGTGCATTGGAGGTAGCGAGTACGCTGAACGTGTCCAACTACATCGCGCGCTACACAGCCAACTATAACAAGGGAACTGGTGAAATGGCCGTTTGGGGAACGTTCACGCCGATTTCGACGAAGTTCTACGGCTGCACGCTCCAGAACGGTTCGACGCTGAATCTCGCGGACAAGACGGACGTGTGGGATACGACGGCGGACTTCCCTGAGGATGACACGAACTGCGACGGTCGGAAAATCGTGACCTTCGCGGAGAACGCGACGATCAACATCGACTTCGGCGAGCGCGAGTTGGAGATGACGGACGGACAGGCGAAGATCATCGCCTGGGCGACGCCGCCGGATTCGACGGTGAAGTTCAAGTCGGGCAGCAAGGCGCTCTCGGGCAATCGTCGGTTCTCCGTGAAGGACGATGGCCTCTATGTGATGCGCAAATCGCTCACCATCTACTTCCGTTGATGAAACGCCTGTGGCTCATCGGGGTGTTGTGCGGCGTGATGGGCGGGGCCTGCGCGGAGACGAATTTCTCTGCACGGTTCGATGCCTACGCGCCGCTGGAGGCTCTCTCCGCAAAAGGCGCAGACGGCGGTACGTGGCGTCTGTCGTCCGGCACCTGCGCTGCACGGGTGGACGAGTCGCGTTCCGCGATGGCGCTTGACGGCCGGGCGGACTTCACAGCGACGTCGGTTTCCTCCGAAAACTTCGAGTCGATCGACGTCTCCTTCCGTGTGGACGAACTCGAGCTCGGTACGCCCGCGCCCGCCGAAGGACTGGGCGGGTTTTCGGCGGGACGTTCGCGCGAGGCGGCGGGCTACTACGGCTGGGGGGACGGGCGGTGGAACTTCCTCACGGCCGACGGGTGCGAGCCGACGATCGGCGCGTGGGTCGAGGCGCGCCTTGAAACGAAGACGATCGACAGCTTCCGTTTCCTGAGCTACCTCGTCAAGGCGGCAGACGGCGCGTATGTGCGCTGCGCCGACGCAGCGGGACGCACCTGGTTTCGGGCGGGTCCGGCGGCGGCGAAACGCGGTGTCTCGTTCTCGGGCTGCGGTGTCTTTGCGGAATTCTCCGGACAGGCGGCTTCGGCGGACTTCGGTCCCACGTACTATTGGGCCGGCGGCAAGGCGGGCGATTGGAACGACCCGGCGAATTGGACTTCGAACGGCGTTGCGGGTGCGGGCGTACCCGGTGCGGGCAGCTACGCCTTTGTCACGAATGCAGTGAGCGCGCTCACGAACGGAAACGAATCGGCGTCCGTTGCGTTCCTTGCCGTTGCCGACGGACACGACTTGATCGGCGCGGATTTCGAGACGTCGGTCGAACTGGAGGTGAATCGGGTACGCGTGGGGAAGGCGCTTACGCCCGAGGTCTTGTCCTTCTTCGGCGCAACCCCGGACTACGACTACACCTGGGAGCGTGCTGCCTACGGGAAGGGGTCTTTCAAGACCTTTTCGCGCGGACCCTCCTGGACGCCTCAGGCGAGCGACTACTGCCAGTGGATTCGCTTTACGGCGTCGAAGCAGGGCGCGGCGCGTTACTCGCGCACCTTCTATTGTTCGAAACTGCCCGTGTGCTATTTGACGACCGACGACGGCAAGACGCCGTCCGCTTCGAAGGAGGAGCACACGGGGACGCTCTTCGTGCAGGGCAACGATGAATTCAAGAAGCAGTACGATGGCGCGATGACGGTCAACGTGCGCGGCAACTCCTCGAAGAACTACGCGAAGAAGCCGTACAAGATCAAGCTGGACGAGAAGACGAAGATGTTCGGCCTCGGCGAGAAGAAGAGCAAGCACTGGGTGCTGCTCGCGAACTACAACGACCTTTCGCAGACGCGCAACAAGCTGCCTTACGATTTCGCGAACGAGGTCGGCGGCACCTTCGGCATGCATTCGACGTTCGTCGACTGCGTGCTCAACGGCAAGGTGATCGGCGTCTATCAGTTCTGCGAGCACATCCGCGTGGCCGAAGACCGTGTGAACATCTACGACTGGGAAGACCACGCCGAAGAGTATGGTGCGACGGAAACGAACTTTGCGCCGGTTGATGCGCTTCTCGCCGCGGATCCGAACGCGGTGGACATTACGGGCGGCTATCTTTTCGAATTTTCCACGGAGGCGGACGAGGTGACGAAGTTCGACATCGCCGCCGGTTCCCTTACGATGCATACGATGGCGAGCCGTCCCGAGTATCTGAAGACGTCCGCACGCATGCTCGCGTGGAGCAAGAATTTCCTTCAGGACTACTTCTCCGCCATTACATCCTGGGATGGTTGCACGGCACGGGGACGCCCTTGGAGCGAACTCTGCGATGTCGATTCGATGGTGGGCTTCTTCCTGGTGAACGAACTGTTCGACAACGGCGACATGGGGCAGAAGAGCCGCTACGCCGCCATCGATCGGGGCGGGAAGCTCGTGTGGGGTCCGGTGTGGGACTATGACTGGGGCTCCGCCTCGATCACGGTGGACAACACGCCCGAGCGGTGGCGCAGCGCGGGCGGAGGCGAGGCGAACATGAACCGCGAGTGGACGACGGATCCGTGGTTCTGTCTGAAGGCTTACGAAAAGTACTGGGAGATTCGCGATCGTTATGCGGCCACCTACGCGCCGGACGGGGCGTTCGATCAGGTGCTCGACACCGTGCGCGAGTCGATGGTGGTCGACGAAAAACTCTGGGCGACGCGGAAGGACAAGTCCGGCGCCGTGCGCACATTTGCGGGCGATGCCGCGATCCTCCGCACCTTCCACCAAAAGCGCCTCGCATGGATGGATCGCCAGTTCGCCGACGTGCCGACGCTCATGGCGTCGCTGAGAAATTCGTCGCAGACGCATGCCTACATGCCCGACGCGCACGAGATCGTCCCGCGGGTGGAAAGCGGCAAACTCGTCTTCGACGCTTCGTTCATCTGGGCGCGTTGGGTGAAGGTGATTCTGAACGGTCAGGTGGTCGGCACATTCACCGTGAAGGACGGTCGCATCGCCGGTCGCCTTCCGGCTTCAGCCTGCGTCGTCGGTAAGAACCGGCGCAATTGTCTTTCGTTCATTGCCTATAATACCGCCGGCACGGTCATCGCGCGCAACTATGCGCTCTTCAACTACGTGCCCAAAGGTTTCGTCTTTGTGATCAAGTGATTAGAAAGGAGTTCGGATGATGATGAAAATGTTTCAATGTGCGCTTGTGGTGGGCGCGATGGTTTCGGCCTTCACGGCCGAGGCTCGGCAGATGCTCTATTGCTATGATTTTGAAACGGTGCGCGACGCTGGAGGAGAAGGCATTTATACGGAGAACAGCAACAAGGGAACGGGTACGGTGGCGCTCGCACGTAAGAATGACTATATTGATTGGATCTACGGTGGTGCAAACGGAAGTCGTTATGGGTTGCTGTCAAAGGTGAATACCGCCGGCGTGTGGCTTGGCGATGGCAGCGCCAGCCTTGGTTGTTCGGGGCTTTCGGGGTTCACGCTGTCGTTTTGGGTGAATCCGCCGTCGAGCGTTACGGCGTGGAGCGACTTCTTCGGCTTCCGTTTCGGCGGCACGGACGTCCGCTTCGAGTATGTGAACGCGAACCGCGACTTTACGCTCTATCGCGACAAGGGAACGTGCTGCTGCTACATGCCGGGAACCAATGCCACGGGAAATGTGGCGGGTGCGTTGCCGGCGAACACCTGGACGCCGGTTTGCCTCGTGTGGAACTTCAATACGAGCGCCATCGACGTCTATGTGAATGGCGTTCTGCGTTGTTGGGTTCAGTGCGGATGGAACTGCGGCCACACGCTTCAGCAGCTCCATATCAGCTCGTGGGTCCGTCAGGCAGGTGCCGATCGCAAGACGGTGGCCAATACGGGCATTGACGATCTTGCGCTCTTCGACTTTTCGGCGACGCCGGAACAAGTCAAGTGGCTCGCCCACCATTCGCCGGCGCTGCCGCCTGAAGGCCCGGGGCGCGATATGCCCTATCGCTTCAGCTTCGACCGTGTCGGCGATGCGGCGGGTGGCGTATATTTGGAAAGCTACGGCTCGGCACAGACGCCGGTGACCGAGAACGGTTCAGGCTATCGCAATTGGACGACGGATGCGAATGGCGGCGCATTGGGGACGGCACATGCCTACAACTTGAAGTATGTGAAAAACAGCTGCAATTCCGTCGGCGTTGTCGGCTCCGGTGCACGGGGCCTCGGCGCCTCGATCGGTACGGGTTTCACGTTCTCGATTTGGGTGAAGGGACTCAATCCCTACCAGGCGTGGAGCGACTTCTTCGGGTTCAGTGTGGGTAATCGCCATTTACGCGGTGAATGGACGTCGAATACGAGCCCCTCTTTCACCTTTTATGGTAATGGCACTTCGCAAGGTGTTTCACATACTTTGACCCCCAATGTATGGAACAACATCTGTATGGTCTGGAATGCGGTAGGGAATCGGTTTGACGTCTATGTCAATGGTACGCTCTCGCCTCTCACATGGGGCTACTCGTCCACGCCGCTCGAATCGGAGGTGTTCAACCGCTTGGAAGTCGGTGCGGTTGTCATGAATGAAAATGGTGCCTGGCGGGGAAACAACACGGGAAACGGCCTCCCCGTCGACGAAGCGGCGATCTTCAACTATTCGTTCTCGTCGGAAGAAGTCGCCGAGATGATTCTTGCGCCGCCGATGCTGCCGTCCTTTTCGCAGACGAACCTCGTGCGGACGGTGAGCGCGGATGCCGCATGGCAGGGTTTCACGGCCGGTTGGACGATTGGCGACTCGTCGCGCCGCATCACCTGGCCCGCCTGGGAAGATCTGCAGGTGGAGGCCGCCGTGACGGTGGCGGGTGAAAACCTGACGCTCACGAACGATTCGTTCGTCACCTGCCGCACGCTTTCGTTCGCGAACGGCCTGGACGGGGCGAGCGTGCGCCTCGCACTGCCGAATGTCCCTGGAGCGATCTTCGAGCCGCAGGCGCTCACGCTTGGCGACGGTGTGGAACTCGTTCTGCCGTTCGGCGATCGTTGCACCGGCGCGGTGACGCTCGGCGCGAACGCGAAGCTCGTCATCGATGCGGCGGCGTATGCCGGGGTGACGACGGCGTTCACGGCGGGGAGTTTCGTGCTGCCGGAAGGGGAAACGGATGTTCTCGCCCACACGGCACTCGTGAATGGCGAAAAGCTGGAACTCGTCCTTTCGACGGACGGGAAGCAGATCCTCGTGCAGCCGGTCGCCACCGAACCGGCGACGGCGGAGTGGACGAATACGCTGGAGGATCGCGATCTCACGAAACCCGCCAACTGGGTTTGCCGTAATGCGGCCGGGACGGTGCTTGAGGGCGCGGTTCCTACGGCGCGCACGGTCGTGCAGCTGTCCGGCTCGACGAGTCTTTCGGTGCCGCCGTCCGCGACGCTGACATGCGCGCGGGTGGCGTTTACGGGCAATGTGACGCTCGTGGAAGATTGCGATTGGCGGGGCCTTGGCGCGATTGTCATTCCATACGGCGTCACGCTCGATGTGAACGGCCACACCCTCACGGTTGCGAGCCTTGCGGCCGATCAATACGGTTGGACGCCCGGTACGGTGACGACGGGCGCCGAAGGGGGCGTACTCGCTGTGGCACCGGAAGAGGCGCAAACGGCCACACTCGAAATCGTGCGCCTGACGGGCGGCTTGAAGCTCGTGAAACGTGGGGCGGGAACGCTCGTTCTTGCGGCGAAGAACCAGACCTACACGGGCGGCACCGAGGTGGAAGAAGGCACGCTCGTCTATGGCACGAATGTGTTCCCGGCAGGTCCGCTCAATGCGTCCGTCAAAGTCGATGCGGGCGCGACGCTTGACATGAACGGACTCGTCTCAACCACGCAGTGCATCTACAACTACGATCTTGCCGGAACGGTGCGGCAGGTGGTGACGACGGCCTCGGGAAGCGGCTACAACGCGGCCTATAAGTGCTTCGGCGACGTCACGCTTTCGGGGGATGCGACTATTCGGGGGGCGGGCTATTATTTCGCCAATCCCACGAAGGCGTTGGGCACCATCGATTTCAACAATCACACGCTCACGGTGTTGATCGAAGGCGGGCCTAACTATGTTGGATTCGGCGCCTGGAACGATGCGGGGCCGGGTGGTACGCTTGTGGCGGAGGGCGGTTGCCTGGAAGGACTCGCCGGAAACGGATGCACCCATACGCGCTTCGTCCTGCGGCCGACGGGCTCTTTCAAGCTCAACAACGGTTTTGCGACAGGGGCGCTCGAGTGGGAACATAACGCCTGGGACTCGAATGGCGGAACGCCGCTGATGACGGTTTACGGCATGTACAAGGCCGGCGCGATGCGCCCGCCGCTTCGGTTGCAGGATGGTGCAGGCATCGATCTGAGCGCAGTAGAGGGCGTGTGGTCGGTGGATGGCCTTGCCCCTACGGGCCTTTCGGGTGGCTCACACAGCTATACGGAAGCGGGTCTCGTCTCGTTCGCCGACGGTGCGACGATTACGATCGATCTGGGCGAGCGCAAGTCGACGGGCCTTGTGGTTTCCTGGACCACGCCCCCGGCGAACCTTACGACGCTCAAGTTCGTCGCAGCCCCCGGCCAGCGTTTCTCGGCGTCGGCCACTGAAAAGGGCATCTTCATCCGCCGCGGTTTCTTCGTACTCGTACGGTAATGGCGAGGCGATTCCAGACGTTGTTGCTGGTTGCCGTGCTGGCGCTTGTGGGAAGGGGTGAATGGCCTTGGTTTCACGCGTCGTTCGAGTCCTATACTTCGGGACAGCCGCTTTCGGATCTGGGGGCGGTGGGGGGCTCGTGGACGATCGATACGGCGTCTAGCGCAACGAACGTCGTGACTGCGGGCATGAACGCAATCGCCTTCGAGACGGATCTTTCCGATACCTCGGGGGTGGCGTTCACGGCCGAAACAACGGCTGGAACGAATGTCTGGTCCGTCGAGGTGCGGGTGTGTCCTGATGTGACTTCCGCTTTCGGCAGCGAACCGCCGGAAGGCATCATGGCCTTCACCTTCGTGGAGCACTCGGGCGGAACAACGGATGTCGATTTCGCGGGTGTGGTGTCCGGACGGTGGCAACGCCTTTCGGCTCCGGGTGTGACCTTTGCCCTTGAAACCTGGTACGATGTACGTATGGAAACACGCGACTTTGGCGGACAGCGCTATGGTACATTCTTCGTGAAGGCAGACGGCGAATTTGTGCAGCTCGCGAACCCTTCGGGCGCGAAGTGGTTTCCGCTTGATCCCGCCGATTCTCGGCCGGCGCAAACGGTCGCGTTTCTCGGGGCGGGGGCGTTCTCCGATTTTTCGGGACTGCAGGCCACCTCCGAGGCGCAGCCCGTCACGATGGAGTGGACCGGCGGGGCGGCGGGGAACTGGGACGAGGGTACGAACTGGTCGCTCGCGCGCGCACCGACGGCGGGTGACCTCGTACGCCTCCCGGGTACAGTCACCGTGACGAGCGGTGTGGAAACGGCGACGCTCGACGGGGCGCTCGTGTGGCTTGGTGCGAATGGCGCCTGGGACCTTCTGGCCGGTGGGATTTACGCGACGAATGTGACGGTGGACGTGAAACGTCCACGCGTAGGCCAGGCGTTCGCGGTGGAGGCGCCGACGTTCCACGGACTTAAACCCGCTCTCGAAGCCGCGTGGTATCGCAGCTCCTCGCCGCGTTCGAAGACGTATTCGCTCGTCTCGACCGACTTGTCGTATACGCCGCGAACGAGCGATTTCGAACGGTGGTTCAAGTGCGTGGTGAGCGGTACGCAGGGCCGGCTCGTCGAAAAGGAATTCCTTTTCTCGAAGCTGCCTGTTCTCTATCTTTCGACGGATGACGGGAGAACGCCGTCGGCCTCGAAGGAAGAACATGCGGGATGGCTCTTTGCACAGGGCAACGAAGAGTGGAAGAGTCCGTACAATGATGCGATGATCATCAAGGTGCGCGGTAATTCCACGCGGAACTACGACAAGAAGCCATGGAAGCTGAAGCTTGCGGAAAAGACGAAACTCTACGGCATTCCGAAGTCGAAGCACTGGGTGCTTCTCGCGAACTACAATGACGAGTCGGCGATGCGGAATAAGCTTTCGGCCGACCTCGCGAATGAAATCGGTTCGCTCGGCATGGAGTCCACATGGGTGGAATGTGTGTTGAACGGTTCGTGGCAGGGACTCTACCTCCTGAGCGAACATGTGCGCATCGACAAGAACCGTGTGGACATCTTCGATTGGGAAGACGAGGCGGAAGCGCGGGGACAGCTCAAGACTGACTACTCGTGGGTGGATTCGGCGGTGGATGACATCACGGGCGGGTATCTTTTCGAGTCTTCGGAAGAGTATGACGGGCTCACGAAATTTACCCTCTCCTCGGGGAACCTCGTCTTGAAGACGATGCTCGACTCGCCCGAGTATCTGAAGACGAATCCGACGATGGTGAACTGGTGCAAGGACTATTTGCAGAAGTTCTGTGCGGCTTCGACCGCGATGGACGGCTATGCGAGCGGCCTTCATTATTCGCAGTATGCCGACATCGATTCAATGGTGGCCTATCTGTTGGCGATGGAACTCGTTGGCAACAACGATGCCGTCTACAAGAGCCGCTTCTTCTACAAGGACCGCGGAGATCTTCTCAAGTTCGGTCCTGTGTGGGACTTCGATTGGGGTGTGGGGAACGATGTCGTCTCATCTTTCTCGCCGACGGGGTGGAAGGTGGTGCGCGAACATGAGGCGTCCTTCTTTCGCGAGTGGGCGGATGACCCGTGGTTCTGTACGCGCCTCCATACGCTCTATTGGGGCGGTGCGCGGGATGTCCTCGCGCGGATGATCGCCCCGGGGGGTGAAATGGATCTTTACAAAGCCTACCTCCTTGAAGCGGGGACGGCGAACGATGCGAAGTGGTGGCGGAAGCGCGGTTTTGCGGCCGACGTGGAACGTCTTCGCGATTACCTCGTCCAGCGTCTTGCGTGGCTTGACGCGCAGTTCGCCGATGTGCCCACGCTTCTTGCGTCCTTCCGCAATTCGGGCTCCACGCGTCCCTACGACGCCGCGCCGGCGGTGCTGCCGATCGCCTTCGCGAACCTGCCGCCTGGACGCGCCTGGAAAGGCGAGGACCTCCATCTTGCCTTTACGGTGGGCGGCACGGGCGTTGCGACGGTGGGCGTGTTCGTGAACGGACTCAAACTGGGCGAGCCGCGCCCGCTCGCGGCGGGGCGCCTTGAAGTGGTCATTCCCGCCACGTCGCTGACGGCGGCGAAGGGGACGCCGAATTGCGTCTCGCTCCTTGCCTATGGGGCGAATGGAACGGTGACAGCCCGTAACTATGTGCTCGTCACCTACGTGTCGAAAGGCCTCGTCCTCATCTTCAAGTAGTCGCCCTTCCCGTCCCCGAAGTGCGTCGCGAAAATGTTCGTTCCTCGACCGAAATCACGCAGGAATGATTTTACAATGTACATTTACGCACTTTTATGACATAATATATTCAAGAATTTTGGTAAGGAGACATTGATGAAGCAGATTGGAAGAAGGACATTCCTGTTCGAAAGCGCAGCGGTTGTCGGTGCCTTGGTTTCGCATCGTACGTGGGCGCAGGCCGTTGTGCCGCCGTCGCGCACGATCACGATGGCGATCATCGGTGCCGGCGGTCGTGGACGACAGATGCTGCCGGTGTTCCTGGGGCAGCCGGGCGTGCGTTTTCTGGCCGCCTGCGATGTCGTCCGCCAGCGCCGCGAATGGGCCAAGCAGCAGATCGACGCCTACAATGGCAATTCCGATTGCAAGATCTATCGTGACTACCGCGAAATGCTGGCCCGTCCCGACATCGACGCCGTCTACATCGCCACCGGCGACCGTTGGCACGCGCGCCTGGCCATCGCCGCCATGCGCGCGGGCAAGGACGTCTACTGCGAGAAGCCGATTTCCCTTTCCATCGCCGAGGGTGAAGCGGTGATGCGCGCCGCGGAACTCTACCAGCGCATCTACCAGGGCGGCGTGCAGCGTCGCAACGTGGGGAATTTCGTGACGGCGATGCGGCTGGCGACCAGCGGTCGGCTCGGACGCATCCACACGGTGCATGCCGGCATGGCGGGCATGGGCCACTCGGCGAAGAACCACTATCTTCCCGAACAGCCGCTGCCGGACAAGAACGACATCGACTGGGAGATTTGGACGGGTCCTGCTCCGATGCGCGCCTATAACTCGGACTATGTGCTCAAGAGCCGGTGGCACGGCGAATACGACTATCACGGCGATCTTTCAGAATGGGGGTCCCACACCATCGACCTCTGCCAGCTGGCGCTCGGACGCGAGCTCACCGCGCCTACGAAGTACGTGCCGGTTTCTGGCAACGAGGTGCATGCCTTCTATCCCGACGGCGTCAAGATGGTGCTGCGCAGCTATGGCTTCAAAAATTCCTGTGCCATCCGCCTGGAAGGCGATGAGGGCTGGGTGGAAACCGACGACTCGGGCAGCGTGTACGTGTCCAATCCGCTGCTGCTCGAAGGCCACACGATCCGCCACGAAAGCTGGGCGCGTCCCGTGGCGCATCCGGCGGAGTTCATCGCCTGCGTGCGCAGCCGGCTGCGCGCGAGCGCGCCGGCGGACTCGCTGCACATGACGCATGTCGCCTGTCACGCGGCCTCGGTGGCGTACCACCTCAACCGCACGATGGAATTTGATGTAAACACCTTTACCTTCCCGGCGCACGCCGATGCGACGAAGTTGCTCGTGCGAAGCGATCGCGCGCCGTGGACGTTGGAAGGCTGACGGAGGAAATGACGATGATGAAGATGTTCTGGTGTACGGCACTCTTGGCCGCCGCCGTGGCGGCGGAACCCGTTGACGAGGCGCTCCGTGCGGCGGCGGCCGAGGCGCGCGCGGGAAAGGGCGCCGTGGCGGCGCAGAAATTCGAAACGGTTTACCGGAA
Organism: Kiritimatiellia bacterium; assembly: GCA_045641465.1. Classification (GTDB taxonomy): domain Bacteria; phylum Verrucomicrobiota; class Kiritimatiellia; order RFP12; family UBA1067; genus RUG572. The sequence continues at coordinate 529 of JAZUGW010000117.1, read as the reverse complement.
TCAGGCGGCGCCTGCCCATCAGCGCCTCGCGGCGCTCTGCGGCCTGCTGCGCACGGATGCGGCGCGCCTCGATGCGTGGGCCCGTGAAGGCCTTGCCTCAACCGATGCGACCACGCGCGGAACGGTGGCGCAGGCACTCGCGCTCCTGCCGCCCGAGCGCCTCGCGACGATGCGGTCCTCTTGGGTTGCAACCTTGCCGCCGGAATCGTTGAAGCAGGTTCTCGTGGCGCTCGTTCACGTGAAGAGCGCGGCCGCGCCGGCGTTCCTCGCCGAAGCGCTCGCCTATGCGACCGATCCCCACGTGCGCGAAGCGGCGCTCTTCGGTGTCGGTGCGGTTGGCACGGTGGACGACGTGGAGATGCTCCTCGGGTGGATGCGCCAGCGTGACGCGGCGCTTGCGGAAGCGGCGCGTCGGGCGCTCATCCAGCTTGGCGACAAGCGCGTGGATGCCGTGCTCGCCTCGCGCGTGGGCGCGTTCGCCGGCGACGCGTCCTTCGCCGTGAAGCTTCTTGACGTGATGGCCCAGCGT
>JAZUGW010000116.1:0-6960 GCA_045641465.1 Kiritimatiellia bacterium | reverse complement strand
GCGGCTACTCACACGCCAGCTCATGCCGATCGCGCTCTTCGGCACGTCGCCCAGCAGATACTCGTCCCAGCCGAGGGCGCGCTTGCCACGCGCTTCGAGGAACTTGACGAGACGGCGCGTGACCCACGGCTGCAGACCCTTCTCGCTGCCAAGGTTCTCGGCCTTGATGCGGGCCTGGCACTTCGGACAGGTCTTCCAACGGATCTGCGGACACTCATCGCCGCCGAGATGCACCACATCGCCCGGGAAGAGACGGCACACATACTCGAGCACGTCCTCAATGAACTTGAGTCCCTTGTCGTTGCCAAGGCAGAGGACATCCTTCTCGATGCCCCACACGAGACGCGGATCGCGCGCGGCGAGGTTCGCCGGTACGCACGCGAGGTCCGGATACGCCGAGAGCGCGGCGAACATGTGGCCGGGCACTTCGATTTCCGGCACGATCGTCACATGGCGCGCAGCCGCATAGGCGACGATTTCCTTGATGTCGGCTTCGGTATAGTAGTAGGGACCGTACTTGATGCCGTTGAGGTCATTCCAGTTTTCCTTGGTACCCTTCGTGGGGTGCGTACCGTGACGCGCGCTCTGGCTGCGCACCGCGCCGTACTTGATGAGTTCGGGGTAGCCCGGGATGTCCAAACGCCAACCCTGGTCGTCCGTCAAGTGCCAATGCAGACGATTGTACTTGTGCTTCGCCATCTGGTCGATCACGTGCTTGACCGTCTCCTTGCCGAAGAAGTGACGGCAATCGTCGATCAACAGACCCCGCCACGGATAGCGCGGCGCATCTTCGATTTCAACAACCGGATACTGTCCCTTTTCGTTCAGCTGCGCGAGCGTCTGCTCGGCATAGAAACGTCCGGCCGCATCGGAACTGGTAACTTTCACACCAGCCGTCGTCACACTCAGACGATATCCCTCCTTCGGGATCTTCGCATCTGTGGCGTACTCAACCTTCGCATTCTTGACGGCCAGCGAACCCGTACCCGTCGTCATGGAAACCGGCTGCGGAATCAACGCCGCCGCCAAGAGAATCGATGTAAACATTTTTACTCCTTAATCAAAATTTAGTCATACGCACGTCGCGCAGACTCGCCCTTATTATACCACACTTCGCCCGAAATTGGTAGGACGCGTTCACAAACGGGGACAGCCCCATTCGGAAACGGGGACAGGCCCCCTCGATAATGGGGACAGACCCCTTCGGGAATGGGGACAGTCCCCTTCGGAAACGGGGACAGACCCCTTCTCCGATGCAGAACGGGAATCTCGTCCCAAGCATTGCTATTTGGGTAAAAAAAGAACTTGCGCGCGATTTCGTATGAAATCGCACGCAAGCTGTAGTCGGATCTACCGGAACCGTTACTTGGTTTCAGCCGGCTTTTCCGCACGCGGACCACGACGGCCCTGACGCTCGCCACGGGGACCACGGCCCATGCCCGGACCACGACCCATGCCCGGACCACGACCACCCATGCCCATACCCGGACCCATGCGACGGCCTTCCATCATGATCTTCTCGATCTTCTCGGCCGTCTCCTTCGCCTTGGCCTCTTCAAGACCGGCTTCCTTGAGCGTATTGACGATCTTCTTCTGGGTCTCCTCGCGACGCGCCTTCATCTGAGCGAGGAACTTCTCACGGAATTCCTGACGCTGAGCTTCCGTCAACGGCTGACGAGGCGGGCGCTGACCCATCTGACGACGCGCAGGCGCCTTACCCTCGGCCTTCGGAGCCGCTTCATCCGCCGAGAACGCGCAGAGCGCGCCCGCGAGACACATCGCAATCATGAGCTTCTTCATTTTGTTTTCCTTTTTTTGTTTTGAAACTATCCTGTTTCCGTACTCATAGGTACGCGAAACGGACGAAAAATCCACACGCAATTTCCAAATTTTTCGAGAAATCTTCGACCCGTACAGTGAAAAAAGGACACGTCCGGTCACATCGACCAGAACGCATCCTTCTCTAGGCTGTCGGACAGCATCTTCCTCACGGAATGACCACGGCAGGCTGCGTGACCACAGGCGCCGTCACCACGGGCTGGGTGACCACCGGCTGCGTCACCACGGGGGTTGTCACGACCGGCGTCGTCACCACGGGAGTCGTCACCACGGGAGTTGTTACGACCGGCGTTGTCACCACAGGGGTCGTCACAACAGGCGTCGTCACCACCGTCGTCGCCGCATAACCCGGATAGTAGTACGCATAACCATAGGCGTCATACCACACATCGCCATACCAGCAGCTCCGATAGTAGGGATGGAGCGCACCACGGCGCCAGCCGACCAGGCTGAGCGGACCGGGACCGCGATGCAGGCCGGGACCATATCCCCAACGATGCCCACCGTGGAAAGCCGGACCCGGGCGATACCCGCCACCATGGAACGCCGGACCACCATGATGAACCGGCGCGCACACACGGCCACCACCGACATGCATCGGACGCGCCGGCGCACAGACACCGCCACGAGGACCGCCGCCATGATGAACGCCGCCACCACCACGAGGACCGCCGCAGAGGCCGCCGCCACCCGGACGCGCAAAGACCGTCGTCACTGCGGCCACCGCCGCAACCAAAACCACCATCATTTTCTTGTTGTTCATGTCATGCCTCCTTCTTTTTCGCTTACAGTTGGTATGGCAAATCGGTTGACCGATTCTGACAGACTTTTTTAATTTTTTCACATCGGATAGTCAAGCGCCTCGGGAATCATCACCGTCGTGAGGCATTTGGCCGCCCGATCCTTCGCCAAGCGCGTCCCGGCCAGCGCTTCGTCGAGCGTCGCACGCAGGGCCGCGAATGCCGCCTTGTCCTCCGCCGTCGCCGCGCCGAATCCGTAGACCACGCCCGTGCAGATCTTGGCCGCTTCACCCGCGACATCCGCAACGATCGTTCCAAACAGGTCATTGAATGTATTGACCGTTCCGTCGAGCTCGGGTCCCACCACCGGATGGTCCTTGCCTTGGACCGCGAGGAACGCAATATCAGCCTGGAAGCTCGTCGCCGCCATGAGCCCCGCAAGCGCATCCGCCAGCGGGAACACCACACCGTGACGCTGCGAACCGCCCAGCTTCTTGCCGTTCGGATCCTTCGCCGTCTTCGCGAAGTTCTGCGTCCAGGCCCACAGACGCAACGCCGCCGCCAACGCCGAGGCACCTTCCACGGACTGCGCCGCAAGCGTCTTCGCCCAGGCCTCGACCTGCGCGAGGAACACCGGATTCGCCATCGTTTCGCTGATCTGACGGCGCTGAACGGCTTCCGGTCCCTCATAGGTCGCATCAAGCTGCATGTCCGTCCACTTGTAGAAAAGGAACCCCGGACAATCCTCCGTAATGCCGTAACCGCCCATGAGCGTGACAGCCTGGCGCATCACATCCGCGCCGTGGCCCGTGTTCCACAGCTTGCAGCTCGGACACAGAATGTTGCAAAGCGCCTGCAGATAGACGAAACGCACGGTCACGTCTTCGTCCGCCATCGGGTCCTTCCCCTCCGCCAGCAGCTGAACGGCCTTTTCCATCGGCGCTTTCATGTTCTTCAGCATCTCGCGGCCCTTGCCAAGCTTCGCCTTCGCCTCGTCCTGAATCAACTCGAGCTCGTCGAAACGGCGCGAAATGTCGAAGCCGAGCGAACTCGCCGCTTCCGCCGTCGCCCACACATCGGCCAGACGCTCCGTCACGTCTTCCTTCATCTGCAATCCCTGCTGGTAGCGCGGGGACGACTCTTCCACGCCCACCGCACCGCGGAAGCGCGTCCGCTGATAGCGGACAACCGGTTCAATCGCACTCATCAGCGAACCGGCACCCATCACGCCCACACCGACACGCGTCTTGGAAAAGACCTGCGCAATGATCTCCGAATGCCCGAGTCGCGGCACAACCTGTCCGTCCACGATGTCATAACCGCCCACGATTCGCGAGGCCGGCACCACGACATCGATCACGGGATCGCCTGTATTGGACAGCTGATGGACGCACTTGGGCGTCTGCGCCCCGCGGTCGAACTTGCCCGGATCCGTCGCTTCGACAATGATCATGCACGAACCCTTGATGCGGTCGTCGCCCGAATTGGCCGCCACCGTAACATAGTCGGCGATCGCAATATTCGTAATGAAACGCCCGCGCTTCTCGACGCGGATCATCGGCTCTTCGCCGTCCTTCCACTCCGCGATCGACACGCGTCCGCACAGCACGCCCGTGTCGACGCCCACATAGGGCAACGGCTCGGTAAGCGCGAACGAACCGCGCCACGTCTTTCCGCTCGGATTGCCCGGTGCGCAGAGCGACATGTAGCGCTGCTTCTGTTCGGGCGTACCGAGTTCGGCGATCGGCCCCATCGCCAGCGCATTGACAAACGAGCTCGTCGCCGCTCCGTTGTCCACCCAGGCCGTCTCGTACGTGAGCAACGACTCGGCGAGATTGCGCGGACCTTCAAACAAACCGCCGCAATCGGCGTTCAGCGTCGCCGCCGTCACACCGCTCGCATCGTACGCGTCGAACATCGCCTGCTTCTCCGCCGTCCATTCGTGCGTCTTGCGCTGTCCATCCGCCACCAGCTTCGCGACAAGACCACGCGCCACACTCCGGGCTCCGGCAACTGCCATCTGAATGTCAAAACGCTCGGCAAAACGCCACATGATCTGGCGCACTTCATCACCCGGCAGCATCTTCATCGTGGGACGTTCATTCAACTCCATGATTTCTCCTTTAGAATTCTAAACTCAACACTCTAAACTCTACACTCTAAACTGTTAGGACATATCGGTGATCTGGGCGCCTTTGAACATGCCAATGAAACTATTGAGCTTGGGATCGTCCATGATCTTCCGCTGTTCCTCTTGCGTGAGTACGTGCTTGGGGGCCTCGGCCTCCTTCACCGGCGCCGGCGTGGAGACCGGTGCCGCCACCGGTGTCGGAGCCGGGACGGACGGAGCAGGCGCCGCCGCAACGGCAGGCGCGGGAGCCGGTGCCGCTGGCGGAACCGGTGCAGCACCAGCCGGCACGATGGGTCCGCGCAAGGCACGCACCGCACGCATCAGCTCTTCAATACTCGCCACCGTCGCAATCCGCGAGGCACGGATGAGCGTAATCTCGATCAATGTCCGTACGCTCAACACATAGCGCAACTTGTCCTCCATCGTCGCCAGCTGGTCGACGACACGAAAGATCCGCGACGCATCGCACATCTTGGCCTGTTCGCACAGGGTCTTGATCTGGTCGGGAGTCGCCTCGATGCCGGCGGCATTAGCCCCCAGCGTCTGACAGACGAGCAGATTGCGGAAATGCTGCAGCAGTTCACCTGCGAGACGGCGCATGTTCTTACCGGCCGAATCAAAGGTCTCGACGCTGCGCAGGATCGTCGCCGCATCGCCTTTGAGAATCGCCCCGGACAGATCCTCCAGCGCCGCACGCGAGACGAGTCCGAACACGCCCAAGGCGTCTTCTTCCGTGATCTTGGCGCCCTTGAAGGAAATGAGCTGGTCGAGCGAACTGAGCGCATCGCGCATGCCGCCTTCCGCACCGCGGGCAATGGCCAGGAGCGCATCCTCTTCGGCCGTAATGCCTTCCTGCTCGCAGATGTGGCGCAGACGCCCCGCGATCTGGTGCGTCTGGATGCGACGCAGGTCGAAACGCTGGCAACGCGAAATGATCGTCGCCAGCAGCTTGTCGCCTTCGGTCGTCGCGAAAATGAACTTCACGTACGGCGGCGGTTCCTCGAGGGTCTTGAGGAGCGCGTTCCAGGCCGCGTTCGTGAGCATATGACATTCGTCGATAATAAAGATCTTGTATTTGGACGCCACCGGCTTGAACTGGACGGCATCCATGATCGGTTTGACATCCTCGACTTTATTGTGGCTCGCCGCATCGAGTTCTGTCACGTCGATCGACCGACCCGCCGCGATCTGCCGGCAGTTTTCACATTCGCCACAAGGTTCGACGCCCTTCGGATTCGTACAATTGAGCGCCTTTGCGAGGATACGCGAGGTCGTCGTCTTGCCGATACCACGCGGCCCGATGAACAGATAGGCATTGGCGATGCGCCCGCTTTCAATGGCGTTGCGCAACGTGCGAACGACATGCTCCTGCCCCACCATGTCGCTGAAGTTCATCGGACGGTACTTCAACGGCAACGCAATATGTTGTTTCTGTGTATCAGGCATGAAGAAATTAAAGATTAAAAATTAAAGATTAAAGATTAAAGATTGGGAGAGGATGGTTGGTGGTTAAAGGTTAAAAGTTTAAGGTTAAAAATCAGGGGAGGATGGTTGGAGGATGAAAAAGGTTGAAGATCAAGGAATGTTTTTGTCTTGAAGCTAAAACTGGAAAGTGAAGAGTGAAGTGACACACGTCCTAACCTTAAACCCTTCAACCATCAATCTTAACTTTTAATCCTTAACCTTCACCCCTCCTCCTCTAATCTTTAACCTTTAATCTTTAACCTTTAACCTTTTACGCGCTTAGCGCCAGCCCTTTTCGCGGGAGATCTTCTCGAGCTTCTGGCCGAGCGGGCAGTCCTTCGCCTGGCCGTTGCGCGTAAGCACGCGGTAGGTGTTGCGGAGGTCCTTGAGCTCGTTCTTCTTCGCGTCGATCTGCTGACCGTTGAGCGTGTTGAGCTGCGCGAGGTAGCCACCGCAGATCTTCTTCGCGGCCGCCATCATCGGCTCTTCCGTGCAGTAGGCCATCACTTCGAGGATCTGCTTCACCTGCTCGGGACCGCACTTCGACTGGTCGATCTTCGCGAGCAGCTTCTTCGCGATGTCGCGGCGGAGGTTCGTCACGTCCTGCTCCTTCGCGAGGTACGTGCCGTGCGTCGTGTTCGCATAGCGGCACGGCAGCTCACGCACCCACACGTTGCGGAAGTGCACGGGATTGCCGTGATCCTGGAACTGGATCGAGCCCTTCGTCGCGCGCGGCTTCTCCTGACGCGTACGGCGGCAGTGCCACGTGGGGCCTTCGACTTCCCA
>JAZUGW010000115.1:0-58113 GCA_045641465.1 Kiritimatiellia bacterium | reverse complement strand
CGTAGAGCGCGCGGATCGCGTCGAGCGACGGACGCGGGTTCGTCGTCGCGCGGCGGCCCTGCCGCCGGCGCTCGCGCGCGAGGGCGTGGCGGCGCGCGCGCTCCGCCGCGTAGTAGGAGGGGCGGCGCACGCGGTTCAGGTGGCGGCGGACCGCCTCGCGGATGAACCAGAAGGGGAGGCTCGCGCCGCCGACGAAGAGATAGATCATGAGGATCTCGCCAGGACGCGCGGCGGGATGGGTGCCCCGCTCGCGCTGCCAGCTCTCGACCGTGCGCGGGGTGCGGCCGATCGAATGGCCCGTGCGGCAGGCCTCGCGCCAGAAGGCGCGGCAGTACTCCTCCGAGTCGAGGCCGAGCACGTCCTGCTCGAACCACGCGAAGAAGGGTTTTGCGGGTGGTTCGTCCGGGGCGAGGGCATGGCCGGCGGCGACGAGGCGTTTCTGGATTTTTCGGTTCATCGGGTACAAGTATAGCAAAGCGGGCGGGGAGGTTCAAGGAGAATGTTTGATTTTATTTGCGAAACGGTTGAAGTGCGGTGAACGGTTGCCGTTCTCGATGAGCTGTAACGCGGCTGAAGGTGCCGTGATAGGACTTCTGCCGTTCCACAATTATACCTGAACCCCTCGACAATAAAACAGTGCACAATGTGCTATTACGGAAAGGTTGGAAGTTATGCGCAATTATGTAGCAAAGCTGACGATGGCATTAACAGCCCGTAAGTTGACTCGGCGTGTTGGATCTGATCGTGATGGCTATTGTTGTGATTTTCGGAAATATTTCAGGATAGGCGTAAGAAAACAGTGGTGATGGCGAATAAGTAAATGATGAAGGAGGATTATAAATGTTAGGTGCTATTGTTGGAGATATCGCGAGATCGCGATTTGACAATACGGATTGTTTGACGTGTGGCGAATAAGAGGTGTAACCAAGAACGATTTTTCGGGGGAGCGTGCGGACCGATGCCGAAAGGTGGTCGGATTGGAACGGGGTTGAGGGCTGTTGAGACTTGAGCTGTAAGGTTTTAGTCGATCGGTCTCCCGTGAAAGACTATATGGTCTGCGGTAATATCCCGCGCCTCCCCCGCTTTTTTAGGGAATAGGTTATAGGGAATAGTGAATAGGTTGAAGGTGAATAGTGAATAGGTTGAAGGCGAATAGGGAATGGTGAATAGGTTGAAGGCGGATGGGGTATAGAGAATAGGTGTAGGCGAATAGGTGATGGAGATGGTGGCAGAGTATTTGACAGATCTGGCGATTGCCGATTGCTTGGCGACGATGCGGGCGCGGATGTGTGTGAAACGACACGGTGACGTGGCGTTGGATCGCTATTTCAAGGGGGTGGGCCGGAGGTCGGAAGGCAATGTGGTGGCCGGTGCCTGGTCAGACGATCCTGCGGCCTATATGCCGCCGAGAAGACTGTGGTCGCGGATTGGGTTGAAGGCTCGGAAGAAAACCGATCGGGCGGTCTATAACAAGCTTGCGATCATGCGGCATGTACGGTGGGTGATTGAGAACGGCAAGCTGGACGAGTCTGAGTGGGGACGGCGGTTTTCGGAATTCGCAGCGCGGATTCGAGCACGGGTCAAGCGTGGCGATTTCAACTTCGAGATGCCGGTCAGTTTCGCGGTCGAGAAACCAGGCAAGGGGACACGATTCGTGACGTCCTTTCTCAATCTGGAGGACAAGGTGATTCTCCGGCTGGTCGCCAAGTATCTGCGGAAGACGTTCGACGCGAAGTTGTCTTCGAACTGCTATTCGTTCCGCGAAGATGCTCGCGTTGACCATACGACGGCGGTCAGAGCGCTGATTGATTATCGTGCGAAGCACAAGGGTGAAACGTTGTGGGTGGCGGAGTGCGATATCAAGAAGTTCTTCGATGTGATTGACCATCGTGTGGCATGGAAGGCGTTTGATCGATTGGCGCGAGGTGCGGGAGTGGATCGGCTGGCGAAGAAGGCCGTGAAGGGGTATTTGAAAGCCTATACATCGACCGAGACTCTGTTGAAGGGTGCGAAGCCGAGGTGCCACGTGGAGTGCGAGGCGTATGTGGAGAAGATTCGTGAGGCGTTGGGGGCCATTGGCGGTGCGCAGAGGGTTGCTGCTGAGGTTGGGGTTCCGCAGGGCGGGGCGATTTCGATGTTGATTGCAAACTGGGTTCTGGATATCGCCGACCGGCGTGTGGAACGGTGGGGTGACGAGAATCTCTTCTACGCGCGGTTCTGCGATGACATTGTTATCGTGCATCCCGATCGGCGGAAGTGTCGCGCGGCACGGGATCGGTATTTGCGGGCACTCGAGCGGTTGTTGTTGCCCTATCACCGAGTCGTCAATCGGATTCCGTATGGTCCGGAGTTCTACGAGGTGAAGTCCAAAGGGCCGTATTGCTGGCGCGAACTTCGCAAGCCAGAGGAACGCGACGTTTCGCCATGGGTGAGTTTCCTCGGCAATCAGATTCACTTTGATGGAGATGTCCGTGTCCGGCAAGATTCCATTGACCGCCACATCGCATCGCTAAAGGCCGAGCAGCGGAAGTTCCTGGGGCTCATCCATGCGTCACAAAGTGAGGGTGGCGGGGTTACGATGCGAAAAGGAACCAAGGAACATCCGATAACGCGGAGCGGTGTGGCTCAGGCAATGATGAAGTCGATGGTCGCCAAGGGGGTTGGCTATCTACGGTCGGGTCCCTTTGCCGCGACGGGGAACATGTGCTGGATGTCCGCATTCCCGGATGTGCGCGGGGTGGCGTGCGAACATCAGCTTCGGCAACTCGATGCCGTTCGGGCGTGCATTCTCTATCCCTTGCAGAAAATGGCGGGGACAAAGCTATATCTGGGCCGTCCCGCAAGTTACTGCGGGTTCCTCAAGCGGGTAGAGCGTCCTGCAGTCGGCATGGGGCGTCATTCGTGGGTTGCACGCCTCGGGTACGAGGGATTATAGGGGGACGGTGGAGTTCGATCTGTGAAAGTGAATAATTTGAATTTCTCCCCTTGCAGTCAAAAGCGCAATATGATATAATATCGCCATCTGGTCAAAATGGCAATGTGAAAGGGTCGAGGAAATGAAGAGTATTTCAGAAATCAAGATGAACAATGTTCGAGTCTTTGAAGAGACGATGATGATCTGCCGGTGCGGGTATTATGCGTCGAGCTCGGGGCGGGCTGTACACCTGCCGGAGCGGGAGGACGTGCTTGCGCAAAGCGTTTTCTATGCAAACCCGCCCTCGGTGGAACGAGTACCTTCCGTTGGAACGACGACGATCGACGCCGTCAATGCGGATTGCATTGACGTGGTGCGTGGGCTCGTTGAGAGCGGTTATCGTCCGATTCTCCTCAATATGGCGAATCGCCACACGCCGGGAGGAGGCGTCCTCACGGGTTCGCGGGCGCAGGAGGAGACGCTCTTTCGGCGGAGCAACCTGTGCGTGTCGCTCTATCAGTACAGCGATGCATTCGCCGGGCTTGTCGGCGTTCCGCTCGGTGTGGCGCGTTATCCGATGAACCGCGATACGGGTGGCATCTATTCGGGCAAGGTGACGTTTTTCCGTGCGGGGGACAAGGAAGGGTGTCGCCTTCTTGACGATCCTTTCACCTGTGCGGTCGTTTCGGTTGCGGCGATCAACCGTCCCGAACTCGACGCCCGCGGGCGGATGGTGGATTGGGCGGCCGCCGTGACGAAAAGCAAAATCAGGTCGATGTTGCGCATCGGGCTTTTGCATGGACACGACGCCATCGTGTTGGGGGCTTGGGGATGTGGCGCCTTCCGCAATCCGCCCGTCCACATGGCGGAATTGTTCCACGAAGTTCTCGGCGAGGTGGAGTTCGCGAACAAGTACCGTCGTGTGCGGTTCGCCGTGATTGAGGACCACAATTCGAAGTCCGTAAATTATGCGGCTTTTGCAGCCGAGTTCAACGCCTGTCGAGCGGAGGCACGGCCGTTGGTTGCGAATGGGCGGGGGGAGGGCTTCCCGGAGGTCTTGACGGCCGAGATGCTGGCCGGTTTTCAGACTACGCCTAATGGATCGACGCATCCGCGGGCGGGGTGGATCAACGGTACCAAGTTCATCGCCAAGTGCGGAAGCTGGTCCGCGTATTCGAGCGAAGAACATGTCCACAATGAGGTTGTCGCGGACGAGATCCTGCGCCGGGCGGGGTTGCAGGTGCCGCCGAGCCGCGAGTATCGGGTGGACTTCCATGACGGCCGCGGGGCGCAAGTCGTTCGGCTGGCGAAATTCGCCTCGGGGGCGCGTCCGCTTGAGGACGCCTGGAAAAACGGAAGCGACGCTCTGCGGGCGAAAATCCGCGAACAGGCGATCACCGCCTACCCGGTCATTTCCTGGATCGCGGGCATCGACACGTTCACCCGCGACAATGTGCTCGTGGATGTGGACGGAACGCTTCTTTTCGTCGACAACGGCGCGAGTTTCGACTTTCGTGCCCGTGGAAAGCGTAAGGGATGGTTCTGGAACCGGATGGATGTACAGGATCGTACTTGCGGTTATCTTTCGCTTTGGAATCATCCTGACCAGGCAACCCTGCGGGAAATCCTTGGCCCGGTGGTCACGGACGCGCATCTGTGGTGGAAGGTGAAACAGTATGATTTTGGGTCGCTGGTGGAACAACTTCCGGTCAACTATCAGCGGCACTCTTTCCTTGTGTATTCAAAAATGCTCATGGAAATCGCCCGTTGTTAATGCGCCGATATATTGGTATAATACGGGCAGAAGCAAAAGGAAGTTAAACATGAAGAAACTGATCTTTGTATTGATGGCGGCATTTTCGCTGATGGCGGCGGCGTTCAAGCAGGAGCCGTGTGAACGGTGGGATGACATCGACACCAACATGTCGCTGCCGAACGAGATCGCGGGAATGCGCATGCAGAGGCGGTTGATATATGGAAAGGATGATCAGTCCTTTCTCTATACATCTCAAAAATCGGGCGCGGGAACGGCCGGACAACGCCTGTTGACGGTCTATCTCTATAAACGCAGCGGGGCGAAACTAGATGCGGATGGCGTTTGCGAAGACGTGCGTAAGGAACTGGTTGATGTCGTTCAAGCGGTTCAAATTCGGTCGGCCGATGTACTTGCGAATGCATCGGCGCGAAAGAACGAAGTGCGGGGTAAAATCGGCGCCACGGATTGTCTCATGGCGGAGTTTACGTATCGGGATGCGAAGCAGGGTTCGGATATGCGAGACTGGGCGTTGGTCGTTTCCTTCGCGGGGCACTTTCTGAAACTCAGGTACAGCGAATGCGCGGTGGATGAAACCGGGATACCGCGTCCGTCGAGCTGGCCGGAAATCATTGGGACGGTGGGGGCGCTCATGGACCAGGCAAGGCAGGGCCGCAGGGCGGGTGCCTCTGCGCGTGCCGATTCCGCCGATCGGCGCACGGCGCTGCTGAAGTCACATCGCCCGTTCAGGTATCGTCCCGAACTTTGTCGTCGTGCGGAGTTCAATGTCACAGGATTCCACTTGCCGCTGGTGAGCCAGCTGAATTTCGGCTACGAGATTTACGCAGGGTACACGCGTGATCGTTCGAAAGAGAGTGTCGGCGGCCCGAGGTGGGCGGATTCGCAGGTCGCATGTAAAGACCCGGGAAGGACGCCGCCGAAGGTTTTGAAGAAGATGAGGTTCTGTCCGTGGACGCCGTCTTCCAACGACGTGTGGAAGGTGGACGTGGAGGAACTTGAGCGGAAGGTTGCGGGGAATTTGTGCGAATTTGCAGATGGATCGTGTCGGTATTGTCGCCCGGGAACGGAAGACGAGGAGAGGACGGGAATCAGTGTCGGCTGGACCTACAGGAATGTCAATCGCGACATGGAACGTGAGGCCTGTCGGGAACTTGACAGACTTTACCTGCGGTGTGATGCCAACGAGGCGCGCAAGCTGTTCAACGACATTTTCAAAAATGTCTGGAATCAGACGCTCATTGTCGAGGGGGATTTTGTCAATGAAGAATCCCTCCCGAAGGACAAGGACGGGACGCTCACGGTTTGGCGGTTGGCAGAGGACTATTGTCTGGGCATTTACGCCAGTCGGAGTAAAGGTCCGCACCCTCGCCTTTACAGCTTGATGAAGATCGTGCGCGAGACGGGAGCGGCACGGACGTTGGGGATTTTCAATGAATTGCCGTCCCGCGCGATTGGCAATACCGTTTTGCGGTCGGTTGCGGATGATCCGGTCGCGTGGAATAATTTCGCGGTTCTCCTCTATGCGGAGATTGCCAATCCGCAGGGGTATGATGAAGAAAAGGTGGCGGCTCTGCTCGAGAAATCGGCGCGTGCCGGCAATGCGACGGCGTTCTACAACTTTGACGTGTTGCATGAGAACCGTAGGAAATGAACGGCGGGGCTCCTCGTGATGATGAGGTCCGTATGAGGCACGAGCATTGTCCAACATAAAAGGATTCTGATGATGATTTTTCCACCTTCTCTTTTTCCTCTTTTATCCTTTTGACCAGGGCTACAGCTTGTGTCACCCCTAACAATTACGCAAGGGTTGATGTCGAGGGGGGATTCGTGTTATAATGGTTACATTCTGCTGAGGGGCAGATGGAAAGGATTTCTGTTATGACATCACGCGAACTGGTAAATGAAACGTTGAACCACCGTCAGGCCGATCGAGTGCCGATCGACTTGGGCGGTACGGTGTTGACGGGTATGAACGTGTCGACGGTCTACAAACTGCGGCAGGCGCTGCAGCTTGATCCGCCTGGTACGCCAGTCAAGGTCATCGACGTGTTCCAGATGCTGGGCGAGATCACGCCCGACCTTCTCGCGGCCGTCGGCGGCGACGTGGTGAACGTGTCGCTTCCGTATACGCTCTTCGGCTACAAGAACGAGGACTGGAAACCCTGGACCACTTTCGACGGCACGCCCGTCCTGGTGCCGGGCGGATTCAATACGGATCCCTCTCCCGACGGGTGCCTGCTGCAGTATCCGCAGGGCGACAAGAGTGCGCCGCCGAGCGGCAAGATGCCGAAGGGCGGCTTCTACTGCGACGCCATCGTGCGGCAGGATCCGATCGACGACGACCATCTGAACCCGGCGGACAACCTTGAGGAGTTCCAGCCCGTATCCGAAACGGACCTCGCCTGGCTCAAGGCCCAGATGGAAAAGACCTACCGGGAAACGGACAAGGCGATTGTCATGAACCTCCCCGGCATGGCCTTCGGCGACATCGCCTTCGTGCCTGCGCCGCAGCTCAAGCATCCGAAGGGCATCCGTGACCTTGAGGAGTGGTATATGAGCACGGTCGTGCGCAAGGACTACATCCATGCCGTGTTCGAAGGACAGTGCGAAATCGCCCTCAGGAATCTCGAGCGCCTCTTTGCCGCCGTGGGCAATCTGCCGTCGGCCGTGGTCGTGAGCGGGACGGACTTCGGCGCGCAGAACGGTCCGTTCGTTTCGCCGCGTGCATTCAAGACGCTCTACCAGCCGTACCTGCGCCGTCTCAACGACTGGATCCACGAACATACCACGTGGAAGACGTTTATCCATTCGTGCGGTTCGATCATGCCGCTGATTCCGCACATGATCGACGCCGGATTCGACATCCTCAATCCCGTGCAGACGAGCGCTGCGAATATGGATCCGCGTGAACTCAAGGCGAAGTTCGGCGACAAGCTGACCTTCTGGGGCGGTGGCGTCGACACCCAGCACACGCTGCAGAGCGCGACGCCGGACGAAATCCGCCGCGAAGTGAAGGACGTGCTGAATGCCTTTGCGCCCAACGGCGGGTACATGTTTGCGGCCATTCACAATGTGCAGCAGGGCGTTCCGCCGGAGAACCTCATCGCGCTCTTCGAGACGGCACGTGCGCATACGTTCTAAGCAGAATCAGAAAAGGATCAGATGATGAATAAGAACCTGTTGTTCCCGTGCATCGTCGCGGCGCTGGGCGGACTCCTCTTCGGCTATGACTTCGTCGTGGCCGCCGGTGCGAAGGAATTCTACGAAGCCTACCTGGGCATTCAGAATAATGCCTGGGCGTCTGGTTTCGCGATGTCGTCGGCCGTGCTCGGGTGCATCCTGGGCGCCGTCGGTTTCATGTGGGTGCCGGATCGGCTCGGACGGCGTCCGTCGCTCGTGCTGGCCTCGATCTTCTTTATGGTCTACGCGATCCTGACGGCGTTTACGACGTCCTTCTGGGGTTTCGTGGGGGCTCGCATCCTCGGTGGTGTCGGCATCGGCATTGCGTCCAATGCGTCGCCGCTCTACATCGCGGAGATGTCGCCGGCCGATCAGCGCGGGAAGATGGTGGCGCTCAACCAGTTCACGATCGTCCTCGGCATCTGTCTGGCGCAGTTCATCAACTGGGTCATCTACAAGACGGTGCCGGATACCTCGTTGAACTGGCGCGTGATGTTCGGCGTCGCATTCGTACCGGCGCTCGTGTTCTTCATTCTCACACGGTTCATCCCGGAAAGTCCCCTGTGGCTGGCGCGCAAGGAACAGGGGATCCGTACGACGGAAGTCGTGGAAGGTCGCTGGACGGGCGTCTGGGGCGCGGTGGCGCTGGGCATCTTCCTGGCGATCCTGCAGCAGTGGTGTGCCATCAACATCGTGTTCAACTATGCGGAAGTCGTCTTCAAGTCGGCGGGCTTCAATGTGTCGAGCACCATGTTCAACCAGGTGATCGGCGGCGCGGTCAACATCGTGTTCACGATTCTCGCGATGAGTCTGGTGGACAAAGTGGGCCGCCGCCCGCTGATGTTGCTCGGCTGTGGCGGTCTCGCGGTCATCTATGCCGCGTTGGGCCTCTGCTATAACAGGGGCTTGACGGGTGTGGGCGTGCTGGTGCTGGTCATGGCGGCTATTGCCTGCTTCGCCCTGACGTTGGGCCCGGTCGTGTGGGTCGTTCTTTCCGAACTCTTCCCGATCAAGGTGCGCGGCATTGCAATGTCCATCGCCGTGGCCGTGCTCTGGGTCAGTTGCTTCAGTCTTGAATTGACGTTCCCGCCGATCAAGGCCAAGTGCGGACTCGACGTAACGTTCTGGATCTACGGCGCCATCTGCCTCTTCGGTTTTGCCATCTGTGCCGTCTTTTTGCATGAGACGAAAGGGAAAGAACTCGACTGATGCGTCTGTGTATGCGAAAGGGAGCGACGTTTTGTGTGCTCGGTCTCGTGCTGTCGGTTGCCGCAGAGAGTCTTGCGGATAATCCGATTGCGGGCTTGGACGATGAGACGGTGTGTCTGACCCGCCTTATTGCGCCGCGCGGGGCCTATTTCAATACGGGATTCTATCCCGATCAGAATTCGCGCGTGTGCGTGACGATCGACGTGCAGAAGAACGTCGAATACTGGTTTGGCGCGTGGAACACGGACTGGAATAACCAGGCATTTGCGCTGGGTAATGACGGCGGCGGGGTCTATGTGGGGTTCGGCAATAGCGGTTCGGGCACGGATAGGGCGCCCGTTCCCGCCGGACTCCACACGATGGAACTTGATGCGGGCGTCTATCGTCTTGACGGCGTGGTGAAAAGGACGATTTCGGGCTACACGTTCAAGCTGAACTATCCGCTTTACCTTTTCGCCCAGAACCGCAAGGGGACGATGTTTCAACGGAACGAACAGGAAACCATCATTTTCCACTCGATGCAGCTGTTCGACCGTGGTACCCGTGTGAAGGATTTGCGTCCGGCCCGCCGAAGCGACGGCACGATCGGCCTCTGCGACCTCGACAATGGACGCGCGTTCATCGCGAAGAGCGGTACCCCGAATGTGACATGGGACGGCATCGCCTACACGACGCGCGAGAGTACGTTGTGCATTCATGACGGAAAGCTTGAACCTTCGATGCTCGACGGTTATGCGTCCGCCGAGAAGGTCGGCGGAGGACAGCTCGACGCGTGTTCTGTCACGCAGTATGCGATGCCGCTGACTCTTGCGAAGGGGACCTTCAGCGTGCAGGACGATGTTGCGACCGCACGCACAGTGAACGGTGCATTGACGTTGAAGGGCGGTGTGCACGTGGCGTTCGATGTCACGTCGACCGGGTGTGACAGCCTGACGGCGACGACGATCCAGCTGGAGGATGCGTCGGCGGAAAATCCGATCGTGCTGGACGGGGCGGCTGTCGGCCTGACGCGACTTGTGACGGACGGCGGCTTCCCGCTTCTCGGGGGCGGACTGTCGGCCGACGATGCGGCGAAATTCAAGCTCAATGTCGATTTCCCGGCGTTCCTCGAGGTTCATGAGGGACAGCTGATGATGATGTCGCCGCCGATTTCCGCGACCACTCCCGTTGTCGCGTATTGGACCAATGCGCGCGGTGACGGCGATCTCACCCAGCCCGCGAACTGGGTATGTACAAACCTGTTCGGCGAGGCGATCGCGGCCATCCCCACGGAAGCGACGACCGTCCATTTGCCGTCCGATCGCGTTTTCAACTGTACGAACAATGCGCCGTTCACGTGTTGGGAGCTGGTGTTGCCGTCCGAACTCGCGGGCGACAGCGATTGGCGCGGACTCGGCGCACGGGTGAAGATCACGGGGACGCTTCGTCTGAACGGACACAAGCTTTTTCTCTCGTCGCTGGTGGGAACCGGGACGATTGCCGACAGCCCCGAATACGAATGGCTGGCGTCTTTGCGTGCGCCGAAGGGGGCGTTCATCGACACGGGCTTTACGCCGAACAACCTCACGCGCACGTGGATGGACCTCACGGTGGGCGGTTCGCTTGAGAACTGGTTCGGCGCAGGTGGCGACGGCAGCGAGTGGTGGAAGGAGAAGGCCTATTCGCTTTGCAATGACGGAAGCGGCGTGTATGTCGGCTGGAATGCGGATTCGGGAACGTATAAGAGTGCGCAGGGGTTGACCGTGCTGCCTACAGGGTCACGCTACTGGATTGAACTTGCGGGGGGCGCATTCCGCTACAGTGCGTATGGAAGCGGTGTGACGAACGTGTGGACGACACGAACCGCGTCGACGTTCACCTGCCTGCATACGCTCTATCTCTTTGCCAATCATCAGGGCCGGAATCTCGACTATCGGTTTAAGTCGGGCAACAATGTGACCTTCCATGCCTGCCAGATATTCGACAACGGGACGCTCGTGCGGGACTTCGTGCCGGTGCGCCGCACGTCGGATGGACAGGTCGGATTGATCGATCGCGCACAGGGCGACCGGTTCTATGGGAATGCCGGAACATCTGCGTTTGTCGCGGGCAACGTGACCAATCGGCTGGACGGAACGGGCGAATTGATTCTCGACTTGCCTGCGGGTGCGGACATCGTACCGTCGGCGCTGAATGTGGACGTGCCGGTGACGGGCGCGCGGCAATGGGTCGGCGGTGCGACGGGCGACTGGAACGACGCCGCCAACTGGTCCGATGGTCGCGTGCCGGCGGCGGGCGATCTTGTGCAAGTGCGAGGAACCGTGCAGATAACAGACGGAACGTCGGGGGCGTGGATCCACAATCTTCTTGCGCGTCTCGATGCGCAGGGTGGCCTCGAGCGGCTCGCGGGGGTGGTGCGCCCGAGTGCGAAATTGAAGGTGAACCGTGTTCGCGTCGGAACGGCGCTGACCGTCGAACCGCTGTCGTTCTTCGGGAATACCGTGTCCGTGCGGGTACAGTGGTCGCGTGCGGCGACGGCGGCGAAGAAAGACTACGTCGTCGTCTCGACGGAGATGTCCTGGACGCCGCAGGCCACCGACTACGAACATTGGATCAAGTGCGTCGTCTCGGATGCGGACGGCGAGTTGTTGACGAAGGAGTTCTTCGTCTCGCCGCTGCCAGTCTTCTATCTCACGACCGACGACGGACAGACGCCCTCGCAAAACAAGGAAAAGCACGATGGCTGGCTCTTCGTGCAGGGCAATGACGAATGGAAGAGCTTCTATGACGGTATTGTGACGATCAATGTGCGTGGTAATTCGACGGCGAAGGAGCCGAAGAAACCGTGGAAGCTGAAACTCGACGAAAAGGCGAAGATGTTCGACATTCCGAAGTCCAAGCATTGGACGCTCTTGGCGAACTACTACGACGAGACGAACCTGCGCAACAAGCTCGCGTATGATTTCGCGAATGAGATCGGTTCGCTCGGAATGAAGTCCTCTTGGGTCGAATGCGTACTCAACGGCGAGTGGCAGGGGCTCTATCTTCTCTGTGAACACGTGCGGGTCGCCAAGGACCGGGTGGCCGTGTACGACTGGGAGAATGTCGCCGAAGAGACGGCAGATGCATTGGCTGCGGCAGAAGGTTTCGCCAAAGAGGACAAGAAGGCGCTCGAGTCGGCGATGACGGACGACTTCCGCTGGCTTGACACGGGAACGGTCGTCTACACGAACAAAACCTACGATCTCGGAGCGTCCGTGCCGAACTTCGCGTCCATCACCAACGACATTTCCGGCGGCTACCTCTTCCAGTTCGAATACGACGAATGGCATGGCGAAGTGGTTTGGTTCAACGTGTACGCGCCGCAGAATGCGTCGCCGACATTCCTGTTGCCGACGCAGTTCAAGGGCGCGGAAGGGATGGTGACGAGTACGCGGGTTCACGACTGGTGCGTGGACTACCTGCAGCATTATGGCAATGCCGTGACATCCGTCGACGGTTATGAGGGCGGAGAGTCGTATGCGGAAATCTGCGATGTCGAATCGCTCGTGTCGTATTTCCTCGTGTTTGAGATGTTCGGCAACGACGACGGGCGCTATCGTAGCGTCTTTGCGTACAAGGACATCGGCGGGCCGCTGAAGTATGGTCCTGTCTGGGATTTCGACTACGGCGTGGGCAACTATCAGATGACCTACAATCCGACGGCGTGGCTCGTGAACTACCACAGGGCGAACGCTTTTAAGGAATGGGCGGACGATCCGTGGTTCTGCACGCTTCTCTGGACGCGCTATCCGGCCGCGCGTGCCGCATTCGAGGAGATCGTCAAGGACGGCGGTCTCATCGACCAGTATTACGAACAGCTGCGGATTCCGGCCGAAGTGAACGATGCGAAGTGGCGGCATCACTACGGTTATTACGGTGGCATCTACGGAAAGGGCAGCCATCCCGGCCTCAAGGCGTTTTTCAAGACGCGCCTTGCGTGGATGGATCAGCAGTTCGTGGATGTGCCGACGCTGATGGCGTCCCTTAAGGCGGGAACGCGTACGACGCCGTCGGCCCACCCCTACACGCCGGACGCGCAGAGTCTGCCGATCCGCTTCCTCAATGCGCCGTCGGGACTCGTGCCGCAGAACGAACCGTTGAAGCTCGATGTCGCCGTGGGGAATGCGCAGGTCGTGAAAGTCGGCGTGTACGCGAATGCGATCAAAGTGTGCGAACAGCCGCTGACCGTGGTGAACGGCAAGATCTCGCTGCGTGTTCCGATGTCCCGCCTGACGGCGAAGGTCGGGGAGCCGAATTGCATTTCGTTCGTTGCGTATAATGCATCGGGGGCTTGTGTGGCCCGTAACTTCGCGCTCGTCTGGATCGACTGGACGAAGCAGGGGTTCCAGTTCCTGATCCGATGACGACCGAAAAGCGAGGCAGTCCGAAAATCTCGGTTCACAAGTACCCGATTTTTTGGTATAATACGAATTCCTATGGGCGAATTAGAAGAGACAAGTGAGCTCCGTCTCGATTTTACGAAGCTCGAAAAAGTCGGCAAGCAGGTTGCCGAAACGCGCGCGGCCGGTTCGGCGGCGTGCGATCCGGGTGTCATTCCCGTGGCCGTGCAGAACGCGGACACGAAGGAAGTCATTCTCGTCGCGTACACGAATGAGTTCGCGATGAAGGAGTCCTTTGCGAAGCGCAAGCTGATTCTGTGGTCGACGAGCCGCAACAAGTTGTGGTTCAAGGGCGAGACGAGCGGCGAGACGTTCGACCTTCTTGAGGCGTATGTCAATTGCGAGCAGAATTCGCTCCTCTACATCGTGCGTCCGTGCCGTGGCGGCATCTGCCATACGAAGAATCAGTCGGGTGCGCCGCGGAACTGCTACTACCGCAAGATCGATTTTGAAACGCTCAAGTTGACGTTCGTCGATCCCTGAGTGCGAGTTTGTTTTAACAAGTGTCAAAAGAAAAGGTAACAAAGAATGAGTATCGTGATTCCTCTCCTCTACGTGATTGAAGTGATCGTGTGCCTGCTGCTGGCTGGCGTGGTGATGCTGCAGAAGCCGAAAGAAGGCGGTCTGGGCGGCCTTGCGGGCGGCATGGGCGAAGCGGTGTTCGGCGCGGATGCCGGCAATGTGCTGATCAAGGCGACGATTTGGCTGGGTGCGATCTTCCTCGTGAACACGCTCGTTTTGGCGCGTCTGACGTCGACGGTCCATTCGGGTTCGCTGATGGCGAATGAAAAGGTCCCGGCTCCTGTTCAGCAGCAGAAGGCCGCGCTTCCTCAGGTCCCGGCTCCGGCGACTCCTGCGCCGGCTGCCAAGCCCGCGACCCCGGCCCCTGCGCCGGCTGCCAAGCCCGCGACCCCGGCTCCTGCGCCGGCCGCCAAGCCCGCGACCCCGGCTCCTGCGCCGGCTGCCAAGCCTGCGACCCCGGCTCCGGCTCCGGCCGCGAAGCCTGCGACCCCGGCTCCCGCGCCGGCTGCCAAGCCTGCTGCGGCTCCTGCCAAGCCGGCGGCCCCTGCGCCTGCGGCCAAGTAAAATCAGTTTTTCTCGTCCTGTTGGACGTCGTCTGAGGCGAAGGGGTTTCCCTTCGCCTTTTTCGTTGAAGGAGAGGTTGCATGAAAGCGGTCGGTGCCTATATTTTCGATATGGATGGAACACTTGTGGACAACTGCGGGTATCATGTCACGTCGTGGCAGGCGTTTGCCCGGCGTTACGGACACGAACTCACCGAGCGGCAGATTCTTGACTGGATGGGGGCGCAGGGAAGTTTCTATATGGCGCAGATCTTCCAGCGGCCGATTCCTGCGGACGAACTGGCGCGCCTCTGTGCCGAGAAGGAGGCGATCTATCGTGAACTGGCGGCACCGCATCTGGCTGTGCCGGCGGGACTTCGCGCGTTTCTTGATGCCGCGCATGCGCAGGGGATTCCGTGTGCCATCGCGACGGGCGGCCCCAAGGAGAACGTCGACTTTGTGCTCGACACACTCGACTTGCGCAAGGACTTTTCGGTGATCGTCGATTCCACGATGTACACGCATTCGAAGCCCGACCCCGAGTGTTTTCTGACGGCGGCGGCGCGTCTCGGCGTCGAACCGTCCCGGTGCCAGGTCTTTGAAGACGCCGTCAATGGCATTCAGGCGGCGCATGCGGCGGGCATGCGTGTGACGGTGATCACGTTCACGAATCCGCGTGCGACACTCGCGGCCGCCCACCCCGACCGCATCATCGATTCCTATTGCGAGTTGCTGGCCGACTTCTCGAATGTGAAATAAGATTTTGGGCAGGGATGCGTTTTTATGCTATAATAGGGGCATGAAAACGATAAATGTCCTGATGATCACGATGGGAATGGCGGGCGTGCTGATGGCCGCGTCGCCGATGAGTAAAGAACCGACCAAGGATGTCCAAGCTGGATTGGACAAGGTCTTCCCCGGTTGGGTCACGAGTGAAAATGCGCCCGACCTCATGCCGGGACTTCGCCTGCCGCCCCATGCGAACGGTGCCAAGGTGCCGAGCGTGATGACGCATCCGCTCAAGGGCGGATTCGCGTCGTTGACACGCGAAGTGACCGTGCCGGCGGAATGTCCCCGACTTGTCGTCTCGGCGTCGTCCGAACCGAAAGGCGATTGGACGTTCGAAGCGAAAGTCGCGGGCGAGAGCATCTGCCGTCAGGTCGTCACGCACAAGTCGCCGCTTGAAATCGAACTGCCGCTGCGCCGCTGGGCGGGACAGAAGGTGAAGATCGAACTTTTCAATCACGCGTCCGGCTGGAACTGGGAAGACGCCTATTGGCATCGGATCGAAATCATGTCGGGTCGTTCGGGTGAGCGCGTGACGATGGAGACGCTGCTCAACGAAATGGTCGACGAAGAGGCGCGCACGCGTCTCGCGGCAACACCTGTGCGGGCGCGTCTCTGGTCGAGCCACAACCGGAAAAACGTGGCGCCCGACAAGCCGGGCTGGTACGCGAATAGCGACTGCAACCAGTTCGACCGTGTCGAAAAGAACGGCGGTCGTACGGAACATGTGATGGCCGATGTGCTGGGACCGGGTGCGATTACGCGCTTCTGGATCACGATGGCCGGCGCCGACGGATCGGGTATTCTGCGCTTCTACATCGACGGCAAGCTGGCGATCGAAGGACCGATCATGAAGCTTGTCTCGGGCGGACTTCTTTGTGCGGCGCCGATGTCCACAAGCCTGTCGCCGAAGACGCCCTATCTGCGGCGCGGACACGACCTCTATCTGCCGATCCCCTACGCGGAACACCTCAAGGTGACGTACGAGTATCCCAAGAAGAAGAGACGGGAAATCCTCTACTACAATTTCGAGACGCGTTCCTATCCCTGTTCCGTGGAGGTTGAAAGCTTCACGATGGACGCACTGACGAAGTACCGTGCGGCGATCGACCGTGTGAACAAGTCCCTCGTGGACGGTATTGCGCTGCCGGACGGCAGCACGACGACATTCGATGGCGAACTCGCCCCCGGAACCTCCTGCGTGCGCGAGCTGAAGGGCCCGGGCGTGATCCGTGCGTTGGATCTCAACGCGGGCACGGACGCGAAGACATTGCGTGGGCTCTACCTCGAACTCATCTTCGACGACGAGCGGACGGTGATGATGCCCGTCTCGGCGTTCTACGCCATCTGCGACAAGTATGCGGCCTATACGACGCGTTATGTGTCCGCCGGGGCGGATGGTACGCTTGCCGCGCGCTGGTTGATGCCGTTCGCGCGGACGGCGAGCGTGCGCGTCGTCAATCTCGGCCGCAAATCCGTGACCTTGCGCGGTACGCGCGTCCTGGTGGCGCCGTATGCGTGGGATGCGGCGCGGAGTCTGCACTTCGGTGCGACCTGGACGGAAAACCGCGGTCTCTACACAGGCGTGAACGGACAGACGGACCTGCGTTACTGCGATCTCACGGGCGCGGGCTATGTGGTTTCGATGGCGGCGGCGGCGCATACGCACGAAGACGTCGGCTGGTGGGGCGAAGGCGACGAGAAGGTCTACATCGACGGCGAACATGTTCCGTCCTTCATCGGTACCGGTACGGAAGACCACTACGGTTTTGCGTGGAGCAACCGCAATACGTTTGACCATCCGCTGCTCGCGCAGCCGATCGGCATCGGCTGCTATGAGATCGGCGTGGCGCAGATGCTCCGTCACCGCATGCTCGATGCGATCCCGTTCACGCGTTCCATTCGCTACGACATGGAACTGGTGGACTGGGAAGAGCGGCGTCCGGGACGTCGTAAAATCGACTATTCGCCAACCGCCTGGTGGTACATGCGCCCCGGTGGAACCTCCCTCGGCAACGAGTGAGGTCCCTGCAATTCGGTTAATCGAATGCTGGCATGGATGGCGAATTTATGGTAAAATCTTTCACAGATTTCCGATAGTGTTCAACGAAAGGATAAAACATGGTGACAAGAAGAGATCTGCTGAAGACGGCGGCTGGCGCTAGCCTCTTCACGATCGCGCCCGCAGGGGTGCTGCGGGGCGAAACGGCGCCCTCGAACCAGCTCACGCGTGCGTTGATCGGTTTCGGTTGCATCGCGCAGAGCGCGAACCACCTGCCGTTCAAAGGCTCGCGCCTGATCGGCCTTTGCGACCCCTACAAGGCGCGTGTTCAACACGGTCTGGCGGCTGCGAAGCAGCACGGCTGGGGCCAGATCAAGGGCTACAAGAATTTCATGGAGCTCTTGGCCGATAAGGATGTGGACATCGTGCACATCTGCACGCCGCCGCATTGGCACGGCTGCATGAGCGTGATGGCCGCGAATGCCGGCAAGGACATCTGGTGCGAAAAGCCGATGACTCGTACGGTGGGCGAAGGCAAGCGCGTGATGGAGGTCGTGAAGGCCAAGAAGCGCATGTTCCGCCTCAACACGTGGTTCCGCTTCCAGGATACGTTCTACGGTTTCGGAACGCCCGTGGAGCCGATCCGCCAGATCGTCGAGAACGGTCTCCTGGGTAAGGGTCCGATCAAGTGCACGTTCGGTGCGGGCCAGGGCTTCAGCTGGAAGTTCGGCTGGTCGGGCCGCGTGAATGCGCAGCCGGAACCGATTCCGGCCGATTTCGACTGGGATATGTGGCTCGGTCCGGCACCGTGGAAACCCTATACGCACCATCGTGCGGGCACGTCGTTCCGCGGCTACTGGGACTACGATTCCGGCGGGCTCGGGGATATGGCGCAGCACTATCTCGATCCGCTGCAGTATCTTCTCTGCAAGGACGAGACGAGCCCCGTCAAGGTCGAGTACAAGGGCCCGCGGCAGCATCCGGAAGCCGTCGGCCGTTTCGACCGCATCACGCTCACCTACGCCGATGGCATGACGGTGGCGCTGGACGGCGACGAGACGCTCAAGGGTGAGCCGCTCCTCCGCGGGGCGAATGGCCTCTGCGTCTACAAGAAGGCGCAGGGCGGTAAGACGCTCCGCATTAAGGACAACAACGGCTGGTGGTCGGAAGAGAAGGTCCTCAAGACCCTCGCCGAACTTCCGAAGCCGGCGAAGCAGCAGACGGACTTCATCGACTCCTGCAAGAACCGCAAGACCTTTGCGCTCAACGAGTCGAACGGCTTCCGTTCCTGCACGATGTTCAACCTCGGCATTGTCGCCGGGCGCCTTGGCCGCGGCTTCAACTTCGATCCGGTCACGCTGCATGCGGTGAACGACCAGGCCGCCGAGCGCTTCCTCTATCAGGGAATGCGCGCGCCGTGGAAGAAGGAAATGTTCGGCTAAGCAAGAGAAAGGATTTTGAAAATGGCTTATAAAGATCCGAATCCGTATGCCGGCTATGGCGCGGCGATGGCTTCCCGCAAGGACGACCCGATGGCCGTCGAGTGGCAGAACCAGAACGACAAGAAGATCGCCGAGGCGACGAAGCCCGAGGCGCTCGCCTCCCATCTGTGGAGCTCCGAGAAGGCGGCGGCGCTGCTCGCCCGCGTGAAGCCCGGGTACCAGACCGATCCGATCGACCTCGTGGTCATCGCGGCGGTTTCCCAGTATGTGATGGAAGCGCTGCTGGGCCGTCCCAGCAATCCGGCGGGCTGCCAAGGCCGTTGCCGCACCCCGGGTGCGGTTCCCTGCCAGCGCAAGCTCTGGAACAACGCGCTCATCGAGGCGTGCCGCAAGACGAAGGACCCCTACGTGCAGACCTTCATGCTCGACCAGCTCCGCTGGTGCAGCTGCAAGTGCCGTCTGGGCGAAATCGGCAAGCTCAAGGACGTCGCGGTGAACGACGAGGTCAAGCAGACCCTCGCCTTCGTCATCGAAGAACTCCAGGCCCGTTAATCGGGTTGAAAAGATGACGAAAAAGCGCCACGCGGAAATCCCTCCGCGTGGCGTTTTAATCTACATCGCCCGCAGGGAGGGAACGCAGTCAATCGAACAATCCGAACAATTCGAACAATCGAACATCCGAACAATCGAACAATCGAACAATCCGAACAATCGAACAATCGAACAATCCGAACAATCCGAACAATTGGTTGTACTCAGAACGCCGGTTCCCCCTTGCCCTTGTCGCGTTTTTTTGTTATTATGTGCGGCACATATGAACAAAAGAAAAGAAAAACTGAGACGGTTCCAGTCTCCGCGCGAGACGGGAACGATGACGGGTGAGCTACATATGGCCCGCAATGGCGCCGGGTTTCTGGTAGACCCCCGAACGAATGAAGCCACGTGGATCGAACGCGAGGACCTCGGTACGGCGCTCGTCGGCGATACCGTGACGATCAAGGTGAAGCCGCCGCGTCCGTCGCGCGGATTCCGCGGCGGTGCGCATGAGAGCGGCAAGTCGGGTCCGGAAGGGCACATCATCCGCATCGATGCGCGCGCACCGCGTGCGATAGTGGGGACGCTTGTCTCCCTGGGACGCTTCACGCGCGTGCAGCCGCTGTCGCCGACCTATCGGCAGGAGTTCCTCGTGCCCGATGCGGCCGGGGCGAAAGTGGGCGATCGCGTGGTGATGCGCTTTGTGCGCTGGGACAATCCACGGCTCGCTCCGGAAGGCGAGATTACGGACGTGATCGGTCCGGCGGACGATCCGTCGCTTGACACGCGTGCGGTGATGGAGCAATACGATCTGCCTGCCGAGTTCCCGCCGGAGGTGTTGGCGGAAGCCGAGCGCGTCGGAGTGGACGAGGCCTCTCTCGAAGGGCGACTCGACCTGCGCAAGAAATTCATCTTCACCTGCGACCCCGAATCGGCGCGCGACTATGACGACGCGCTCTCCTTGGAAGTGGATCGCATGGGCAATCGCATCCTCGGCGTGCATATTGCGGACGTGTCGCACTTCGTGACGCCGAAGAGCGCGCTCGACCGCGAGGCGTATCGTCGCTCGACGTCGGTCTATCTGGTGGACAAAGTCGTGCCGATGCTCCCCGAACAGCTTTCCAACGGCGTCTGTTCGCTCGTACCGCATAAGGACCGGCTGGCGTTCTCGACCTTCCTCACGTTCGATGCGAAAGGGAACTGCATCGCCCGGCGTTTCGCGAAGTCGGTCATTCGTTCGAAGGCGCGCTACACCTACGAACAGGTGATGGCGGCGATCGCGGGGACCGAGCCGCCCGCCGGGAAGAAGGCTGTCCTGAAGGCGAATGCGCGCAAGGTGGTGCTGGGCATTCACGCATTGGCGCAGCAGCTTCGGAAGAACCGGTTCGACCAGGGGGCGCTCGACATGGATGTGCCCGAGGCGGATATTCAGGTCGATGCGAAGGGCATGATGACGGGCATCGTGGTGCGTCCGTACGACGAGTCGCACCAGATGATCGAAGAGTGCATGGTCGCCGCGAACGAGGCGGTCGCGAAGGAACTGTGGACCAAGGGCGTGAAGATCCTTGCGCGCCTTCACGAGGCGCCGGACGCCGAAAAGCTCGAAGAGCTGCGTGGCAATCTTGCGAAACTCGGGATCTCCTGCGGCGACCTTTCGTATCAGGCTAATCTCGCGAAATTCCTCAAGCGCATCAAGAACACGCCGTTGGAGGGCGTGCTGTCGGTGATGGTGCTGCGGTCGATGAAGCGGGCGCTCTATTCGGCGAAGGAAATCGGACATTTCGGTTTGGCGAAGAAGTTCTACGCGCATTTCACGAGTCCGATCCGGCGCTATCCCGATCTTGTGTTGCATCGGCAGCTTGCATCGTGGATCGCGGGCGAGGGCGGGCGGCTCGACCTCGGCTGGCTCAATACGGCGGCGCTTCATTGTTCGGAACGTGAGCAGAATGCAGATGACGCCGAGCGTTCGCTGGACGAAATCAAGAAGTTCCGTTTCCTGCAGCAGGTGCTCGACAATCCCGCGAGCGGGCTCGACAACTGCTTCGAGGCGGTGGTGTCGAAGTGCACGCGCTACGGGCTTTTCGTCGATCTGCCGGATCTCGCCGTCGGCGGCATGGTGCATGTTTCGCTCTTGTCCAATTCCTATGTGCGCTGGAATGATTTCAACGAAACGCTCGAGGGCGGCGGCAAGGTGTGGAAACCCGGAACGAAAATGAACGTGCGCGTGGAGAAAATCGATTTCGACCGCCGTCTGATCGACTTCGCGCCCGTCCGCCCCGGCCGCCGCAGTTAGGGGAATCTCCCTTTTTCCGCCGATTTATGGTATAATAGTCACATCTGCATCGGTAAAACTCGGGTTGGCGGGTGCGGTGGAACAAAAAGGAATGAATATGAAGAAAATCTGTCTTTTGCTCGCGTTGGTTGCCTTGGGGGCGTTCGGCGCAGCGCCGTTGAGCGAAATCACGGTGCGGTTGAGCCTGGACCACGATGTCTTCGTGGAAGGGGAGCGGATGCGCGGTGTCGTCGATGTCGCGAATTCGTCGGCGGACTCGATCGACTGCACGAATCCGAATTCGGTGGACCGTCTGATCATCGAACTCTATCGCGCGAGCGACCGGTATCAGTTCGACAAGACGTCCAAGTCGCCGTTTGTCGCCGGCTTTTCGTTGCTGTCGGGCGAGGGCCAGAAGCTTGAAACATTCCTGGGGGACCATTTTGCCTTCAGCCGCAACACGCGCTACTTTGCACGTGCGGTGCTCGTGCATGCGGGCACGCGCTATGAGAGCAAGCTGATGACGTTTGACGTGGTGCCGGCGATGAAGTGCGGCAACGCCCTGCAGATGTTCGCCGAGCGGGACAATCTCAAGCGCGTCTTTGAACTCGCGCACTGGAACCGCGACAAGATGGAACACCTCTTCCTCAAGGCGCGGGACGAGGGGTCGTCCACCCGCCAGTGGGTGACGACCGATCTCGGACCCTTCCTGCGCGTGACGCGTCCCAAGCTTTCCGTGCTCCCTACGGGCGAGGTGATTGTGCTGCATCGGATGACGCAGGACACGTTTGTGCGCTCCGAGTTCTGGAGCCTGCCGGATGCCTTTGAATTCCATACGCATGAAAAGATGCTCGATCCCGACGTGGCCGGTTCCGAGCGTGTGAAAGAGCTCTACAAAGACGCCGGCGGCGTCGAGCCCGTCAAGAAGGCGTGGTGGAAGTTCTGGTAAGAAAGAAGCGTTCCGATTATGCTCATTCTGGGTATTGAATCAAGTTGTGATGAAACAGCCTGTGCAATCGTCAAGGACGGTTGCGAAGTCGTCAGCAATGTCGTTTACACGCAGATTCCGCTGCACCAGCCCTACGGTGGCGTGGTGCCGGAAGTCGCAAGCCGCGCGCATGTCGAGAAAATCTCCGGCGTCGTGCGGGAGGCCTTGAAAGGGGGCGAAACGGTCGATGCCGTGGCGGTGACGTACGGACCCGGTCTCGCGAGTTCCCTGCTCGTCGGCCTGAATGCGGCGAAGGGACTCGCAATGTCCCTGGGCGTGCCGCTCATCGGCGTCAACCACATCGAAGCCCATCTTCATACGCCGTTTCTCTTTGACGCGGGTACGGAAGCGGCCGTACTGCCGCCCGCCGTCGAGTCGTCCATTCCCGCGCTTGGCCTTGCCGTTTCGGGCGGCCACACCACCTGGGTGGACATGCCGCGCTATGGCGAATATACGATCATCGGCCAGACGTTGGACGATGCCGCCGGCGAGGCGTTCGACAAGGCGGCGAAGCTGCTGGGCCTCGGCTATCCGGGCGGTCCGGTCATCGATCGCTGGGCGAAGGGCTATTGGAACGGGGCGACGGACTACACTGATGCGGCCGCGTTGAAGGCGCTGACCTATCCGGCGGGCATCAAGGTGCGTGATCCGATGCCGCGTTTCCCGAAGGGACATCCGCGTGCCGGTACGGCGGCGCTCGCCGGACTGGATGCCGACTTGTGCGTCTCCTTCTCCGGACTGAAGACGGCGCTGCTCTACTATGTGAAGAGGAATCCGCCGAAGGACGACCGCGAGAAGGCCCAGCTTGTGGCCGCCTATCAGGAGGCGATTGTCGGTACGCTCGCCGACCGGACGCGTCTGGCGCTCCGCCGCAAGCCGTACCGCGCATTGATCGTCGGCGGCGGTGTGTCGCTCAACGGGCGTTTGCGCGCGAAACTCGCGGAAGTGGCGCAGGAGATGAACGTACCGCTGCTGCTCGCGAAGCCGAAATACTGCGGCGACAACGCGGCGATGATCGCCGGTCTTGCCTACTACAAGCAGTCGATCGCAGGCGAGGCCGCATTCACGGTGGACGTCAACCCTGCGTTGCAGGCGGGAGATTAAGACCCCGGACTGATCCAGCATCTGCAGGTGCGCGGAACAAGCGGAAAATCTTCGTACGATGAAGAAGAAACACAGACAGAAAAAGCCGATTAAACGCGGATTGCGACGTCCCTTCGAGTGGCTCGGCATCCTCCTGGGCATGCTGATTTTCGCCAACCTGTCGCATCGTCTGCTGTTTGCCCTCTGCGATTTCATCTCGGCTGTGATGTTCCGCTTCGATCGCGCGGGACGCGGCATTTCGCTCTTCAATCTGCGCGTGATCACCGGCGTCTATCCGCCGGACCGCGATTTCAAGGCCCCGCACGAGACGCCGCCGACGCGCCGCGAGACGCTCATCCTCAAACGCAGCTATCGCAACATGGCACGTACGATCGGCCATCTCTTCTGGACCAGCCGAAAGGCGGGGCCGCGGGCGAGTTCGGTGGCGGCGCTCGATGAACGCTGCCGCACGTATCTGCAGACGTACAAGCCCATCGTGACGGTGAGCGGACACCTCGGCTGCTGGGAGGTGCTGTCGCAGCTCGTTCATCTGGAAGGACACAAGATGATGAGCGTGGCGAAGGATATCGGCACACCGGCGATGACGCGGCTTCTGATGAAGTCGCGCAAGTCGATCGGACAGGAAATCGTCCCGGCCGAAGGCGCGTTTCGCGCGCTGATGCAAGGCTTGCGCGACGGTTCCGACCTGGGACTCCTGGTGGACCAGGTGGTGAAGCCGAAAGAGGGTGGAATCTGGGTAAGCTCGTTCAATCGTCCGATGCCGGTTTCCGCCGCCCCGGCGTTCTTTGCGGCGAAGGCGAAGGTGCCGATTCTCATCGCCTGGTCGCGTCCGTTGAAGGACGGTACCTATCGCTGCCAGTTCCTCGATCTCATCCCGCCCGCCGAGGCTCGTGACATCTGGGGCTGCACGCAGCGCTGCCTGAACGACCTGACGCGCGTCATTCGGCGCCACCCGTCCTGCTGGGTGCTCAACTACCGCTATTTCCGCAAGACGCCGAATGAGGACGAACTGCGGCAGCTGCTCGAACGCGAGGCGAAAGCCCAGGAGAAGGGAGGTGCGGAGAAATGAAATCGCTGCGCATCCTTTTCGTCGGCAATTTTCTCGTGCGCCACTGGGGGAATGGCCGCACGGGCATCGACATGCGTCTGGCGGCCGGTGCTTTGCGCCGCAATTGGCAGATCCTCACGTTCTCCGAGCGCGACATCGCACGCTTCCTGGCGCCGCTGGGATTCCTGCGGAACATCGGCGCGCAGATGATGAATGCGCGGCTCGTGAAGACGGCGAAGAACTGGAAGCCGGATCTCGTCTTCGTGGGACATTGCGACTATGTGACGAACGCGGCGCTCGAGGCGATTCGCACCGCGCGGCCGGCCGTGAAGATCGTCCATCTCAATTGCGACGCGATCGCCCAGACGCACACGCGCGACCAAATCGCCCGGCGCGTGCCGGTCTGCGATGCCATTTTCTCGACCACGGCGGGTGCGGACCTGAAAGCTTGGACGACGGGACGGAATGTCGTCGGCTACTTTCCGAACCCGTGCGACCCCTCGTTTGAAGTCGAAGACAATTCGACGCGGACGGATTTCACCTACGATCTGTTTTTCGCGGGACGGCCCGGAAAGACGGATGCCCGCAGCGTTTTCCTGCAGAAGCTGCTGACGCGGCTTGATCCGTCCATCCGGCAGGGACTCTTCGGGATGGGGCGTCCCCTCGTTGTGGGACGCGCCTACGAAGAGGCGATCGCCGCGTCGAAGATGGGGCTGTCGCTCAACCAGTACGAGGCCAAGTGGTATGCCTCGGACCGCCTTTCGCATCTGATGGGGAACGGACTCGTGGCGTTTCAGTACGACGGCAACGAGATGCAGCGGTTCTTTAGCGAACAGGAGACGGTCTACTTCCACTCGCCCGACGAACTCGCGGAGAAGATCCTCTATTTCAACACGCACGATGCGGCGCGTCAGGCGGTTGCGGCAGCCGGTCGGACAAAATACCATCGTCTTTTCGCGGCCGAGCGTGTGCTCGCCTACCTGGTGGAAACAGTGTTCGGTGAGAACTATTCGCAGCCGTACGAGTGGAGTTCGGAGGTCTATCGATGAGCGGTTTGCCCCATCTTGGAATTTCATCCAATGTCTATCCGCTCGAAGCGGTTGACGTGGCGCGTTTGGCGGACTATGCCGGTGAGGCGATTCCGGAGGCGGCCTTGCCGGAGGACGACATCATCATCTACATTCGTCCGGATGGCCCCGATGTGCTGCTGCGTGGTCGTGCGCTGGTGACATCCGCCGTGGCGACCGGCGATGTTCAGGCGACGGTCGACGTGCGCGTCGTCTTCAAGCCGGCGATCGCCAAATGGAATCTGCTGGCGACGGTCGTGCGCGTGCTGCGCAACAAGTACCGCTATCACGGGACCGGGGTCTACCACATCGCCACGCAGACCGTGCGCGAAATGGGAATTGAACGCATGATTCGTTCGATCGAGCATCCGCAGCCCCGCAAGAACAAGGATCGCCAGGCGAGCATGAAACGTCTCCTCGAGAGTCTGCGGACGCGCGGGTATGACGATACGCGGCCGATCAACATCCAGATTTGCCGTACGCTGGGGCGTACGGATTCGCTTCGTCAGGGGCATCATCGCGTGAGCGCGTGTCTCGCCTGCGGCGTTACGCGCATGGCGGTGAGCTTTTGCGCGGCGG
Source organism: Kiritimatiellia bacterium (assembly GCA_045641465.1). Classification (GTDB taxonomy): domain Bacteria; phylum Verrucomicrobiota; class Kiritimatiellia; order RFP12; family UBA1067; genus RUG572. Next base: position 31,729 of record JAZUGW010000115.1, on the reverse strand, counting down.
GCGCTCTGCCGCGCGAATTGGGGGGCAACCGCGAATGACCCTGGAACGTGAGATCAGGGATCTGCTTGCTCGCGAGGCCGGTTTGAATCTGACGTCGCTCGAACGCCTTGCGGTGCGGTCTCACTCGCCGAATTGGCGGGGCGTGTGCGCGGATGGGCGTTCGGTGGTCGTCAAGCTTGTCCCGCAAAAGGTCCGCTTCGCGCAGGTGGAACATCCCCTGGCGGCGCAGAACCTCTATCCGGGCCGGACATTCTGCCTCGGCGACAAACGCGTCTACGTGCTGGACTGGAAAGAGGGGACTGCGAAGGCGCTCGATGAACTGACGTCGAATGAGCTCGACGATCTGGTGGGGGCGCATGCCGCCTTTTGCCGGGCTTTGGGCGATGGACGGGTCCATGGGGATTTCAATTGCAACAATGTGCTTTTTGCGCAGGGGAAGGTGAGCGGTATTCTCGATCTCGAGGCGGTGCGGACGGGGCATCCGTGTGAAGACTGGGTCCGCTACACGTTGACCGGTGCCGAACATCTGCCGGTCTTCGCGTTTCGTCGCCGTCGCCGTGTGGCCGAACGGTTCGGTCGTCTCGTCGCACGGACGAATTTCCCGGCGAATGCCTGGCAGCAGGCGATTCAAGGCTTTGCCGAGGCCAAACGCGCGCGTAAATCGCGGCGAGGTCGGTTGTCTCTTTTCACGCGGGCCAATCTCGCGTGGCGTGAACGTTTCTATCGGCAGTTGTCCGATCGGATTGTTCAAGGGGGGATGAATCATGGAGAAGGTTAATGTCCTTTGTCTCAAATGGGGCCGTTATTATTCGGTTGACTATGTCAACCGGCTCTATGCGAACGTCAAGGCACACCTGAAGCGTCCGTTCCGATTCGTCAGTGTCATCGACCGGACGGACGGTGTCAATCCGCATATCGACTGTGTGCCGCTGCCGCCCGACCCGGGGCTTCGCTTCCACAAGTGGCCGAATGTCCATGCGAAACCGATGCTCTTTCAGAAGGGCTTCGCCGGTCTTGAGGGGCCGACATTGTTTCTCGACATCGATCTGCTCGTCATCAATGAACTCGACAAGTTCTTCGATTATCGTCCGGGCGACTTCTGCATCATCCACAACTGGGTCGAGCTCCGCAAGCGGATTTTCCGCAAGCTGCCCGACATCGGCAATTCGTCCTGCTTCCGCTTCGATGCCGGCACGGACGCGTCGCATCAGGTCTATACGTCGTTCATGCGCGACAAGGACGATCCCACGCTCGACCGGTTCTTCATCCACGGGTCGCAGAAGTACCAGACGCGGGCGATGATGGCGGCGGGTACTGTCTCGTGGTGGCCGGACGAATGGGTTGCCAGTTTCAAGCGTACCTGCATCCCGTATTTCCCGCTGAACCTGCTGTTCACGCCGCGGCGGCCGAAAACGGCGAGCATTGTCGCGTTTCACGGGCAGCCGGACTTGCCGCAGGCCATCAACGGTTTTACGACCGATCGTGCGGGACGTAAAGTGTCGCCGCATCTCTACTGTCGTCCGACGGCGTGGGTCAAGGAGGCCTGGGAAAATCCCAACGCATGATCGACGGGTTGACAGAGTGCCGCGTGTTCCTCGAGAACAAGTACATCAACGAGATCTTCTACACAGGAAGCTATCGGGGACGGCCGTGTATCGTCAAATGCTCGACGAAGTGTCCGTGGTCGATCGGCAACGAATATGAACTTGCGTCGCGTCTTTTCGCCTGCGCGCCGACGGTGGTGGAGGAACCGCTGGCACGGGGAGACGATTTCGGCGAAGGCCCCGAGGGGCGCGTGTTCGCGCGTCCGTGCGCGTACGTGGTGACGGCGAAGATCGCCGGACCGTCGCTCACGCAGCTGCTCGCGCAAGGACTGACCTCCGAGCAGGCGGATTCGTTCGCAGCCGATATCCGGCAGTTGGCGCACGCGTTACGCGAAACGGGTATCCTGCATCGCGATCTCTTCGCGGACAATCTTCTTCTCGGCGACGACGGACACCTGAAGGCGATCGACTTCCAGCTGGCGATCGATCGGAACCAACCGCGCGAAGACCCCTGGGTGCTGCGCCATTGGAAATTCCGCTATGTCGTCTTCGGGGTCAATCGTGAACTCGGGCTGGGCGTCTGGAACGATTTTCACGCGCTGGGCAAGGTCCTGGCGAAGTTTCCGCAGACGGAGACGGTGCGGGCCGTGGCGGACGAGCTGGCGGCGTCGGTGGACGAAATGGCCTATGCGGATCCGCCGAAGGGGTTGGAGCGCCTCGGATTGTGGTTTTATGGTTGTTCGTTGCGGCTGCAGATGATGTTGCGCGGGAAGAAGCATCGCAAGTATGTACAGCTTGAGAATCGCTGGCGCACCGTGCGGGGTGGATTTGTCCAGAAATCGTGAACGAGAGGAAAGCGAGAACGCATGAATACGACGTTGATTCGCCTGGCCACGGCGCTGATTCCCGTGAAAAAGCTTCGCAAACGCCTGCGCAAGCAGCTGATGGCGCGGGCGCGTGATGCGCGTTTCGCGGCCGACCTGCCGAAGATCCGCGCGCGTTACGCCGAACACGAAACGGCCTGCGGTGCGAAGCTTGCGCGAGGGGAGAAGATCTCCGTCGCCTTTCTCGTGTGCGACGCGTCGATGTTTTCGGGTGAAAGCGTCTATCGGCAATTGAAGGACGATCCGCGGTTCTCCTGTACGATCGCCGTGGCGCCGCGTGTGACGCGCGGTGAGGCGTTTTTGCGTGAGACGCTTGCCAAGACGATGAAGACGCTGGGGGCGCGTTACGGTGAAGCTGTTCAGTCGCTCTACGATCCCGAGACGCGCGAGGCGAAACCGCTCGCGGCCGATCTTGTGTTCAGTACGATCCTCTATGAGGACCAGACGTTGCCGGACTATACGACGGAGAAGCTTTCCGTCCGCTCGCTGGTGGCGATTCTCTACTATGGGTATGGCGGACTCTTCATTTCGAACGAACAGAAGACGCCGTTCCTGCCGAATGTCGTTTTCGCCTGGCGCTACTTCGTGTCGAACGAGGCGACGCGAACGATGAACGCGGCGAAGAATCCGCTGCTCGACAATATGGTGGTCGCCGGCTATTGCAAGATGGACCGCATCGAAGTTGAAAAGTGCAAGAGCGAAAGGGCGAAAAGTTCTGCTGAAGACACCGGGACGTGTTCGCGTCGGAAGAAAGTCATTCTCTGTCCGCATCATACGATCGACAAGGCGGCGGATGGCTTGGCGCTGTCGACGTTCCTGACGCATGCGGATCTCTTTCTGAAGCTGCCGGAGATGTTCCCTGAAATCGACTTCGTGTTTCGTCCACACCCGCTGCTGTTCCCGCGCCTGGCGACGGCGAAGTGGTGGGGCGAAGCGAAGACGGAGGCCTATCGCGCGAAGATGGCCTCGTTCGCGAACGTCGAGTTCCAGCAGGGGGGCGACTACTTCGCGTCCTTCGCCGACTCGGACGCGATGATCCATGACTGCGGGTCGTTCCTCGCCGAATATTTCTACACGGGCCATCCGCAGTGCTATCTGCTGGAAAGCGAGAAGACCGTGGCCGAGCAGTTCCTGCCGTTCAGCCGGAAGCTGCTTGACTTCGCGCACAAGGCGTTCACGGGGGATGAGATCGTGGCGTTCATCCGCGAGGTGGTCCTCAAGGAAAACGACCCCGACAAGGCGACGCGCGACGCCTTTGCGGCGAAGGAGGTCTGCATCAACCATCCGCACGCAACCGACGCTGTCGTCTCTGCCGTCGTCGCAGCGATTGCCAAAGACGCCGTTCGGTAAAATGCTATTCAGGGACGCGAGTTTTTGATATAATCTTTCCGTTTGGGGAAACGAAAGAACAAGGAGGATCAATGAAGTTGAAAGTCAAGTTTCTGGTGGCGGCGGGCTTGGCCCTTGCCGGCACGGCGCTTTGGGGCGCCCCCCACGGTCGTGTGGCGTTGCACACGTGGTTGACGTCTGCGGAATTCAAGGACATTTCCGTCACGGCACCTGACGGAACGGTGCTTTTCAAGGGTTTGCCGAATCTGGCGACCTCGACGAAGGGCAACGAGGGTGCGTGGGAGATCAAAGACGGCGCGGTGCGCCAGACCGACCTCAAGGCGACGGCGGGTTCGACGCTGTCGTTCGGCGATCCTGCCTGGGGCGACTACACGTTCAAGGTGAAGGCGCGCAAGCTCGCCGGCCAGGAGGGCTTCATCCTCCACGTGCGCGAGCAGAGTCCCGCCCAGTGCATCTATGCGAACTACGGCGGCTGGTACAACGAGAGCCATGCGCTCGAGACGAAGGGCGACTACAATTTCGCGACGCCGCTCAAGAAGGCGGGTGTGAAGATCGAGACGGGTCGCTGGTATGACCTCGAGGTGACGTGCAAAGGCACGCAGGTGACGATGAAGCTGGACGGCAAGCCGATCCATTCGAACGTCGAGATGCCCGACACGGTGCTGGAAGACCAGCCGAACAAGATCGTGGTCGACGCGAACAAGGTGCGCTTCCCGGTGGCGGAAGACCAGTGGGGCATCTTCTTCGAAGACATCGACCTGTCGCTCGACGGCGGCGTGTATGCCGAACTCGTGCGCAACCGCAGCTTCGAAGACGGTCAGGGTCGTCACGATCCGGCGGATCTGATGGCGCTGGGCTATTGGAGTCCGGTGGGACGTTCCCACCTTTCGATCGACATGGCCAAGCCCTCGACGCCGTCGGGCTTCAACCGCAAGAACTGCCGGGTCGAGGCGAAGGCGGGTGGCGGTCTTGCGAACGACGGCTACTTCGGCATCGCCGTCAAGGAAGGCGCGAAGTACCGCCTCTCGGTGGCGCTGCGCGGCGCGGTGGGTCCGATCGACGTGTCGCTTGAATCGCTTGGCAGCCCGGCCTACGCGAAGGCGACGATTCCGGCGCTGACGGACGATTGGAAGACCTACAACCTCGAACTCACGTCGAACGCGACGGATCCGACGGCGAAGCTCGTGTTCCGTACGCAGAAGGGCGGAACGTTCTGGATCGACTGCGTGTCGCTCTTCCCGCAGGATACCTACGGTACGAGCGGACTCTTCCGCAAGGACCTGATGGAACGCCTCGCGGCGCTCAAGCCGAGCTTCGTGCGCTTCCCGGGCGGCTGCTGGGTGGAAGGCGACACGATGAAGGACGCCTACCGCTGGAAAACGACGATCGGTTCCATCTGGGACCGTCGTACGCAGTGGAACATCTGGAACTACTGGTCGGCGAACGGCGTCGGTTTCCACGAATACCTCGTGCTCTGCGAAGAGCTCGGTGCGAAGGCGCTCTTCTGCATCAACTGCGGCATGAGCCATCGTGAAGTGGTGCCGCTCGACAAGATGGGCGAGTTCGTGCAGGACGCGCTCGACTGCATCGAGTACGCGAATGGTCCGGTGACCTCGAAGTGGGGCGCCGTGCGCGCGAAGAACGGCCATCCGAAGCCGTTCAATCTCAAGTACGTCGAAATCGGCAACGAGAACGGCGGACCGAACTACCATCCGCGCTATGCGCTCATCCACGATGCGCTGCAGAAGTACCATCCCGAGATCAAGATCGTGAGCGACCTGTGGCACGGCCCGGTGAAGGGGCGGCCGCAGCACATCCGCGACGAGCACTACTATATGTCGCCGGACTGGTTCATGTCCACGGGTGCGCAGATGTACGAGACGCGTCCGCGCGGCGAATATGAGGTGTTCGTGGGCGAATATGCGGTGACGCGCGATGTTGGCCGCTGGGGCGACCTGCGTGCGGCCATCGGCGAGGCGGCGTTCATGCTCGGCCTCGAGCGCAATGCGGACCTCGTGAAGCTCGCGGCCTACGCGCCGCTCTTCGCGAATGCGAGCCACACGAAGTGGAAACCGAACCTCATCTATCCGATGACGGACGGCAACTTCGTGAATCCGAGCTGGAACGTGCAGAAGCTCATCAGCGAGAACCGCGGCAAGGACGTGCTCGCGTTCGAGCAGACCTCGCGTGTGATGCGTACGAAGGACGGGCGCAAGTGCCGTGCGGTCGCGGTTTCGGCCGTGCGCGATGCGGATGGCAGCGTGATCGTGAAGGCGGTCAACTGCAGCGAGCAGCCGCAGGAGGCCACGATCGCCCTCGCGGGGACTGCGGTCGCGCAGGCGAAGAAGACGTGGTTCACGGGCCCGGGCGCGCGCGCCAGCAATTCGCCGATGGATCGCGACGCGCTCAAGGAGGCGTGCGGGACGGCGACGGTGAAGAACGGGGCTGTCGTCGAGACGCTGCCGCCGTTGTCGATCACGGTGTTCCGTCTGGCGCGTTGAGATGTTCACGGGACTCGTCCAGAAGGTCGGCACGCTCAAGCGTGTCTCGCGCGGTCAGGGCCTCGTGCTCGAATTTGCATTCGAGCCGTGGCCCGAACCGCTCGTGCCGGGTGAAAGCGTGGCGGTGAACGGGGCGTGCCTCACGGTGTGTGCCGCGAACGCGACGCGTTTTACGGCGGATGTGCTGGGCGAGACCGAGCGGCGCACGACGCTCGCCGGTCTCGTGCCGGGCGCTCGGGTCAATCTCGAGCGGGCGATGAAGGCCGGCGACCGCTTTGGCGGACACGTCGTGCAGGGGCATGTCGACGGGCGCGGCGAAATCGCCGCGCGCATACCCAAAGGGCGAGATTTCGCGCTCAAGATCGCGTGTCCGCGGGCTGTCGCGGCGGCCACGGTGATGAAAGGGTCCATTGCGGTCAACGGCGTGTCGTTGACGGTGAGCGGCCTCGGCGACGACTGGCTGCAGGTGGATGTCATCCCCACGACGGCTGCCGAGACGAACCTCGGTACGGTGCGCGTGGGCGACGAGGTCAATCTCGAAAGCGATGTGTTGGGGAAGTATGCCATTCGGCGGGCCGAACAGGCTGCTGATGAAATGGAGACGCCGCCAACGGGCGGTGTGACGATGGAAATGCTGGCGGAGAACGGGTTCCTATGAAGTTTGGTTGGACAAAATTTGTGCCGTTTGCGGCGTTGGTCGTTTGCGCGGCCGGGGGGTGGATGTGCCAGCGTGGCGGCGCGGCCAAGGCGGCGATGGAGACGGTGCCGCCGTCTCCTGCGGCGGAGATGGTCGTGGCGGGCCTGGGCGGGTTCCGCGGGATTGCCGCCGAGGTCGTCTGGTTCCGGGCGGATCGCCTGCAGGACGAAGGGCGCTACGCCGAACTCGCGCAGCTGGCGACCTGGTTGACGTTTTTGGAGCCGCACACGCCGGAAGTGTGGGCGTTTACGGCGTGGAATCTTGCGTACAATGTGTCGGTGATGATGCCCACGCATGCGGACCGCTGGCGTTGGGTGGAGGCGGGATTGAAACTCCTGCGCGACGACGGTCTGCGACTTAATCCGGGCGATCCGGTCCTCTACAAAGAGCTCGCGTGGATGTTCCTGCTCAAACTCGGCGGTACGCTCGACGAGGCGGGCAACTACTACCGTACGGAATGGAAGGAAATGTACGAGAAGGGCGTAAAGGAAGGGAACCTTGCGGCGCTCGGACTCGACAAGGCGAAGATGGACGCCATCGACGCGGAATACGGCAAGCAGGACTGGTCGAATCCCTATGCGTGCGCGCTCTATTGGTCCGTGCAAGGTCTTGCCGCCGCACGCAAGCCCGCGCATCGTCAGGAGCTGCGTCAGGTACTCTATCAGACATTGATGCTGGAAGCGCGCAAAGACGAACGCTTCGCGCAGCGGGCGCTCGATGAAATGCGCAAGGCCTACGCCGAACATCCCTCGCAGATGCTCCTGCAGATCATGGTGAAGTTCAAAGAATCCCACAGCCTCGACTGAATTGTACGGGGTTGAAAATTTTTAAGCGTCTCCTTACGGAGGATGACTGATGAAGAAGTCGGAATTCAAAGACTGCGATGTCTACGCCGAGCGAATTGCGCGTCTTCGTCCGTTTCCGAAGGAGACGCTGAAGTCGTTACGAGACTACTGTCGTGCCGAGTATATTGCGACACTTGAAAAGGCCGGTCGCGCCCCGGCGGATTTTGTCCGTTTCATCCGCGATCGTGTCTGCGAGACACAGAAGGAACTCCTGCGCCTGATGGGTGAATCGATTCAACTGGATGAGGGAATAAAAGACAATTCCGATGAGGGATTAAATGAGGGAATAAAACAGCTTCTGTCCGTCATCTGCTCGAGACCAGGCGCAAGGGCCAATGAACTGGCCACGCTGATCGGCAAGAGTCAGCAGACGGTCGAGCGTTACGTCAAGACGCTCAAGGATCGCGGCCAGATCGAATTTCGTGGCAGCAAGAAAACAGGTGGCTACTTCGCGTTGTGAACACCATCGGGATCGCGAAGAGCCGCAGAGGTGCAGAGATTGGGAGGCGGATTCTCCACATTCTCGCGCAGAGACGCAGAGGCGCAGAGAGATTCGTGAAAAGTGTTCTTTGGTGAAAGGTTGAGGGTAATGGATTTAAAGGATATAACAAAAGACATCGTTGATGCGTCAGTCAAGCTTCACAAGAAGATTGGTCCGGGATTGCTCGAATCTGTCTACGAGACGATTCTTGCAGCAGAGTTGCAACGGCGCGGACATACCGTAGAACGGCAGAAGGAAATTTCTTTCGATTACGACGGTCTGCATTTTGACAAATGCTTCCGAATTGATATACTGGTTGATGATTCTGTTATAGTGGAACTTAAGTCTACGGAAAAGATGGCTCCGGTTTATGCTAAACAGTTGAAAACGTATCTCGTTCTTGCGGAGAAAACGGTTGGACTGGTTCTTAATTTCGGAATGGCTACAATGGTCGAGGGAATCGTCCGGATCGTAAACCATTACGTTGAGAATACCGCTCCCCAATCTCAAACCCTCTGCGCCTCCGCGTCTCTGCGCGAAGATATTTCGGTCCAAAACATGAAGAGGGAGAAGCGGCATGACGTCCTCTGAATCGCGCAGAGGCGCAGAGTCGCAGAGAGTATGGAGCCCACCCGTTCGAGGAGAAACAGGGGGCTGTCAAGAAGCCTCTTCGCCTCCGCGTCTCTGCGCGAAAACCTTTCGGCTCACAACACGAAGAGAGCGAAGCGGCAGGGCGTCTTCTGGATCGTGCAGAGACGCAGAGTTGCAGAGAGTATGGAACCCTGGCAGCCGGAGTTTCCACGGGGCGAGCTGTCCCATGCAGGCGAAGGGCCTCGACGAGGTTGCGGCGTATCCTGAGCGTGCCGCAGACGAGGACCTTGTGGGCCTTCGCGGTCTCGGCGACCAATTTTTTACATAGTCCCTCTATCTTTATTCACTCAGAAATGCTATAATATCGAACGTTCTTTCGGGGATGGTGTAAACTTGAACTGGTTGGACAAGACATAACGCTGCAAAGCAATCGCCGGTAGGAATGTCAGAAGTTTCAACGGTGGCGATACTGATGCAGAGGTAAGCGCACACGTTTGCGCGCCTCTCTTCGTATTCCACCATAGGCATTTCTGACAGCCTCTACCGGGATCGGAGAGAGGCCGTTTCCTTTTTCCGATGAAAGCAATGCGGTGTTGGATTCAAGAATGGAAAATGCAGTATGAACGAACAGATGTTTATGCTTTGGGCGAATCCTATTGCGAACCTTGTTGTTGCGTTGGCGGAATTAGTTGTTGGTTTTAAGTGGATGCGAAAATGTGACGTCCTCCATCACTATGGCATGCTGTTGTGTGAATTCGCAATTGCTGCCAGTACTATTGGCAATTCATCATTGCGATTGTTGTCTCTACTGGTATGCAGACTCAGTTCTATGGAAGTGAATTTGTCCAAACGATGTCACGGAACCTCAACATCTTGGCAATTGTTCAAAATGTTGTAATTGCAGGAGTGATATACGATCACTTCAGAAAGCTGTAAGTTGCAGTGAAACTACAAAAGATCTCTCAATGCCCGTTGAGGGTTCTTGACTTAAATAGGGCGAAAAAAGGAACAAAAATGAACTACGACAAAAACAAAAAGTACTTCCGCCCGAAGCCGTCGGCAAAGGGTGTGATCATCGGTGTAATCGTTGCGATTATACTGTTTAACATTAGTGCCCTTTGGGGCGTTTTGGCAACGCTCGCTGTTGCGGCGTTGGTGTATTTCTTATATTTCGGCAAGCCTTCAGATGCTGAAATAGACGCTCAAGCGGCTGCAATGTTGTCCGACATCAGAAAGCGGGCGTTTTCAAAGCTTGGCATTGAAGAGGAAGAGGTTTCTTTGTCCGCTCCTCTTGAATTTTGGGGCTATGAGTTTCAAAATGTGTTGCCTGATGATGCGAATCGATCGGCGTGGAATATTTTAGGGAAGGATGCATGCTGGCGTTCAAGTGAAGTTAGCATTTCCGGATTCTATTTTTCAGAAGATGTTGTTCATTATTATTGGCGAACCGCTTCCCTCGTGTCGGATGCCGTTAAGGAAGGGACTGAAGAGTACTTCTATAAAGACATTGTCAGCGTAAAGACATCCTCTGAAGATAGTGAGTTTAAGGATCCGAAGACCGGCAGGGTCATTCCGGGGAAACGGATACAGTATGAGCAGTTCGCGCTCCGTAATTCAGGTGGCGAGTCAACGTTCTGTTCGGTGAAAAGCGGTTCTGAAGTGGAGGCTGCCGTCAATGCGTTCCGGGCGTTGCTCAAGCAGAAGAAGCTTCAGTAGTGATTTTGCGTTGAACCAAGCGTTTGAATAGAGATATATTTGGGGACACGGTATGGACGATCAATCTTATCAGGAGCTTCAAAACGGCGAAATCGTCGGGGTGCTGCCGATTGAGATTACGTCCATACCGGACGTCTCAATTTTGAATGTTGATGTAGCAGACACTAAAGACAGTGTTTCGCAGTCAATCACAATTCAGAAGAAGGACTTTGCCACTCTCCTGTCCGAGCTGTTTCAGCGCTATCGGATTGGCCTTGCGGAAACGGGGAGCCACGATGTGAGTTTTGAGATTTTCTGGAAAACGCAGAAGGTTGAAAATCAGGCGTATGCAGCATCCATTAAGCTGTATGTTGTTCTTCGTACGATAGGTGTTAGCAAGGTTGCAATAGACGCCGTACTGTCGGATTATTACCACATCTTTTCTTCGGCTTTGGAGTTGCAGCGGTATGAGTTTAGGAAGGTGCCGGTATCGAAAATCTACAATGCCGTGCGGGATGTACGTTGCGACTCGATGCGGGCTTTGGTGAAAGATGATACTGTCGTTTCCCTTCAGAACCAAATGCTCAATGAATGTTATTCCTTCGACCGTATTCCCCAGAGTGAGCAAGACCTGAGTAGGATTGCCAATGTTTTGATCGACCACCCGGACTGTGGAGTGTTTTTGCAGCTTATACCGACCAGTTATACGCTTCAGGAGATTGACGGGATAGATCGCATGACAACGGTCTTGAAGACTTTAAACAAGGGCCTCCATGACAAGGTGATGGGGAATGTCGGATTTGCTCTTGCCGAAAAGCATGCGGAAACATACAAGTATTATTCTGAACATAAGGCCTCTTCCCTCTTTTCATTTAACATATTAGTTGTGGGCGGAAAGGATGCGGTCAACAGCATTTCCAGTAGGGTCTATGGGCAGATTAATAGTGTCCCCGGAAGGGAGGCGGCACTTAAATTCGTATCCTTGTCGCAAGAGCAAATATCAATTTCGGATGCATTTTATTCTTTGCCTTGGGTGTTGCAGGAGATTGTAACTAACACAGAAAGAAGTCCACTTTGGCGAATTGAGAACAATCCGTATGCGAATTTCAAAAGGCTTCCCTATATCATTACCGGAGAGGAAGCGAGTGAGTTTTTCCGATTGCCGATCGGAAGTTCGCGTGTCGCGGCCGGGCTGAAGGTCAATACCTCAGACAAGGCAAGTAAGACGTATTCAAGTAATATAATCAACGGTGGTGATATTACTGTCGGCAAATTGCGCAGTTCGTCCGGGTCTGATACGATAGGTTTCTTTCTGAAGGACTTGACGAAGCATATGCTGGTTGTCGGGACTCCCGGATCGGGAAAGACAACGTTTTCGGTGAGTTTGTTGGATCGTCTTTGGAAGGATCACAAAATCCCGTTTTTGGTGATCGAGCCGGCGAAAAACGAGTATCGTGCGCTTGTGCAGAGCATTCCCGATTTGCAGGTGTTCACGCCAGGCAAGAACTTCATCTCCCCGTTTGTTTTCAATCCTTTTGTGCCGCCGGAAAATGTGACGCTCGAGAGCTATAAGTCGGTGTTGAAAACAGCATTTGCCGCAGCGGTGACAATGTCAACACCATTAGACAAAATCTTCGAGGAGACGATAGACAATTGTTATTCGGATTTTCGATGGCTTGAAAATTATACGACGGCAGATAAAGGCAAGGTTTTCAACATACAGGATTTTGTAAGATGCTTCAAGAGAACGTTTGAGTCCATCGGTTATACTGGAGATGCAAAAAACATTGGGCGAGCGGGTATTGTTCGGCTTCAAAGCCTTGTTCGACTGTTTGACAACTACGGTTCGATTCCGATCAAGGACTTGCTTGCGAAGCCGACGGTGATTGAGTTGGCTGCGATTGAAAATGCGGAGCAGAAGTCGCTTATTATCGCATTGTTGTTGCTGAGCATTCTTTCCTATGTCAACCGGAATTTCTTGGGCGAGGGGAAGTTGCGGAATGTGATTCTGCTTGAAGAGGCGCATGTCCTTTTGGATTCTGACGGCAAGGCTGGAGAAGGTGCGGCGGACCCGAGTGCAATAGCAAAGGGGCTTGTCAAACGTATGTTGGCGGAGATACGTTCCTACGGCGTTGGGCTAGTCATTGCAGATCAGTCACCGCGTAAGGTTGGAACGGATGTCGTTGCATTGACAAACATCAAGCTCGCGTTTCGATTAGTTGAACGAGAAGACAAGGAGATCCTTTCTGATTCGACCAACATGACCGAGAATCAAAAGGATAGGTTGGCCCGACTTAAGCCGGGTGAGGCCATGTTGTTCTTTGATAAGCTTGAAGAACCCGAAGAGGTCGTTACTGAGGATTATCGAGCAGCGAATGACATTAGTATATCTCTGACAGATGAGGGTATTAGGGACGCTTCGACATATTGGAACGACAAACTTGAACAACTGAAACCTTACCCGGAATGTGCTTGCGTCGCCGCATGCTCGGCGAAATGCGATTTTATGCGGCGGAACTTGGCGCGAGAGATTGCCAAAAGAATCTTCAAGCGGCACTTCGACGAGAGTTCGTCTGACTTTGAGGTGCTTAAGAGCATCTATTCGCGCATTGATAGACTGGTACCGCAAGAACTTAACGATGAACCGATGAACAAGGAGCTCGTTCATTGCGTACGGATGCATTTTTTGCGGAACGTCAAGTTTGGGACGAAAATCAAGTTGGACGATGCGACGATCCACAAAACACTTAAAGCACTGAAGAAATAATGGACGACGAATTTGGAGATAGCGGCGCTGATGCATCGTTCGACACAGGGGACGATTCCCCTGCAGAGGATACTGCGGTTGACCTGTCCTCCGATTCGCCTGATTCCACGAGGGATTTCGATGATTTGGTTAGCGAGGACATGGCTGAGGCCATCCCCGAAGACACGTCGTCCGAGTGTGAGGCAGATGACGGCGACTGTGTTGGTTCTGACGAATCCACCGATGCGATTGAAGAATTGCCGCCTGACGACGATTCGGGATCGGGCGAGTCTGACGCTTTGGCGGATTCTCCGCCGGATGACGGAGCCGATTCGGGCGAGGACGGCGGCGTTGACCTCAATGAAGATGAGCTTGAAGACGAGGTTTCGAGCGCGGATGTGGAAGATCCTATGTCCGAATCGTCAGAACCATTGCCGAGTGAGTTGGCAGAGGATTCAGAGGGTGACTCAAGCGAGTCAACCGCCGAAGACTCGGGCGAAAGTGAAATGATTTCAGACGAGACGCTACCAGAGGATTCCGCGGACTCAATTGGCGAAAACGAAGAAGAATCTTCTGAAAATCTGTCGGTTGATGATGTGGAGCAAGAGGCCGAAGCTGAGGAACAAGCGGCAGAAGCGGAAGTCGAGCAAGCCGCAGAGGAAGAAGCGAAAGCTGCCGAGGAGTTATCCGAACAGGGGGCGGAGCAAGAGGCCGAAGTCGAGGATCGGTCTGCTGAAGTGGAGGCCGAACGGGCTGCAGAGGATGAAGCGAAGGCCGCAGAGGATACTGCCGAGCAGGGTGTGGAGCAAGAGGACGAAGTCGAGGAGCGGTCTGCTGAAGCGGAGGCCGAACGGGCTGCAGAGGATGAAGCGAAGGCCGCAGAGGATACTGCCGAGCAGGGGGCGGAGCAAGAGGCCGAAGTCGAGGAGCGGTCTGCTGAAGCGGAGGCCGAACGGGCTGCAGAGGATGAAGCGAAGGCCGCCGAGGAGACTGCCGAACAGGATGCGGAGCAAGAGGCCGAGTCCAAGGGAAATGGGGAAGATGAGAATGGGAAATTTGAATCTCTTATTGAACCGTCTACAGAAGTCACGGACGAGGTCTATCGAGAGGCTAATGTCGCAAATGAGATGTATGATGATTTGCGAGACAACGGTAAGTCTTATGAAGAAACGATGGACACTATATCGTCTGGCAAGGGCTGGGATAAGGTTGAGTTAGATCGAGGGACGGAATTGGCAAGGGTAGAGGATGGAGAACATCGGTTCAACGAGGAAAGCATTTACTATACAACCGACGATGAATTGAATCGTCAGGGCGTTGTAGATGTGGCAGGGAATGTGAATGAAGATGTTGCCAAAGAGAAGTTTGCCTTGCCAGAGTACGCGAGAAATTCAGAAGATGGATCTGTGATTGGGGAAAGGTCAGCAGATGTCGTATCGCATCGCGAAGTCGAAGAGCCGATAAAGGCGTATGCCAGTGAGGTCGCCCCTGTAAGGGATTCAAACGGAACGGATGTCGTTGAGCATGAAGGTGGTGCTCGTCAAATCGTTGTTCCAGATACAGGTGCATTGAGTGATTACAAAGAAGCGTCAGTAGGCGTTGGGCTAAAAGATATTTTGGCGAAAGCGTCTGCGGAAGGAGAAGCATCTGCTTCGAGTGACGTTCCGCTGCCGAAGGGGGAAGGTGCGGATGATAAATGCAGGGTGGATCAACGCAATGAGAATGTTATTGTGAATCAAATGATTCAAAAGAAACATCACCGAGGTTTGTAACAACAAAAAGGAAGAAGGCAATGGCTCTCGAACTTTATAGCGTTATCAAAAATGATGGTCCAGCGGATATTCTGTATTGGAAATTTGCTGGAGAGGATTTCAGAACAGGGTCGCAACTCATTGTCGCGGAGAACGAGGAGGCCTTGTTTGTTCGTGACGGCGTGATTCAGGAGACCTTTAGTGGTGGCAAGTTTACCCTGACCACTAACAACTATCCCTTTATCGACAAGATTCGCTCATTCTTTTCTGGGGGAGTCAGCTCGTTCAGTTGCAAGGTCTTTTTCATCAACAAGGCAGACTTGATGGAGATCAAATGGGGGACAGACGCCCCCATCCAGATTTACCAACCGAAGTTTAAAGTCCAAACCAAAATCTGTGGGCGAGGTGCCATCTCGATTCGAGTGAGGGATTCGAAGAAGTTTGTTCTGAAGTTCGTCGGCAACAATGCGCAGGTCGTGACCCCCGCCCTGATACAACAGCAGTTCCGTTCGGCGATGCTGCAGAAGATCAAGACGCTCATCGGAAAAGCCGCGAGTATGTCAGACATGCATGTCCTGAACGTGCTCATTGAGCTGGATTCGTTCGCAGAGCAGCTGAAACCGAAGGTTGCGGAGCTTTTGGATGAATACGGACTTGAGCTGGTGAATTTCTATGTTTCGGCTTTGGAGATTCCGGAAGACGATCCTTGGTACCAGAGGCAAGGAATTGCGGGTGCAGCAGCGCATGGCGACGAAACGCAGATAGATATACTGGGACAGAACTGGCAACGCATTCAGGGCCGAGACATCATGATGACGATGGCGGGGAACGAGGGCGCCGCGGGAGCAACCGCAGGCATGGGTGCCGGTATGGGCATGGGCATGGCGGCTGGCGGGGCATTCGGAGCCGTTGCAAGTTCCGTGTTCGCTCCTTTTGTCCAGCAAGTTGCGCCGCAGCCAATGCCGACGGGACCGCAACAACCGTCATCGCGTTTCACTCCCAAGGCGAAGACGGCAACATTCGAGTGTCCGGCCTGCCATGCAGCCGTTCAGGAGGGGTGCAAGTTCTGCCCGGAATGTGGGGCGAAGATCGAGGTGAAAAAATCTTTTTGCGTGAACTGCGGCAAGGAACTTCCAAGTGGATGCAAGTTCTGCCCTGAATGCGGGAGCAAACAGTAATCGGCACAAGAAGAGAAGGAATATCACAGATGAACCGTATCGTCTCTATCGCACTTCAGACTATTAGCATTCTTGGTTTCAATATTCTGTACTTTAATGTGTTTGATGACTTAAGCGCATCCCGGTGGGTGTGTTGGGGGTATATCCATCTCACATATGCATTGGTTGTCGCCTCGGTGTTTTCGGTTAAGGCTGTGCCCAACGGACATGTCTATGCCTATCCGAAGATTGCCGTGGCTTCGATTTATTTCATTATCGCGCTTATTGTTGGCGCGATAATGATGATAATCAATTGTGATTCACCTGTTGTACCCCTTGTTGTGTTCCTCATTTTCACCGGCATATACCTGAAGTTGTATCTAGTGCTTATGGCGACGGAGAGTAGCTCAATTGCGAACGAGAAGCGTGACAAGAGGTATGTCAGATTCGTCAAACTCAATGCTGAACGCCTGTCGGCTATCAGGGACAACATGGGGAGTGCTGAAGGCAAGAAAATCATTGAGAGGGCCTATGACGCGATTAGGGGCGCAGAAGTAACATCAGTCCCAGCTGTTGCACAGATCGAGGTCGACATCGAGTCGCAGATTGACAGGATCGCAGATTTGTCCGATTCGAGTGATATGGAGACCTTGCGGTCTACAGTTGGACGCTTCGTTGATCTCGTCCGCAGACGTGATGCGGAGATTCGTTTGTCAAAATAAACAAAAAGGAGGTTCGCTATGGCAGTAAAAGTTGTTAATCTGAAGTGTTCGGGGTGCCAAAACGCGCTGGATCCGTCTGCTTCATTTTGCGAATATTGCGGCAACCCTGTCGTGATTTCGAGCTTCAATAGCATTATTGAAAGGACTGCGCCCGAGCTGAACAAACTCGCCCGTGCGCTGGATTCTGACGTCAGATCGGGGAATGATCCCGAAATGTGTAACATGGCGAAGTTCACACAAGCGAGCTGCTATTTGAAACTAAAGCTATATGATAAGGCGCTCCAAAGATTTGAAGAAGCGATAGAAGAGAATTTCGACAACCCAGAAACTTATTTTTATGCGGCTGTAGCACTTCTCAAGGGCAAGAAAGCATTCCTTACTCCAATGGCAAGCATTAAAAAAGCGGAGGAATATTTGGAGGCGGCTCTGAGTATTGAGAATCGCGGCGTGTTTAACTATTTCAAGGCGTACTTGAAATATGATTTTTACGAACGCAAGTTTTTAAGGGTGCAACCCGATTACCGAGAAGAACTGCAAATGGCAATAACGAATAACTTGTCACATTTCGATGCTGACACGCTGTTTTCTGTTCTCGGTGTGCCTTGCCCGCAGCAGTTGGAATTTTGATCATGCCATATTTTTTCAGGTTCTTCAGGCATAAGTGTGGGTTGTCTTTCGCCTTCCAAGGCTTTATGAAGTACGCAGATGCCTTCGGCATACGCAGAATTTGCCGAAAACCGTTGTGGCTACAACGCCCTCGCCCGATCGCAATTCATTGACAAGACGGAGAATCCCATTTGCGGCGAGTGCTACGCCACAAACGGTTTTCGGCATGTTTGAACGCTGGAGGGTTGGTTCCTTCAGGGCGTGGAATCGATCACATGATTCCTAAGGAGACGACGACACGGACATCTTGGCGAAATCCGATTCCGGCGTAGCCCGCGCAAAAATGGATGGTCAATAACTGCCATGGAATTTCCTCTGGCGCGGGCGTCGTAGCCGGATCGGATTTCGCCAAATTCTGCGTATGCCGAAGGCATCTGCGTACATAATGGGAAGGTCCCGCTGCTAGACAGACCCACACTTATACCCGAAGAGCCGTTTTTCGCCGCGCCCTCCCTCTCGGCCTGCGGCGTTCACACGGAGTCACGAAGCCACGGAGAAAAATCATTGAACCGTCTCTTCCAACCGATTGTAGTCATGCCAGGCAATGGCCAGCAGATTCGTTAACGATGTTGCAAAAAGTTCTGGAGCCTTCGAGTCGCCATCCTCGCTTCCGACAATGTAGATGTTTGCATCTGAATCGGACTTCCTGACGAGCAGGACATCCTCCTCGCTCATCAATCCGATTTTAATGAATGCTTCGTTTTCGCCGTAGGGACTTTCCAGGTACGACCGATTCAGGTCAATCACACCTTCAAGCAGCAACCTCTCGTAACGTTCAAAGAACGACTTGACGTCCTGCGGTAGAGACGTTGCGATCGTGCAAGCCGAGGATGCTGCTACGCCAAAGTTCTTCAGAACTTCTGGAACGGCTTTCAACGATACATCGTCAACACCTTCGTCTGGACGATAATTAGGAACCGACGGTTCGGCATCGAGGCGCTTCTCAATCATAACCCATGCAAGATTGAGCACGACCGCGACAATAAAGATTATTACACATGCCGTCAACGACATGACTCGTGCCTCCCATATTCCTTGTTCACCGTCCTCATCCGTTACCTCCGCGAACGACCGATCACAGCCTCATCGACAGACCCGTTCACGAACGGACACCATCAGCGTACCCCGATACGGTAGAACGCGGAATCGGCGTCATCGGAAGGGAGCGTGATTTCATTTTCCGGCGGCGTGGCTTCAATGCCGTCGCGATAGAGCATGAAAGGATCGCCCAGTCGGTTCGCACGCCACACCGTATAGGTGCGGCCTTCGCAGCTCGGCCAGCTGAGCGTGATCCGACGCGCGGTTCCCACCGTCGCCGAATCGATGCGGAAGACGCTTCGCGCGTCGTTGGGATCGCTTCCCGCCCACCACTCGTCGCGGTTCGTGTAGCCGTCGCCATCGGGATCGGCGGCCGGATCGACGCCGTTGCGAACGAGGAAATTCGCCCGCTCCCACGCATCAGGCAATCCATTGCCGTCGAGATCCGTGAGGTCGGGTTGCGGCGAGAACAGCACCGCATCGGCGATCACCCACTCGCCTTCGGACCCTTCCGTCAGAATCCGCACACTCCCCTTCCGGCCCGCCTCGAAACGCCACGCGCCGAGAATCGTCCACTGTCCAGAGTTCACCGTCTGGTCCGCCGTCACGCGCGTCACGCCGTCCGCGTGTGTGATTTCATACACGGCGTGCTTCGCCCGTTCCTCGCTCGAATTCCAGATCCCCTTTACCTGATAGACGCCACCCGTGGGGAGGTTCGGCGTATACTTGACCCACAGGTCCGCCCCCGCCTTCTTGTCGCTATGCAGATAGTTCGAACCGTAGCGGTTGACGTTGTACGAACTCGTCACCCACTTGCCTGAAATCTCCACACCTTCGGAATCCGAATTGTCGACGAGCGTCTCGCCCGCCACACGCACCCACTGAAAGGCGTCTGCAATCACAAAGCCGGTCGTGCCATCCGTCCGCACCGTGGCGGCGGGATTCGATCCAAACCGCCACAACCCGATCTGCTTCCAGCCGCCCGAAGGCGATGTCATGTCGTCATACACCGTCACCGTACCTTCGAGCGTCACGACATGGATCGGCACCGCTTCCGAACGGCTCGAATTGCCGTTCCAATACTGGAAGAGCCGCCACACGCCATCCTCGGGCAACGTGGCATTGTACCACACCCACGTATTCGCATTCGCAACTTTGCCGTTGTGCAGGTAGTTCGCGCCATAGCGTTCGCTCTCGCTCGAACTCAAAGTCCACGTGCCCGAAACCTGCGCATCGACATTGTCCACAATCACCTTCGTGAGCTGGGCTTTGCTATATCCCGTCAAACCGGTGTCGGGACGCTGCGGCCATGTGCCGCCGATGAGCTTCTGCAGTTCCTCCGTCTTCGCCGGATCGCGATAGACGTCGCGTGGACGACACCCGTACTTCCGGCAGAGTCCCGCCGCGTAGCCCACGGCCACGCCCATCTGTCCGCCCGTGTTCATCACGCGGCTCGATCCCATCGCCACATGCGTGAAGCTCGCGCACCGGCCGGCCAGGAACAGGTTCGGCACGTCGCGGCAGCAGAGCGCGCGATAGGGCATGTACCAGCGCGGCACGCTCACCTGCTTCGTGCCGGCGATGAAGCCGGAGGCGTCCTCGTAGAAGTGAAGGTCGATGGACCACGTGGACGTGCCGATCGCATCTTCGAACCACACGGCCTTCTCCACATCCGCCTGCCGCACCACGTAGTCGCCCAAGATACGGCGCGACTCGCGCTTGCCCGCGTTGAACGGCACCCAATCGAGCTCGCGGTTCGCGTTGGACGCATTCTGCTTCGCCCGCCAGAAGCTTCCATAGACGGCACGCAGCAGACGATCGCGCAACATCTCGGCGTTCCAGATCGTGTTTTCGTCCACACCAAGCCCCGCCTCCCATTTCCATGACCCGCTCGTCGCGCTCCGCGTGCCGCTCACCGGCAGCGCCCACGGCACGTCGGGGAACGTACGCGCACCCGCCGCCACGCGGCTCGTCCACATCGCGCTGTTGCCCATCGTGCTCGTATCGGCCAGCGTCTGCGCAAGCGACTCGTTGTACTCGGTCTTGGCCTCGCGTCCCATCCGCCACGCCGCACCGGCCCAATAGCCCAGCCAGCCGTCGCCTGTCGCATCCACATAGAGCGGCGCCACAAACCGCCGCCGCGCACCCGTCACCACATCCCGCGCATCCACGCCCACGATCTCACGTGTACCATTCGTCACCGTCCCATACGCACGCCAACCCGTATACACCGCAATGTTGGTGAATCCGCTCACGAACGCCAGACGATTCGTGTCGTCCACATGTGCATAGGGGTTCGTATTCTCCTTCGTGTTCGCCACGGCCTGCACAATGCGATGGCGCACCTCGCCTTGCGTCTTCACGCGGATCTCGCCGCTCGCATTACCACCCAGCATCGCCCGGTCCTGCACGAGCGCGACGGAGAGTCCGCTTTCCGCTGCGGCAATCGCCGCGCAGGTTCCCGCAATGCCGCCACCGACGACAACCAGATCCGCCTGCGTGGTCGCTTCGGGCGTCCCCGCCTCGCCGCGCGCCTGTGCCCGCCAACGGGCCAGCGCCACAGGATCTTCAGGCGGTGCCGACGCCGCGAGGTCTTGCGTCAGATAAAGCGCGTCGCAACGGCCGTCGAAACCCGTGAGGTCGGTGAGGCGCAACTCCACCGCCGCAGCCGGCAGCGTCACCGTGCCGCCGTCCACCCAGCCCCAGTCGGACGGCGTCGTACCGAAGACCGGCGCCAGCTGCTCGCCGTTCACCGTCACGCGGAAACGACCGGGCTTTTCACCGGACCAGTCGGGCGTCCAGTCGCGCGTCCGCACCCACACGCGCCACGCGCCCGCCGCGGGGATCGTCACGCGCGTCGTCGCATCCGCCACCGGCACGCCGAGTCCGTGGGCGAGCAAATAGGGCGAACCCATCCGTTCGACGCTCTGCGTGTCGTTCGCCCACCCCCCGGGCTGCGCGAACGACTCGGCCTCGACGAGAAGGCCGTTCGGCGCCGTGTAAACGGCTTCGCGCGAGGCGAAGAACGCCTCAAGCGCACCCACGATCTTGCGCGCGATCTTCGCCGCGCCCGCGGCATTCGGATGCACCATGTCGACGACCGTATCCGTGTGCCAGTCGAACCCGTCCGCCGCGTCCACGATGAGCGCCCGCGAGGCGGGCGTATCGAGTTCCGCGGCGAGCGCCGCCACACTCTCGCCCAATTGAGGTAAGTAGGAATACTTAGGCAGCTTCCCCGATGTGATCGGACGCGCCAGGAGCAGCGTCACACGCGGATTCGCCGCACGCGCCGTCTCGACGATCGACCGATACGCCCCGAGGATGCCGGGTATCGGACCTTCGTCGACGAAATGGTTGTGTCCCGAGTGGATGAACACGACATCGGAAACATTCGTCGCAAAATGCGTCGCAAACTTCGCCGCCACCTGTTCGGCCGTGTTGCCGCCATAGCCCTCGTGCCGCAGCCGCGTGCCCGAAGCTTCGGTCGCGCGCGAGCCGCGGAAGACAACCTCCCACCCCTTCGCCGCGTATTGCTCGGCAAGCGGGATGCGGTATGTCGTAAACGTCGCTCCGCCTTCCGTAATCGAATCGCCCACGCAGGTCAAGGAAAACGCACGCGTCACCGCCGAAGCGGACAACGCCGCCCCCACGCACACGCTCCAGATGATTCGTCTCATACATCCGTTCATACCTTACCTCAAAGTTCGGTTCATAAATTCAATGGAAACATTCTATCGCATTGACCCTACTTTGTAAATACGAATGTACACTTTCTTTTCGAGACTGTGCGCTCTCCCTGCGGCATCCACTGGTTCTTTTTGAACTTGTGAGAAAATTACAGCCAGAGATATTTCTGCAGTCGGAAACACGCTATTGCAATAAATCATATGTGTTATTGCAATTGGCCGACCGGAAATGATATAATCTTGGCATTCCACAGTTTGGGAGCAAGTAGCATGCGAAACCTTGAAAAAATCATCCAAGAGCAGAAGATCGAACTTGAACGATTGCTGGCAGCAAAAGTCCTCGACCGAACGCCGATGTCGCGAGTTACCACCAATAGTCCGTTCGCACAAGCCGTTCTGGGAATGCGTCGTTCTGGCAAGTCTGTCGTTTGCCGTCAGGCGATGAAGAACTCCGGCGTCCCTTTCGGCTATGTTGACTTCGATGATGAAATGTTGGCCAAGCTCACTGCGGATGATTTGGACGATGTTCTGAAGACCGTCCGAGCCGTTTATGGAAACGTCACCCACTTCCTTTTTGACGAAATCCAGAACATCGAGGGATGGCATCTGTTTGCCAATCGGTTGCTCCGGGCTGGAAACCATGTCGTCATTACCGGTTCAAATGCCCGATTGCTGACAAGCGAACTGGCGACGCATCTGACCGGACGCCACATTCCAATCAATGTGTACCCCTTCTCATTCTCCGAATATTGCCAGTGGATCGGACACCGTACTGAAGAAGACTGGAGACACTATTTTTTCAACGGCGGGTTGCCGGAAACATTCGCGATGCCGGATCCACGCGGATATGTTTCCGCCCTCTACAACTCAATTCTCTCCAAGGACATCCTCGGTCGGCACAATGTCCGAAACGCCCAGCGCTTCATCGACGCCGCATACGTTCTCATGCAGCAATTCGCCCGTGAGATCGCCTACGACGCCCTCGCCGCCAAAACGGGTGTCTCAAGCGCCCACACGATGCAGACCTACCTTGGCTACCTTGAGGAGTCCTATCTCGTCTCACGCGTGCGCAAATATTCGACGAAACCCGCCGAGCGTATCCGAAACGACAAGCTCTATATCAACGATCCGGCATTCATCTCCTACTTCACAGGCATTCTCGGTTCCGAAGAAGAACTCGGCTGGCGACTTGAAAACATCGTCTATCTCGAGCTCCTTCGTCGGCGCGTCGACGACAGTAACGAGATTTTCTATTACAAGAACCAATCCTACGACATCGACTTCTGTCTCGTCAAATACGGAAAGGTCGTTCGGCTCATTCAGGTCGCCTATACGATCGCAGGCGAAAAAACACGCAAGCGAGAACTCAAGTCGCTTTTCGGTGCGGGTCGGAAACTCGGATGCAAGAATCTTGTGCTCATCACCGACCACGAGAGCGACACCATCGTCCAGGACGGCCTGACGGCGCAAGTCGTCGCGGCACCCGACTGGCTCTCACACACGCCGCCAACTTCAACCTAACGAACCAGGATGAGGGTTTCCGGCAACGCCACGCGCACGAAGCCGCCTGCCGAGACGGCGCTCGTACCGTCGGCCAAACGCGCCACCACATCGTAGACGCCGGTCTTCGCCGTCGCCCAATCAAGGTCGAGCCATGCGGTATCGGCGAAGGGAATTGCCTCGCCGTTGAGCCGCCACTGGTACGAGAGCGCCGCCGGCGCCGAGGCTGTGAGCGTGAGTGTACGCCGACGCCCCTGCGTCAATACGCCCCCCTCCGGCTCGACGAGGAAGTCGCCCGTCGCACCCGCAGGTTGCGACCGCACGAGCACATAGAGGTTCTTCACCGTCCAGCCCGCCGCGTTTTTCGCATAGGTCCAGTCGACGGAGTTGTTCACCAAGGGCCCCGTCCCGATGCCCACCGAGACGTCGCGCAAAGCATTGACACCACCGCCAGCAGACTGCGGTCCATTGCCGAAGGACGAGAGCGAAAACACCGTCTCGCCCACAGTCGGGTTATGCACCTGCATCGACCCGCAACCCGCGATCTTGCCATCATCGCTGTAGAGGTCGTCGAAATCGAACAACGTTTTGCTCGCATTCCCGAGCCCAAGATAGGTAGCCTGCCCATAGTTGCTCGCGCAGAACTCGATGTTGCCGCGCGGGAAGAATCCCGTCTGGCACGGCAGTTCGCCCTGGTTCGTACCGGCATAGACCATCATGTTCTCCACGTACCCCCATGTGAGGATGCCGCGTTCGATCGACGGGAGGCCGATCTTGGTCAAGTCCTTCTCCACCGCATCGAACGACACCCATACCCATTCGTTCGTGCGCGCGTTCGCAAGTTCGAGACAGTACGCCACACGGTCGAACGGACGGCTCGGCGTGAAGCGGCTTTCATCGCGACGATAGTCGGCGCCGTAATGGGAGAACTTCGCCTGGTTCGGAATCGGGAGTTCATACACGAGTTCGTACGCGTCGCGTTCCGGAATGTTCGCCGTCGAAAGGACGGCCGGATCCTCGGCGGCTGGCGTCGTAAATGCGAGCGTTGTCGCCGCGCCATTGAGCGTGAGGGTGAGCGTGTAGGCCGAGGCGGGCGCGAGCGGTTTCGAGAACGTGAGGATCATGTCACGCCCTTCCGCAGGCGAACGCTCGGCCTTCACAAGCGCGACATCCGCCGCCGAAAGAACGGCACTTGACGCGAGCGCCGAAACGTCGCCTGGCAGCGTTTCGCCAAACGAGACGCACAGCCTGTCGCGCGCGGCGCTTGCGATCACGCGCCGCGCCGTGAGCGCGGGTAGAACCGCCTGCGCCTTCGGACGCGCCAGGACGAAGAGCCGCCGCTCGGCATAGTCACGCGCATTGTTCGCGTTGAGCCAGTCCGTATCCGTCGCGCCCGGACGGTTCCCGATGCCAAGGCAAAGGTAGTCGCTCGCGCCCGTGCGATAGAACTTGTTGATCGCCCAGATGGTCTGCTTCGCACCATAGTTGTGCACCTGCATGCAGGCATGATCGCCGCCCGACGAATAGGAGTCGCCGAAGTCGTAGGCACTCGCGCTCGCGCCGGGAATATCGAGCTGGTTCGTGCCCGCGAAATTCTTGTTATGGAATTCGATATTGCCCGTACCGATGTCCGTGCCCGTTTGGATCGAACTCACATTCGAAAACACATTCATATGATCGACCTTCTGCCAGAAGGTCCAGGTTGCGGACGAACTCGACGGAATCGTGAGCTTCGTGGGATCGGTCGTGACGGCGTCGAAGGAGGTCCACACCCAGTTCGTGACGGCGCGATTGTTCGCAGGTACGAGTTCGAGGAAATAGGCCTGACGGTCGAAGGCCGCCGTTCCCGCCGCACGGTTCACCGCCGTGATGAGCGCGTTGCTGGCCGCGTTCGAGAAATACCCCTTCACGGGCAGGTCGAGCTGGTAGACGAGCTGGTAGTCCGCCGCTTCGGGTACGTTCGCCGAAATGCGCGCGGGCATCTGCGGGGAAACAGTCGTCGAGCGCACGAGCACATGCAGCGTCATCTTCCGATAGAGGTGCCCGTTTTCCGTGAACGTGTAGTCGGGCTCGCCACCTGCGCGGTTCGTACCGATGCCGTACTCGAAATAGGAACCCGTGCGGCCCCACCGGCCGAAGTCCCACACCACCTGCTTCGCATCGAGGTTATGCACCTGCATGCAGCCATAGTCGTTGCTCGACTGAAGCGAGTCGTCGAAATCGTAGGCCGAACTGCTCGCGCCCGCATACCCGCTGTTGGCCGGCGCGGAGAAGCCGCCGTAGCCGAATTCGATGGCGCCGTTGAAACCCGTGCCGGTGGAAACGCCGGAAACGTTCGAGGCGATTTCCAGATCCTCCACGCGCACGTCCCACAACTTGCCGAATTTCTTGAGCGGCACGCCGATGTAGTCCTCGTTGTCCGTGAAGGCTTTCATGGAGGTCCACACATACTGGTGCGTGCCGTCGGCCTTTTCAAGCTCGTAGAAGTACGCCACGCGGTCGAACCCCTTCTTGAGGGGCGTACGGTCCACCGTGTAGATTTCCTTGCCCGCGTTATTCGCCGTCCAGCCCTGGTTCACCGGCGAGGAGAACTCGAGCGTGTAGACGAGCTGATAGCCCGCAGTAAGCGACGCATTGACCTGGCGCGTGATGGCGGCGGGCAGTTCGATCGCCGAAACCGCCCTCGTCGTTTGCGGCATCGCGTTCGCGCACGGCGCCGCATCGTGAAGACCCGTCACCGTGACGGTAAGTCCCTCCAGCTGCGCGAACGCGCCGAGCGAAAGTTCGACGACGCGCGGATTGTCGGCGCGGCGCGTGACGCGGTCGATCCGCGAACCGTCCGAGAGCGCAAAGCAGCCGTCAAGGCCCTTTGCCGCGACCGGCTTCGAGAAGGTGAGCACGATCGTGCGCCCATCCGCACCGCACACGGCGGTATCGAGCGTGGGCGGCGTGCGGTCGGCCACATCGGGCATCACGTACACCTGCAGGTGACGAAGCGAATAGCTGGCCGAATTCTCGGCGCGCGTCCAGTCGCGCTTCCCAGCGGTCGGACAGTTCCCGATGCCGAGATCCTGCGCGCCGTTGTTGCCGTTCCGTCCGCCCCAGAGGTTGTAGGCGAAAAGCGTCGTGCCCGTGGCGCGGTCATGCACCTGCATCGAGCCAAAGTTGTCGATGCCCGTGTTGGTGTCGTCCGAATCGAAATCGCCATCCGTTGCCTGGTCGAGTTTCAGCTTCCGTGCGGCGGTGTAGTTATAGGGCCAGAACTCGATGTTGCCTTCGGTACGCGCGCCCGTGGGCACGCCCGCCACGTTGCTGTACACCTTCAGATTGGAAACGAGCTGCTGGAACACGGCGCCGCTTGCGCGCGTGGGAAGCGCGATCTTACCGGCGTCGTCCGTGAATGCATCCATCGACACCCACACATATTGAAGCGGCGCGTTTGGCTTCTGCAATTCAAGGTAGTAGGCGATGCGCGAAAACTTGCCCACCTTCGTGTGGTTGTCGACGGCGTAGATGACCGTATTCGTATCGTACACGGCCGCGCGCGGAAGGATGTTGAGATCATAGACGAGCTCATACTTCGAAAGTTCGTCCACCTTCCCGGCGGCACCCGGCTGGAGCGTGGCCTCGAATGCGATTTCGGTGGCGGCGAGCGTGGCGGACGACGATTCGTTCGCAAGACCTTCCACGGTGAGCGTGTGCGCCCCGCCGTTCACAAGCCCTTCGAGGGACAACGTCACCGTGCGTGCATCCGGCGAAAGCTCGGCCGAGGCCACGCGTCCCTCCGGCGCCACCGCATAGTGCGCCAACTCGTTCGCCGAAGCGGCGGCGAGCGGCGTATTGAAACGCAGAGTCGCCGTACCGGTCGTCGTCGTACAGGAAACCGTATTGCTCACCACGGCCGGTGCAACATCCGGATAGTCGGCTGCCGGCGCGACGAGCGCGGAGATCGCTTCAAGCCATCCTTCGGCCATGTGGGCATAACCGGCCGCATTCGGATGAAGACCGTCGTCGAGTTCCGTCGCCGCGTTCACTTTCGGACGCATGTCGTAGAAATGCACCTTCTGTCCACGCGCCGCGTGCGCGGCGGCGATACTCGGCAGATAGGGATTGTAATACGTGACGATGCTCGTATTGTAGGAGGCGTTGTCCGTGCGCTCGAGGAGTGACGTGAGAATGATGTGCGCCGAAGGTTGCAGCGCGCTGATGCGATCGAGCAACTGGTCAAGGCGATTCACAGCATCCGGGAATGTGGAGGGCGTAGGCGCATCGTTCGTGCCAAGATGGAGCAGAATCACATGCGGACCGAGAATCGTACTGAACGAGGTGGGCAGATATTCGTACATGCCCTTTCCGTTGTCTTTCTGGATCACCCATCCGCTGTGCCCTTCGTGATGCTGCTGGTCCGAAGGAAGCGTACCGGGCGTATCCGTGGCAGTGCCCACAAATTTGAAATTCGTATAGCCCGCTTCCGTAAGCAGCGTATAGAGCGGCCCACGATAGCCGGCCGTAGCGGCCGAGTGCGATCCATAGGTAATCGAATCGCCCATCGGCATGATGCGCAACTCGCCCGCCGACAGCGTGCCGGCTGTGAAAGCGCAGAGGAAAGCCCCCAAGAGACGCCGCCACAATGCCGCGTCACAAGGGACAGTCCCCAAACAGGCGGGAAACCAATCACCACATCCAGAAATTTTCATCACGTACCATCCTTTCCAAAACTAGCATCAGTATCAACTTACGAATATTATATAATCCCACGCTACCCGCCGTCAATCACAAGGTGATGGCCCCGTCCTGTTTTCTTATCGGGGAGGACGCAATCCCTTCGCCTACTTCTCTAAAGCGGCAATGAATTTTTCGATGAGCGTGTCAACCTTTTCCCAGGTTTTCACCGCCTTCACCCAACGTTCAGGAATCGCCTCAAAACCATAATAGGCGCCGGCGATCTGACCGAAAATGGCACCGATCGAATCCGAGTCGCCGCCGAGATTCACCGCCGCGATAAGACCCTCTTCGAAGGTCGTCGTGGTGTTGAACGCCCAAAGGGCCGCCTGGAGGGATGCAACCGACCAACCGGAATTCGGCACATCCGTCTTATTTACCTACTTCCGCCGACGGTACAGTTTCGCCGTTGCGTGACCGCATCCCTCCGGTTCGAATTCGCCGGCGCACACTTCCAGAAGCGGATCCTTCTTCTCCGTAAGCTGACGGCGGAAATTCGGAATGTTGACTTGTTCGATCGAATTCCCCGTCAGATACTGGTAGACGTTGATATAGTTCGAGAGCGTGAACTTTTCCGGCAAAAAGAAAAAGACGAGCTTCAACAGGTCAAGCGAAAGAAGGCGCATGAACGCCGTCGCCACGATGCGCCCGTGGTCGAAGGCCAGCGGGTTCTTTTCAACAGAAGTCACCACATAGCCGCCGAATCCATCCTCACGGTACTTGCCGCGAATCGTAAAGAGCGCGCGTACTTTTTTCTGGGCCTCCGCCTCCGTTCCCACCAAGTCATAGAACGGCAGCTCAAATGAGCCATTCTTGAACTTGGGCTCCACGAGGCGCAACCAACGTGCCTCCTTGGCATCGTCGCCGCCCTTCACGTCCTTTCCTTCATCACGCTTATGGAACGTGATAAACGCATTGGAAATCACCCATGTCCGCATATCGCGACCCCATTCGGAGAAAACACCCACAGGGATAAACTCATGCGGTACGAGCTGCGTTTCCTCCTTGAGTTCACGCAAGGCACCTTCCTCCACGGTCTCCTGTTTTTTCCCCTGAATGAAACCTCCGGGAAGCGCCCACGAATCTTCATAAGGCCAACGGCCGCGCTTGATGAACAGGATTTCAAGCGAAAACTTCGGATTCTCGCGCCACTGGTCCGAACGCAGTTCTCCAAAGGCGGGACGAACGGCAATGATGTCGGCCGTCACCGACGGTCGCATATAGTCCGACAGCTTCTTCTCGTAGGCGGCGATCTTCTTCTGATCTTCCGGCGTGATTCTCGGATCCTTCTTTTCTTTCGTTTTCGCTGCTTTCATTCGTCCCTCTTTCACCCTTCCATAGATTCAAACTGAGAACCATTATATCACATTGCGTTTTTGATTGCAAGAGGCAATGTTTTGAACTCGATCGTTCCCACCTTGTAGCGGCGACGGCCGTCTGCCTCGGGGAGCGGCAGTTCATAGACGGGCGTACCGTCCACCTTTCACACGGAAAGCAAGACCTACCGGCCCGAAGAATTCATCGAATCGCGCCGTTGCCGGTAATGCGATATTTGTAGCTCGTGAGCTCTTCCAGCGCCATGGGACCGCGCGCGTGAAGTTTGTCGGTGGAGATGCCGATCTCCGCCCCCATGCCAAACTCGCCGCCATCGGTGAACCGCGTCGACGCGTTGTGGTAGACGGCGGCGGAATCGACGAGCCGCAGAAACTTCTCGGCGCGTTCCGCATCGCGCGTCACGATCGCGTCGGAATGGTGCGACCCGTAGGCGTTGATGTGCGCAATCGCCTCGTCGACATCCATCACCACGCCCACGTTCAAATCGAGCGACAGGAATTCGCGCCCCCAGTCGACATCCTGTTCATGCAGCGTCACGCCCTTTTCGGCCGCCCACGCCTCGACCTTCGGCATGAATGCCGCAGCCGCACGCGCATTGACGAGCAGACATTCGGCGGCGTTGCACACGCCCGGACGCTGCGTCTTCGCGTTGTCGAGGATCTTGAGCGCCATCTCGAGATCGGCGTCTTCGTCCACATAGATGTGGCACACGCCCTTGTAGTGCTTCAACACCGGCACAAGCGCCGCCTCGCACATCGCACGGATCAGACGCTCGCCGCCGCGCGGAATCGCCACATCCACGTATTCCGGTATCCGCACAAGCGCCCGCACGCCCTCGTGGTCCGTCGTTTCAACGAGCTGGATCGCATCCAACAGCGCAAGCGGACGCGCCGTTCCGCACCAGCGTGCAAGACCTTTCTGCACCGCCTTGGCAAGGGCCTGGTTCGACCGCAAGGCCTCCTTGCCGCCGCGCAGGATGATCGCGTTCGACGTCTTGAAACAGAGCGCCGCCGTATCGACGAACACGTTCGGACGCGACTCGAACACCACCGCCACAACCCCGAGCGGTTCACGCACTTTCGTGATGTGGATGCCACTTGGACGATCGCGTTCCAGCAGCGTCTCGCCCACGGGGTCCGGCAGTTCCGCCACCGTCCGCACACCCGCCACCATCGACGCAAAGCGCGTCGGCGTGAGCGTCAGACGATCCACCATCGCCGGCGCAAGGCCCGCAGCCTTCGCCGCCGCCACGTCTTCGGCGTTCGCCGTATCGATGGCGGCGCGATCCCCTTCCAAGGCCTCCGCAATCGCCAGCAACGCGGCATTCTTCGCACGCGTATCGAGCGTCCGCAAAGCATGCGCCGCAGCCCGCGCCTTCTTGCCCAATGCGCGGATTTCCTCTTCCACCGTCATTTCAGTCTCCTCTCATCCGGCTCGGACCGGAAATACGGAACCGCGAGATCATAGGTGCCCTCGCACGGACATGCCACCGTCATCGTCGCCCGCGTTGCTCCCAGGGGCACATCCACAACCCTATTCGGCCCCGAAGAACGTTTGACCGACAGCAGCGGCGACCCGTCGAGCGGAGCACCGCGTTCATCGTAAAATGTGAAACGCACACTGAATGAAAAATTCGTGGCCTGCCCTCGTGTCGTTGGCAACAACAGCTTGACCGACCAATACAACTTCGGCGGCCTCTCAATCAGCGACAGCGTCTTGCTGAATGTCACGTTACCGAGTTTCTGCGAATCGATTCGAAACGCCACCGCGCCGTAGCGCGAGTTGGGTTCGATCGTGACCTTCTGCAGATCGGGATGG
>JAZUGW010000114.1:0-6328 GCA_045641465.1 Kiritimatiellia bacterium | reverse complement strand
GCGTCGTGGGGACAGACCCTGGTGGTTGGGATGGTTTCTGGGACGGCGAGATTTCGGCGTGGGACCGGTCCCGAACCATAGTCTCGCAACGGCCGTCCTGCGGCGTGGGGACAGACCCCTACGGTCTGGATTGTTCGATTGTTCGGAGATGGGCGTCGTGGGGACAGACCCCAGTGGTCGGGATAGTTTCTGGGACGGCGAGATTTCAGCGTGGGACCGGTCCCGAACCGTGGTCTCGCTGCGGCCGTCCTGAGACGTGGGGACAGACCCCTACGGTCTGGATTGCTAGATTTGAGTATTATGTACTAGGTGTCCTGGTTGAACTCTAGGCTAGACATCACACGGGTGCTTGTGCTATAATCCATTTAGCCTTAAAAGGAGAGGACAATGGATATAACAAAGTATTTCGGAAGATTACTGTCGGTAGCGGTGGTTTCGACTGCCTTGCAAGGCTTGGGCGCCGCGGATTGTTCGCCTGAGGATCTGCTGCACCGTTGGAGCTTCAACGGCAACTACAACGACCCGATCGGCGGCATCACCGCGACGACGTTCGGTGCGGTTTCCTTCAACAACGCCTCATCTCCTACTGCGGCGCGGGTGGCGGGTACCGCGAAGGACACCGCCTACATCAAGCTCGGTGCCGGCATCGTGCCCGCCGAAACTTCGCCGCTCACGATTGAAGTCTGGGCGACCCAGCATTCGGTGAAGAACTGGTCGCGTATCTTCGATTTCGGTTCCAACACGGACAACAACCTGTTGATGGCCTG
The DNA here is from genome assembly GCA_045641465.1 of Kiritimatiellia bacterium. GTDB lineage: Bacteria > Verrucomicrobiota > Kiritimatiellia > RFP12 > UBA1067 > RUG572. The sequence goes on along the minus strand of JAZUGW010000114.1, from coordinate 5,561 downwards.
GACCATGGCTACGGACGCCAACACGGAATGCGTGGAGATTAAGACCGGGGCGACCTCGATCCTCCGGGTCGAAAACTCGATGAGGCCCTACTCGCTCAACGTGCCGTTCCACATTTCGATGACCATCACGCCCAATGCTGACGGTAAGGCCACGCTCGCCTGGGCGAAGCGCGACGTGACGACCGGTGCAATATTGAATTCCGGCAGCGGCACGACGAGTCAGGCCTGGGATGCGAAGGTGATCGCGGGGTATGCCTGGAACTGTTTGGGCCGCTCCCAGTATGGCGACTCCGATGCGGACGCCACCTACGATGAAATGCGCATCTGGAAGACGGTGCTCACCGCCGAGCAGCTCACCACCAGCGCAAAGTTGGGTCCGGATGTGTTGCCGATTCCGGCGGATTCCGGCATCACCCACACGCTCAACCTCACCAGCGCGAATGGTACGGTGAGTGTGAACGGTGCGGCTGGCGTGGGAACGGGCACGGTGACGGTTCCGTGGTCTGCCGGTCTTCGCCTGACGGCGACGCCGGCTGCGGGCTACACCTTCTGCCGGTGGGAGGGTGACACGCAGTTCATCTCTTCGGGTACGGTTACGTCGCCGGAAATCACCATCGGCACCGCCCAGGACATCACCCTGACGGCGGTGTTCGACACGGCTGTGGCCGTCTATGCGCGGTATGCCAACGGCGGGTTCAACTATCTCTCCTCCGGGAAGGGTCCGGTGGCCGCGCCCGAAGGCGGCATGAACAACAACATCACCATCCTCTTCTCCTCCGATGCCGAATACCAGGGCCTGAAGACGGTTTCCGAGGATGTCGCGAAGGCGAAGGGACTCGAACTTGAGGCGAACATCACGCTGTCGGCCGATACCGATTGGACCGCCTACGACTATTCGCTCGGCGGCAACTCGATCGACATTAACGGCAAGCATTTCACCACGGGTTCGCTTTCCGGCGAGGGTGGCATCACCTCCGACGGCAACATGATCGCCAACGGCGACTTCCAGGCGAATGCGGTCGCGGATGGCGCGAGGGTGGACATGACCCCCAATGGCTGGAAGATCAGCGGCACGGTGGGGCTCATCAGAAACGAAGTCAATGACGGTTGGTATGTGCGCAACGGTTCGAACTTGTGCAGAATCGCCGGTGGTTACATCTATCGTGAATTCACGATCGTCCAGCCCGGAAACTACCAGCTCCAATTCGACGTTTGCTCACGCAGTTCCAATGGCTGGTGGACCAACTATTCCGCCTACGCCGGATTCGACGATCAAAACGTCTTCAATCAGGGCGACCTCGGGTGGACGTTCGTGACGAGATCCTTCACCGTCAATTTGGGCGTCGGCACGCACACGTTGAAGATCGGTACTGGCGGTGTCGTCCTTGTCGACAACGTGAAGCTCTACAAGACTAGCAACGCCGCCACGACCGGCGTCCTCGAAGTGAAGGTGCCGGAAGGCAAAACTGTTACCAACGATACGGTGCTGCTCGGCGGCGGCCAGGCGCTCCAGTTCTGGAAGACCGGCAAGGGCACGTTGCTGATGAACAAGGAAAACAAGGGCTATGGTTCGCCCTGGGGGTATGTGTCGACCGTGGTCAAGGAAGGTTTGCTGCGCAAGTCGAACGTCTCCGCGCGCGAAAACTGCGGTGCGCAGTATTCGACGATCCAGGTGGACGACGGAGGCACCTACGACGAGAATGGTCGTACCTATTGGGACTACCATTTCATCCTCAACGGCAACGGCTACGATGGCAAGGGTGCGTTGATCAACACCGCCGGGGCGAGTAGCCCTTGGCAGGCGGGCAGTTACGGCTATATCTACAATGTCACGCTCGGATCGGATACGACCATCAGCGGCACCCAGTCTTTCGGCATGTCGTGGTGGAACCATGGCGCCAACACCATGACGATGAATGGCCACACCGTGCACTACGGCGGCACGTATATCTACTTCGGCAACATGAGCTACTCGGGCAAGGGGCGCATCGTGATCGACGAGGGCTGTACGATGGAGTCGTACAACAATCGCCCGTCGGCCACGGGCTGCACGCTGGAAGTGAGAGGACAGCTTCAGCTGCATGATCAGGCGATGACGATCAGCAATCTGGTTTTCACCGCAACGGGTACGTTCTGCAACGCCTGGGATTCGCGTCCCGTGTATACGGTGTACGACACCTATGCGCCGAACATCAACACGGCCTCAGGTTCTAAGACTACACACCCGAACGTTGAATTGGGCACGGCGAATTCGCTTTACACGTGTCTTGATCTCTCGCTCTTCACGAGTACCTTCGACGCCGCCACGACCACGTTCTATACGGGAACGTCGGTGAAGGTCGAGCTGGGTGCGCGCGAGGTCTACGACGAGCAGAAGCTGGTGTCGTGGTCTGCCATCCCCAATGTCGCGGACTTCATTGGCAGCGGCGAGAACTTCGGCGATTTCCGGTTGCAGGCGCGGGAAGACGGACTCTATGTCATCGCGGCGCCGACGTGGGCCGTTTTCGATCTCATCAACGAATGCTGGCAGTACTTCCAGAGCAATGGCGAACCCTATGGCGGCGAATGGACCGAGGGCATTACCGACAAGATCGACGTGCACTTCTCGTCCTTCGAGGAGTTCAATGCCATCAAGACGATGGGCGTGACCCCGGCCAAGTTCGTGCTCACCAAGCTGGAGCTTCCCAAGGGTACGGCGCTCTACGACTTCACGGATGGCTTCGACTTCACGCTTCCGCCGAGTACCGTCATCGACCTCAAGGGCAACCACCTCAAATTGCCCTCGGCACTCATCGGCGGCGCGGTGCCGTTCACGGTGACCGACAGTACCTTTGTGGCGGCGGAACCGGCGGAGTCGCCGGCCGTGCTCCAGGATGCCTGCCTCTGGCTGGATGCGCTCGACAAGTCGACCATGACGATCGATGGTGCCGGTAGGGTCATGCGGTGGACCTCGAAGGACGCGAAGCATGTGGTCGCCTCCGCCACCTCGGCGCCGACCTACAAGGCTACGGAATACAGCATCCCGACGGTCGACTTCGGCGGAATCGGCAGTGGCATCGATATGACGTACAACAGTTTCAACAATCTGCGCACGGTGTTCTGGGTGATGCAGATCGCCAAGGGCGAAGGGGCGTTCTTCCTGGGCGATAGCGCCAACTACAACTTCCACCGCGGTGCGGCCGGCCAGTACGGTAACGGATCCTACCATAAATACGCCTCGATGTGGAATGGACTCTCGGGGGTCGACATCAACGGCGCCATTCCGCCGGACGACAAGTTCTGCGTGTATTCGGCGACGATGAATGTCAACGCCATTTCCGATCGGCTCACCACCGACCGCAACTGCACAAGCAGCTACAACGGTGCCACTGTCTATCGTTCGGGCGGACGCCAGCTCTCCGAGCTCATCTGCTTCAACACCGTCCTTTCCGACGCTGATCGCCGCGCGGTAGTGAAGTATCTGCAGACCAAGTGGTTCAGCGGCGGTGAGCTGATCGTCGATGTGCCGGAAGGGCAGTCCATCGCCAACAACAATGTCACCATCACCAGCAATGTGCGGTTCGTGAAGGCTGGTGCAGGTACGCTCACCGCCAACAAGGCGGGGCAGTCCTATACCGGTGGCACGAAGATCTCCGCAGGCGTGTACAAGGTTGGCAACAACACGTGCATGGGCGCTAACGGCGGCGAAATCACGGTGGAACCGGATGGCATCCTGGAAATGAACGGCAAGTACGACCTCCAGAACTACAATTACGTACTCGCCGGCGGTACCCTGCAGAACACGGTGGCCGATGTCGGTTCGGGGTATGCGCAGATTTCCAATGTGCGCCTGACGGCGGATTCGACATTCAAGCCGACCTGTAGCTACGGGCTTATCAATGGCGGTTATACCGCCGCCACGTTGGACCTGGCTGGACACACCCTCACGGTTCCCATCGGGGTGAGCAAGAACTTCTGGTTCTACAACGTCACGGTCACCGAGGGCACGATCGACCTTACGAGCGGCGGTACGTTGCAAGTGGACAAGACGGCGGTCAATGCTCCCAACACCACCTTCCGCGTCAATTGCGCCCTGGGCATTGCCGTGCCGTTCACGGTGGGAAGCTATGAAGGCCTCTATTCGGCTGATTACAACGGAGGAACCGCCGCGATGACGGTGAACAAGGTGTTCAAGCCGCATACTGCGTACTACTATGGCGTGACGCTGGCAGATGGTGTAACGCTTGACCTCTCTGCCTTCCCTGGCGTGTTTACCGGTACCTCCTCGTTCCAGAATGGGGCGAAGGTGGTGACTTATCCTGCCGGCAATGAAGAAAACGGCAATGCCAAGTTGTACGTGGAGCTCCACGGACGCGCGCTCACCCGTTCGCAGATCATCGCCTGGGATCCCGCCACGCCGCCTCCCTACCTGGATTTTGAGCGGACCGAGAGGACGAAGAGGGATGGCCGCGTGTTGGAGGTCAGGGGCGACGGCGTCTATGTGCTGGGCGGTACGGTGCTGTTCTTCCGATAAACGTTGGATAGGGCGCGCCATGAACACGTTGACGTTCGATTCCGAGAGTGCTCTGTGACACGGGGTCGGACGTCAAAGTGGCTTGGTGCGCTTCGTTTTACGACTTGATTGGTGAGGGAGTTGCAATGAAAAGTGTAAAATGGCTTGGTGTGCTGACTTTTGCATTGGCCCTCGCGACGGTGCCGGTTCGGGCGGATTCGCGGGTGTTGCGTCCACTTCCGCAGACGGCGGTGAAGGTGGGTGGGTTCTGGGGCGAACAGTTCCGGATGCTCACGGTGAAGTGGCTGCCGCATTGCGTACGCCAGATGGAGAAGGGCGGACGCGGCGAGGAGATGCTGAACCTCATTGCGACGGGCGAACTCAACGCCGGGAAGAAGCCGAGCGTGAAGTTCAAGGGCTGCATGTGGAGCGACGCCTACCCCTACAACACGGTGGAGGCGATCTGCCTGGCCCTGGAGGTCGACCCGGGGGCGGATGCCGAATGGCGTGCGGCGCAGGGCTTTTTGCGCGCGAAGGTCGAGGAGTGGATTCCGATCTTCCTCGCGGCGCAGGAGAAGAGCGGCTACATCCATTCGTTCCACGCGCTCACGGGCCGGCCCCATTTCGCGAACGTCACCGAACACGAATTCTACGTGATGGGATATTTCATCGAGATGGGCATTGCCCACCTGCGGATGACGGAGGGACGCGACCGACGGCTCTTCGACGCGGCGGTGCGGCTGGCGGACCACATCGATTCGATCTTCGGTCCGGCGCCGAAGCGCACCTGGTCGAATGGGTGTCCCGGTATCGGCATCGCGTTCCTGCGCCTGGCGGACGAGTTTGCGCGGCAGGGCGATCCGGTGCGTGGCCGTCGCTATGCGGAACTTGCGCAGTATTTCGTGCGCCACCAGCACATCGCCATGCACCACAGCTACGCGCAGGCCGACAAGCCGGCTGTCGAAATGCAGGATGCGGTCGGACACGCCGTGCGCGCCTGCTACTTCTACACGCCCCTCACGGGCGTGGGCGCGCGGCTGGGCGACGAGGAGCTCGCGGCGGCGGGCCG
>JAZUGW010000113.1:0-32276 GCA_045641465.1 Kiritimatiellia bacterium | reverse complement strand
CTAGAGACGCTCCTTTCAGGCAAACAGCCAGCGAAAACGACCAAGGCCATAAACACGCCACACTTACAAGCCAACACACAAAGTGAACGTAACATATCACAATTCACCCTTATCAACCTTTGCCGTATCTTCATTGTCCTTACGGCAGCCGACGCGGGCGAACCATTCGCCGCAGTCCCAGCCCACAATGAAATCGGCTTCCGCGCGTGAAAGTACGCCATTGTCGCCGCGTCCGAACGCGACCTCGAAATTGTTGCTCGGCGTCACCTCGAACGCGAGTTCATACGCGAACTGCCGCTGACGCGGTTCCCAAGCCGTGAACGCAAGGTTAGTCGTCACCTCCGTATCGGCGTAATCCGACAGAGGCAACGCGACCCGCGTCGACAGAGCTGCAAAAGAAGTACCGAGAAACAAAATTACTCCAAGCAAGCATACCATCTTCATCTCACGCCTCCTTCTCCTGTGCCGTCAATGCCGCATACATCTCAAAGAGTGTCGAAACGATCTCGCCCTTCTCGTAGCCCTTGTCGGCCCACTTCGCCGCGAAATCCGCCGCTGCTTTCTTCTGTTCTTTCACCGTCATTGTCACGCATTTCTCCGTAGCTGGAAACATTATACCATTTTTAAGCTGCAATAACAACGAACCATTCCTCTTTATCAATTTTCTTCAGACGAAGAATTGCATCCTTCTTAGAATTGTTCTATAATCTACGCATGGCAGGAGAGATACTCAAGACGCATGGCATTGTCCTTGCAATTCATCCCTGGTCGAGGACGAGTCACGTGGTCACGTGGCTTACGCCTGACCATGGTGTGGTTTCGACGCTTGTCAAAGGCGCCGTTCGCCCTAAGAGCGCCTTTCTCGGACAATACGATCTCTTCTACACCTGCGATCTTCTCTACTATGCCCGCCCTTCCGGAGAGCTTCATGCGCTTCGCGAAGTTTATCCGAATCAGCTTCGCGTGGAGCTTCGTGGCCATTGGCGCGAAACTTCCCTCGCCAGCTATGCGGCAGCTCTGATACGAGATCTCGCCCCGCCGGATTCGGAATCTCGCACCTGGTATTCTTTTCTTGAAGGCTTCCTTGCCGGCCTATGTGAATCCACTTCCATTCAACCGCGTGAAGACCTAGGGACGTTTCTGTTGCGCAAATTGGTTTCCCTCGAAATGGAAATCCTTCGACTCGCCGGCTTGGCCCCAGATTTTTCCGAACTCGATCCTCTTGCGGAATGGACCCCTTTCGCCATCGACCGAGGCAGATGTGGAAACGGCACACGCACGGTTCGACTCACGTCGCAAACCGTCGTTGCGCTCACGCGTCCAGACGCACGCACCACAACAGATCAGGCGATTTACGACGCCGTACGTTTTCTGGGCGTGTTCCTGTCCTTCCACCTCAACACGCAGCCGGACATCCGCCGCACACTCGTAAGGGTTCTGGACGAACCCCTTTCACTTGAAATCTAAAGAACGGCAGGGCGCAAGGCGACCAGGCGGAGTTCGACATGGAGAGGCTCTCCGCCATAGTCGGACGTCGTCACGGTAAAGAGGATGTCAAACCGTGACGTACCCTTGGCCCGAAGAGATTCGACATCGGGTCCATGTCCCCACCAGACAGCCCGCGGAATCAGACGATTGACAAAGTTGAACACGGCATGCCGCCCGGCACCGATGGGACGGATATCGCTGAACGAAATGTTCGACAGGCCAAATACGGGCTCAGGGTTCCCTTCTCCAAAGGGCTCAAGGCGCTGAAGCGCCTCTGTCAATTCCAACGTCAGATCGCTCGGCTGAACCCACGCGTCGAACGGCAACGCGTCCGCCTGAGGTACCGCCTCATGCTGACACGCACAAGCTTGAATGAAGGCCGATTGAAAAGCTTCAAACGCATCCGGTTTGATCGTAAAACCTCCGGCAGCTGCATGTCCGCCAAAACGAACCAAATGTGCGGTCGCCGCCGTGAGAGCATCGTGTACGTTATACCCGTCCGAAGCGCGGACGCTACCCGTGTCCCCTACCATCACGGCGATGGGAACATGGTACTTCTCCAACAAGCGAGAGGCGACAATACCGGCCACACCTAAATGCCACGGCTGGGCGTCATTTTGTCCGGGACATGTTTCCTGACGAACGACATAGGCAGACTGATCGCCAAGACGCTGGATCTGAACATCCGCCTCGTCGAACATATGCGTCTCTTCGGTTTTGCGAAGGGCATTGAATGAATCGACTTCGATCGCCAATGCACGAGCGCGTTCACGATCGGTACACATGATCAGCTCGTAGGCGGTACGGGCGGTCTTCATTCGGCCAGCGGCATTGATTCGCGGGGCTAGCGCAAAGCCGAAATCGCGCGCAACAAGCGGCCCGACAAGACGAGCGGCGCGCGCATACAGCTCACTCAGACCCAAGGGAGCGCAACGCGCGAAATTGTGAAGCGCTTGCGTCACAAGCAGGCGATTCTGTCCCTGAAGCGGCATCAGGTCGGCCACGGTTGCCAGTCCGGCAAGGACAAGAAGAGGTCCGCCAAATTTGGGACCAGAATAAAGCCCGGACGCTGTTGCGGCACGAGCCAACGCCATCGCAAGATAGAACGCGACACCGGCGCCGCAGAGATTTTCACAGCCTCGGCAAGACGCGACACGCGGGTTGATCAGCGCATCGGCTTCGGGCAATCGCTCGCCCGGCAAATGATGGTCCGTGACGATGACGGAAATGCCCTCTTGACGCAAGGAGGCCACTTCATTTGGTGAGGAGATGCCATTGTCGACGGTCACGACAAGTGCGACATCGGGATGTTCCGTACGGAGACGCGACAGCGATGCCGCCGTCATCCCGTAGCCTTCTCCAAAACGCAGGGGGATGAATGCGTCGACTTGGGAAGACGAGTCATCTTGCAACCGACGAATCGTCGAAACGAGAATCGATGATGCGCAGACGCCGTCGGCGTCATAATCTCCAAAGATGACGATCTTCTTTTTTGCCTGGATGGCCGAGAGAATGAGTTCAACGGCCTGACCGACTCCAGGCAGAAGAAACGGATCAACGAGGCGTGTCATCGCTGTGTCAAAAAATGACTCGAGATCGTCTGCCCCGACACCACGAGCGGCCAGCAACCGTGCGACAAGGGGCGAGAGCCCTTTCGCAACGAGCGAATCCATTCGAGTCGAATCAAACGCACGCTCACACCATGTGACTTCGTTCCCCATAAGACGTCGTTATTGTTAGACGGGTAGTTTGTCCTTCGTTCCCAGCACGCATTTGACTTCGGCTTCTGCAGCCAGTTCGTCACCCACATAGCCCTTGAGCCCGAACACGCCCAGTTTTGACATAACCTTGATGTTCGTGACGACGGTCGTGAGCGTATCGCCTGGACGCACCGGCCGGCGGAATCTCACTTTGTCAATGCTTCCGAGGATGAAGGCCGCCTGCCCTTCCGGCAGCAGATTCCGAGCAACGACTGCAGCTCCTGCAACCTGGCACATCGCTTCGACGAGAACGACGCCGGGCACAATCGGGTAGAACGGAAAGTGCCCACGGAAGAAATCGTTTCGTTCGAGTGAGAACGTGTAGTGTCCGAGCGCACCGGTTTCATCGGCAGAAACCAATTCGTCGACGAAGAGAAATGGTTCACGATGCGGCAGCAGATCGAAACCCGACTTGTGATACTCTTGCTTAAAAACTGGAAAATCCATAAAGACCCCTTTTAACGGTCTGTGTGCTTTTTGAAAATCAATACACCGTTGTGGCCACCGAATCCCAGAGACGTCGAAACAGCCGTACGGACCTCCCTCTGAACACCGACATTCGGCGTGTAATTGAGATCCAGCGGCACCTCGCCCTTTTCGGTGTCAACCGTCAGATCGGGATTTTCGTAGTTGATCGTCGGCGGGATGTAACTTTCGGTAATGGCCAGCGCGCAGAAGGCGGCTTCAAGCGCGCCAGTACCACCCAGCAGATGACCCGTCATGGATTTCGTGGAGGAGATGTTGATGTTCTTCGCCTGCTCGCCAAAGACGACCTTGAACGCGTTCGTTTCCATCTGGTCGTTGAGATGCGTCGACGTGCCATGTGCATTGATGTAGTCGATCGTCGAAAAATCAGTCACTTCGGCATCCTCAAGCGCCAGGCGGATCGCCTTCATGGCCCCTTCGCCCGTGGGATCCGGTGCGGTAATGTGGTAGGCATCCGAGGTCGCGCCATAGCCAGCGAGTTCACAATAGATCCGTGCGCCGCGCGCACGGGCGTGCTCTTCCGATTCAAGAATCAACATGGCAGATCCTTCGGCCATGACAAAGCCGCAACGATCTTGGTTGAACGGACGTGACCCCTTCTCGGGATTGTCGTTGAACTGTGTGCAAAGCGCGCGCATCTTCATGAAACCGCCCGTGCAGTATTCGTCGACCGTCGCTTCCGTGCCTCCGGCGATCACGACATCCGCACGACCGGCGCGAATCATGTCCAATGCATATCCAAGCGCGTCCGTCGACGAGGCGCACGCCGTTACGAGCACGTGGGCCGGACCTTTCGCGCCAAGTGCCATCGACACGTTGCCCGCTGCTTCATTGGGAATCAAGGCAGGAATGTAGGACGGGAGCAAACGCTCCGGACCCTTTTCAAACAAAACCTTGAATCCGGCGTTGTTGATGTCCATACCGCCGATTCCGTTGCCGATGATCGTCGCGACTCGGTCCATGTTCGGCTTCTGTTCATCCGTGTACCCGGCATCGGCCCAGGCTTCTTTGGCGGCGGCAATCGCATACTTGGTAAAGAGTGCCAAGTGGCGGGAACTCCTGTGATCCAGATAGTTTTTCGACTCCGCGTATTCGTCAAATCCCTTGACCTCGCCGGCGATCTGGCACGTGCAACGCGAAGGATCAAATTTGGTAATGCGCGTAATGCCGCTCTTGCCTGCCTTGATGTTCGCCCAGGTTTCATCCTTGCCATTGCCGCACGGTGTAACCATGCCCATGCCGGTGATCACGATTTTTTTCTTCATCACTTCTCCTTATTAAATCACAAGAACGGCCATTGCATCAACGAACCGCCATAAGTCAACCCCGCGCCAAAGCCCACGAGGCAGATGCGCATGCCGTCTTTCAATTCGCCCTTCTTCACGGCTTCGTCCAATGTCACGGGAATGGACGCCGCCGACGTATTGCCGATCGTGGCAATGTTCATATAGAATTTTTCAATCGGCAAGTTCATCCGACGAGCCACCGCTTCGATGATGCGTCCGTTTGCCTGATGGGCAAAGACGCGGTCGAGTTCTTCAGGTGTGAGTCCTGCGTTCAAGCAGAGCTTTGTCACGACGGAATCCATTGTCCGAACGGCAAAATTGAAGACCGGGCGCCCTTGCAACGTGAGGTGTGGAATCGGCACCTGGCCCGGAGCCGGCACCACACGCGTTCCCCCTTCGCGGCAGATGAAATTATAACCGGACCCGTCGGCCCCCAAGATGGTCTCACATTTGACCATCGGTTTGCCGTCATTCAAAACGGGCTGACTTTCATCGGTCTGCCCCAAAACGGCTGCTCCGGCACCATCGCCAAAGAGAATGCAGGAGGCGCGGTCTGTCCAGTCGACGACACGGGTCAGCGTCTCGGCGCCAATGACCAGCGCCTTGCGCGTCGGATGGAGCGTCACCCACCCGCGCCCTTGTTCCAACGCATAGATGAAACCGGCACAGGCCGCCTGAAGATCGTAGGCCCCTGAATCCTTGCAGCCGAGCGCATCCTGCACCAGGCACGCCGTCGAGGGGAAGGTGTTGTAGTCGGGCGTCGAGGTTGCGACGATGATCAATCCGATTTCGTCTGCTGTCACACCGGCAGCAACCATCGCCTGTCGTGCGGCATTCACGGCCATGACCGACGTCGTTTCCTCGGGGGCCGCCATATGACGTGAATGAATTCCCGTGTGCGAGAAGATCCAGTCGTCTGACGTCTCGAGCGAAAGCGCAAGATCGTCATTTGTGACGATTTTCTCCGGCAAGTAGCTGCCTGTTCCTAAAATCTTAATGGACATGATAATCTGTCTTTCTGCCGGGTCCGAATTATTGATCCTCACACGGATGTAAAGAATGACTGAATCTCTTCGAGCTGGGGAATTTTTGAAAGGATGAATTTGCGACAGGCCGAATAGATTTCTGATGCCGAATGGTCGGCGCAGAGCAGGCGCGCCTGATCGGCGAGTTCCTGAAGTTCGGTACTGGTGAGACCTCGAAGCAATTTACGCAGCACGGGAATGTAGCTCGCACTCATCGAGAGCTCGGTCACGCCCATTCCCACCCACAACGCACCGAGAACAGGGTCGCTGGCCGATTCGCCGCAGACCGCCACCGGGATACCAGACTTGCGTGCGGCACGGATCGTCAGATCAATCAACCGCAGCACGGCAGGGTTTGTCGGCTGGTACAGATACGCCACGTTCGTATTCCCGCGGTCCGCGGCCATGGTGTATTGAATCAAGTCGTTCGTACCGATGGAGAAGAAATCGACTTCACGAGCAAATTGTTCGGCACAAAGGGCCGCCGACGGAAGCTCGATCATGCACCCGACGGGGATCTTCTCGTCAAACGGAGTTCCCGCCGCACGCAATTCTCCCATGGCCGTCGCCAGTTCTGAACGTGCTTCGCGAAGTTCTTCCAACGTGGCGACCATCGGCCACATGACGGCAGAAGGCCCTACAGCGCTCGCGCGCAGAATGGCGCGCAACTGCTTACGGAACTCGTCCCGGTGCGTCAGGAGCCAACGGATGGAACGATTCCCCAGGAAGGGGTTAGGTTCACGCGTGGCACGACCGCGCATCAGCTTGTCCCCGCCGAGGTCAAGAACACGGAATACGACGCGCGCTTCCGGCCCCATTGCCGCGGCCGCACGAACCGCCGCCGAGTAGGTCTCGGTCTGCTCTTCTTCCGTCGGCACCCTTTCGCCGGACATCCAAAGGTACTCGCTTCGGTAGAGTCCAACCCCTTGCGCGCCGAAGGCCGCCAGGCCTCCCATGGGAACGCCCGGCTGCGCATTGGCACAGAACTTGACAGGAGCGCCGTCTTTGGTTGCGCCGACTTTATCGCGGTCTTCTTCAAGGAGCGCTCTTAAATCGCGTTCGCGATGGACAAGGCGGGCAAACTCCGCACAGGTCTTGACATCCGGATTGACCGTCACGGCGCCATTGGTACCATCAAGGAGAATTTCATCCCCCGGACGCACCCGCTCGACCACATCGCCAAGACCGACGACGGCAGGTATCCCCTGGGCACGCGCCAGCAAGGCGACATGAGAAGTGGCCGAACCGTGGTCAAGAACGAATCCCAAGACGCGATCGCGCGGAATCGCCATCGTCTCGGACGGCGCAAGATCCTTCGCAACAATGACCACCGGTTCCGTCAGTTGGGCGAACGCGTTCTCGCTTAACCCGAGAAGGATTCGCAAGAGACGGCGCTCGACATCGTCGATGTCGCGTACGCGCTCGCGAAGGTACGGATCACGCATCCGTCCGAAGGCCGCACGGTATTCTGCAACGGTACGACGAATCGCGGTTTCGACATTGATGCGCTCCTCGCGAACTTGACGCTCAACGGCCGCTGTCGTTGTCGAATCGTCCAACATCGCCAGATGGTTGGTGAAGATGTCCGCCCCTGCACGGTCGTCTTCTCGCAACTGGGCGATGAGCGCCTCGATCTGCTGCCGTGTTTGCGCGCGCGCCGCATGATAGCGCGCGAGCTCGGCGAGTACGTGTTCGGGCGAAATCTCATATTCAGGAACAGCAAAGGATGAGTCTGGACGATGCACGTAAACAGGTCCCGCGGCAAATCCACGAGACGCCGCAATCCCTGCGATGGTCACCATCGCAGGATTCATACCACTCTCCTTCTGAACTTCGCTCACTGCTCGTCAGGAATGTCAAATTTACGTTGCACGAGCGACTCGAGTTCGATCAGCACCTCATGGGCCTGCGGACCCGATGCGGTCACGATCAGTTTCGTTCCGCAAACCGCTTCAAGGGTCATAAGCGCCATGATCGACTTGCCGCTCACGACATTACCATCCTTCTCAACTTCGACCTCAGCATCGTACCGCGACGCGATCTTCGCGAAAAGACCGGCCGGACGCACATGAAGACCGTACTTGTTGAGAAGTACGAGTTCCTTGGTTTCTTTTGAATCCGCCATGATTTCCTCCTAGTTAAAATTTTTTCCGACCGCGCGCGCGCACAGCTGCGCATCCAACGTCTTAACGGCGTCGATTCCCGCCGCCAGCAACTTGTACTGTTGCGCCGCAGTTTCAACAAGATTGACAAGGTCGCGTCCTGCCGCTACAGGAATCGTGATCTGGGGCACTGGCACACCCAAGATGACGCGCGTCTGTCGCTCTTCGCCCGTGCGATCGAGCTCGCCTTCCGTCTCGGTCATTTTCTTGAACGTGATGACGAGATCGAGTTTCTTCTCCGAACGAACGGCCGTCACGCCAAACACACTGGGCAGATGGATGATTCCGATCCCGCGAATCTCCATATAGTTCCGCGTCGCCGGCGAGGCCGACGCAAAAAGCGCATTGTTGGCCATGTCGCGCCGCAGACAAGTCAGATCGTCCGCGACAAGCGCATTGCCATGTTTGACAAGACCAAGCGCCGTCTCACTCTTGCCAAGTCCAGGTGCACCTTCCAGCATCACGCCGAGTCCGGCGACCTCGATGGTCGTGCCGTACATCTTGACCTTCGGTGCACGAAGCTTTTCCAAAATAAACGCCGCCTGATGAGAGAAGACGCGCGTCAACAACTCGGTTCGACACACGACCGCTCCGGCCTTTTCCGCCAGGTCGGCAATCGCCGCCGGCACTTCCATGCCGCAGGCAAAGATCAAACAGAACGCACCACGGTCGAACAGGGCCTTGATGCGCGCAACGCGTTCGGACGGCTCCAAGCTATCGAGATAGGCCTGTTCGGCCTGACCGATCACCTGAAGCCGCCGCCACGCAAAACAGCCATAGAAACCCGTCAAGGCGAGACCGGGACGATTGCACATCGGCTCAGGCACGACGCGCGACAGTCCTTCGCCGCCTACCACAACTTCCATGCGCAGACGATCCTTGCCCTCTTCGATAAAATCGCGGAGGGTCACCGGCGTCTCGCGGATGCTCTGGTCAACGGGTTCCATGGCGTCCTCTCTTAGTTACGGGGCGAACCCGCACGGGCCGCACGAACATTGCCCTTGCGCCCCTTCACGCGCATCTTGAGCAACTGACGCTCCGCACGAGCCGCGGCGCCGTCGATGACGCTCTTGCCGCTCTCGCTGAATTCCTTCGCACCGACCGCCACTTCGCCGAGGCGGTTCGCCACGACTTCGGCCATATACATGTGCTTCTTCACATCGACATCAATTACGATGGTGACCTTGGTCACCTTCGGAAAAGAAACTTGAAGTCGCTCCATGCGCTTCTGGGCGTATTCCTTCAGCGACTCGATCTTAACGTCGCTATGGCGCAGTGTCACTTCAATAGACATATTTGTACCTCCTTGTTTTGTTTTGTTACGACTAAATCAACTACATCCTGAAATCCTGTCCTAGATAGAGACGGCGTGCATCCTCGTCGTTCACGAGATGCTCGCTGGTGCCTTCGCAAAGAAGGCGTCCGTCATAGACAAGATAGGCCCGGTCGACCACGTTGAGTGTTTCGCGCACGTTGTGGTCGGTGATGATGATGCCAAGCCCCTGCTGCTTGAGTCCACGGACGATCTCCTGGATGTCGTGAACGGCCAGGGGATCGACACCGGCGAAAGGTTCGTCGAGCATCAAGATCGACGGACGCCGCACAAGCGCACGTGCAATTTCAAGCTTGCGGCGCTCGCCGCCGGAAAGCGTGTACGCCGGCTGCTTCGCGACCTTCATCAGGTCGAGCGAAGAGAGCAGCTCTTCACAACGGGCCGTACGATCCGCACGACTCATCTTGAGCGTTTCGAGAATCGCCATCACGTTGTTCCAGACGCTGAGCTTACGGAAAATGCTGGCCTCCTGCGCGAGATAGCCCAGACCGCGACGCGCCCGCATGAACACCGGCAAATGCGTGAGGTCTTGTCCGCGGAAGGTCACCGAGCCCGCATTGGGACGCACAAGGCCGACGATCATGTAGAAGGTCGTCGTCTTGCCGGCCCCATTCGGCCCTAGAAGCCCGACGATTTCACCGCAGCGCACATTCATCGACATGCCGTTGACAACCGTACGGTCTCCATAGATCTTCACGAGGTCCTGCGCAACAAGATCCGGCGGCGTACCCTCGGCCTGAACGACGACCGGAGAGGCGAGTCCAGGCGGTACGACGGACGACACGGACTTGTTCTGTCCGTTCTCGCGGGCCATATCGGCCATGGCTTTCATGACTGGATCATCCATGCCGTCGTGTCCTTATTTGTCCTTTTCGTCCGCGGCCTTTTTGTCTTTCTTGCCGGCCGCCTTCGGATTGAAGATGTCCTTCGGGTTCGACGACCCCTTGATGCCCGGCAACTTGACCTTGATCTTGTCGACCGAGGCGAGTCCCGAATCAAGCCAGTACGTAATGCGTTCTCCCTGAATTTCGCTCGCATCGCCCGCCTTGCTGCCCGCATCGCGCAACCAGGCCACCCCGTCGTCGCTGCCATCGCTGAACATCGTGATGCGCTGCGCCGAACGATTGTAGACGGCCTTCGCACAGGCGGCCGATTTGGCGTCGTTCGTGATGGACACATTGCCCAACGCGACAAGGCGCTTGAGGTCGTTCGTCCCGTCCAGGAACACAAAGAGGCGGTCCGCATGCATTTGATACTGTTCGTCGTCGACATAGACGTTGCGATCGAAGAGGATCACCCCTTCTTTGCGATCATAGTCCGTCCGATCGGCGGTGATCACGGCCGGACGCCCCGACAGCTGCTTTTTCGGTTTCTTGCCAGCCAGGGGGACTGTCTCCTTCTGGGCCACTTCGGGAGGGACCGTCTGGACGGGCGCTTCAAGCTTGGGTTTCTTTGCTTGAGCCGCTTCGGCTGCGATGCGTGCCTGCTCGGCCGCCGCTTTCGCTTCCTCCGCCGCTTTCGCCTTTTCGGCGACGGCCTGTGCCTGTTCCTGCGCCGCACGCGCGGCCGCTTCCGCAGCCTGAGCCCGCATTGCCGCTTCTTCGCGGGCCTTCTTTTCCGCAGCCACCTGCTCGCGCAGGCGCTTCAGCTCTTCGGCGTTTTCACGGGCCTTTTGCGCTGCCGCCGCATCAACCGCAGGTGCCGCAGGCTTCTGCACGACAGGTTTACGCAACATGATGTCATCGGGATTCCCGAGATCGGCAATCCCCTGCGCCGACAGCATCATCGGCATCGCCAGAGCACACAGCACCGGCACAAGTAGAGAACGAATTTTCACTTCAATAGACTCCCAGCATCAAGGCGACTATGCCCTGTTCGAATTTCTGACTGCGAGAAGATCTTGATGAACTCCCGCGTGAGCGAAAAATAGATGCCGCGTCCTTTGACGGAGGCATCGCCGTAGACCATCTTGGCAGACCCCGCGACCCATCCGCTTTTCGTCTTGCGGTCGACGATGCAGTTTTCGGCAACGAGCGACGCATAGACGGATCCGTCTTCGCGATACTGCTCCACACGGATGTTCTCACCCCAGATGTAACCGGTATCGGCGAAGACATGCGCACGCGCCGCCGTCACGCGCGATTTGACCGTACCGTCCTTAAAGGACTCGATCGGAATCGACACATTCTCGGCCGGGGCTTCCTGCTTTTCGTTGATTCGCTTGGCGCAAACGGCAAACGCATCGCGTAGACGCAACACGTCCGAGTCGTCGCTGCGCTCCGCGAGCCACTTCTCGCTCGAGAACGCACCGGCGCCGCAGGCCAGTAGAATCGCCAAAATGGAAATGAGTTTCTTCAAATTCGCTCCTGAACGTTAATCATGTTCCTCGTGCTCACAGCACGTACACGTGCTCGTCACGACTTCATGGATCATCAACAGCTTCTCCCAAAGGGCCTTCACCTGACGGAACGGCAGCGCATTCGCCGCATCCGAAAGCGCCTTCTTCGGGTTGACGTGGGTTTCCATGAAAACGCCGTCAATGCCCGTCGCCACGGCGGCACGTGCCAATGCAGGTGCATACTTGCCGTCGCCACCCGATCCCGTGCCCAGACCTCCCGGCCGCTGCACGGAATGCGTCGCATCGAAAACGACCGGATAGCCGAGTTCGCGCATGATCAGCAACGACCGCATGTCCGCAACGAGATTGCGGTAGCCGAAGCTCGCCCCGCGCTCGCAAAGGACGATCCGCCGATTGCCGGTCGACTCGATTTTCTTCACCACGTTGGCCATGTCTTCAGGCGCCATGAACTGGCCCTTCTTGACATTGATGACGGCACCCGTTTCGCCTGCGGCGACGACAAGATCGGTTTGCCGCGCCAGGAAAGCCGGGATCTGCAGCACATCGCACACGGCCGCCGCCTGGGCGCACTGCCAGGGTTCATGCACGTCGGTAAGCACCGGCACTTCGAACGTCTCGCGGATCTCCGCCAGAATGTCGAGTCCCTCCTCGATCCCGGGACCGCGGAACGAATCGACGCTCGTGCGATTGGCCTTGTCAAAACTGGCTTTGAACACATAGTTCACCGAAAGGTCGTTGGCAACTTCCACCAAACGAGCCGCAAGATCGAGAGCCATACGACGGCTCTCGATCACACACGGCCCGGCGATGAACGTCAATGACCCATCCCCAAAGGCGACTCCACGGTCGACATCGATTTTGCGAATCTTCATGTTGAACTTCTCGTGCTCCTTGCCCCAATATTATAGCAAAAGAACGAGCGCCTTTAAAGACGAATTACTTGGTGGAAAGGAATGCCGTCGCATCGGCTATCGTGCGATCCGTCAAGACGCCTAAGCACCAATTCTGCATGAAATTGAACGTATTTTCAGCATATCCGGCAAGTCCGATGAAAAAGAGCGGCGACCAGACGCAGTCTTCGAACTTCTGCGTGTAGACTTGGCTGAAAACGATCCGCCCCGTTTTCCCATCGTGGATGCGCAACTTGGCGGTCCAGGTCTGCGTGGAGTATTCGGCCGAGAAGACCGAGAGGAACATCCAGGCGAACTCAACCGCCTGCTCGTCCCCCTTGACAAAGGGACCGTCGAATGTCACTTCCACCGTGTAGTCCGGCTGAAGCCCATTCAACGAAGCCTTCTTCCACAGCAGATAGCCGGCGTCCTCCAGCAGATTCTGGGCCCGCGTGAGATAGGCCTGGCTCGCCTGAACCTGCGGAATAAGCGTCTGCGAGGTGGTCGTTTCATAGTGTCCGCCACCATACCAGCCACGACGGCCGTGGTGGTAGTACGGACCATGGCTCACATACGCTGTCTGATAACCGTACACCGGCACGTATGTCGTGATGGTGGCGGCAAAACCCGTACACGAGACCTTGATGTCACGGCCCGCCGGAGCTTGCGTGAGCTGAACGTTCGGCACTTCCGTCTGCTTCAGCGTGAAGCAGCCGGCCAGCAGGAACAACGGCACGATCAGGAACATCTTTTTCATTTGTCGAACCTCATTTCTTTCATTTTCTTTTTAAGACCAAGTCCTAGAAGCGACCGACCTGAATCGATGTACACGTCGGCGAGGGCCTGTACATAGGCACGGTCTTTCCAGCCCGTCAATCTGACAGCTTCTTCGGCCAAACTGATCGCACGCGTCTCGTCCCGGGCCTTGTTGCTACGCAGGCACAGCAGCTTGGCGGCACGCATCTTGAGCGCGGGATCCGCCGGATGACGCTTCATCAGCACATCGAGCTGACGGCACGCAATGTCCTCTTTGTGACTCGCCGCACAGCATTCGATCAGTTCAAGACGATGTTCGTCCACATCCGGCGCCATCGTCACGGCCTTCGCGAAAATCGTCGCCGCGACATCGTGGTGGCCGCTCTTGCGCAGGCACACGCCGAAGTTGTGCACGGCCGCAACATCCTCTGGACGAATCAGCAGCCGGTTTTCATAGCACTGGATCGCCGCATTGACATTTCCGATACGCAGGAAACGACGCCCTTCCAAGTCAAGCGAGTCCGCCAACGACCGCAGCAGCGGATCACGCGGGTTGACTTTCGCAGCTGTCGCCCAATGCTCGATCGCGTTCGTGGACGAGCCGCGATCCGCTTCGTCAAACCCCAGCAGCGCTTCGCGTCGGGCGGATTGCGCCTGATGCATGGCATTCGTGAGCAACTTGAAGACGTCTTTGTCGAGCATTCCCTGTTTGAGCCAGGCGAGCGACGGCACATAATACGGGGTGACGACTCCTGGACGAATCGCCGCAAGATGATTCGTCGGTGTCGGGGCGAACGCCAAACGCGGTGCCGTCCACACGACCTGGCGCCGCGTCTCGGCCGGGACCTCGAAGAAAACGGGATCGACTTCATAATCGGTTCCCACATAGCACGCAAAGAGTTCGGCCGGCGACACGGCGTCCGCTGAAACAAATGCCGCATACGGTTTGGGCTTGTCGAAGAGTTCTGCCGCCTCGTCGGCAAGGACATTCCGTCCGGATGTCAAAAGGTAGTCGTAGCGTCCTGTACACCACAGATGGTAGTGGATGAAGGTCGCCCGGAAGTCGGCCAGCAGCGCCTTGAAACGCGCCTGTGAAAGCAGTCGCGCGTTGATGTGCAACGCCGCCACGCCACCCTTCGAGAGACGCGCGGCAAGCTTCTTCCACGTCGCCGCCGAGGGCGTGTCGGCACCGACTTGCCAGTCCGGACCCGGTGCCACGAGGAGAATGTCCACCGGTGTTTTGTCCTTCGCCGTCTGCACGGAAAGTCCCGCCTCGGCCAAGGGCTTTTCATAGAGCCAGGCTTCATCGCCGAGGACACATACGGACTTGGCCTGCGGCATTTCAAAATAGGGAATCAGGGACACCAGCAACCGCGTACTTCGGAAACGGAAGCCCGTCTCGACGGGACGTCCATCGTAGGTGGTCACGCCGCCCGGGTAGTCTTCGTCATCGAAGTGCGCGAAGAGATGTCCGTCTTTGCGTTCGACGGAGACGGGCTTGCCTTTCGCAAATCCCGAATCGCGCGTGGCCACATGCATCAGCGCCCCGCGTCCCGTCTCTCCGCTCGTCGGCAAAAAGGCGGTCGCAAACGTGAGGGCCGTATACGTGCCATACGAGCGACGGGCATTTTCCTGCAAGTAGAGCCACGCGTGGTCGAGACGCGCCCCGAAGATGCCCCACAGGATGCCCCAGACGATCAGGAGCGGCAAGGGATAGGCCGCCCAAATCCACTTGCGGCGGAGGAGCAGCCACACGCTTCCTCCGAGAATCGTCAACACGACCGCGAGCGACACGAGATAGGCCGTCCAGGCCAGTGCCGTCGAACCGGCATAGTCAAAAACGCCCCAGTTCATGTACTCTCCTTGCTCGAATAGCCGAGCGCCTTCAAAAGTTCATCCGCACACCGCCCCACGACTCCGCAGCGCCGCTGGACAGCCTGTGTCGCGCGCGCACCTTGCGCAGCACGCGCCGCTGGATCGTCGAAGAAACGAATGATTTCACGCTGCAACGCCGCTTCGTCCGGAACCTGCACCAACGCCTGCGAGGCCAGCAGATCGCTCATGACCGGACGGAAATTCTCGGTGTAGGGCCCCACCACGGTCGGCTTGCCGCAGAGACACGGCTCGATCATGTTCTGGCTCCCGTGGGCACACAGGCTCTTCCCGACAAACGCAACCGTCGAAATGCCGAAGAGGCCCATCATCTCGCCCGTCGTGTCGCAGAGGTAGACGGGATGCGTCACGTTCGCTTGCGAACGCGAATCGGAACTCGTCTGCTTCAACGCACGCGAACGACGGATGCAGTCGAACCCCGCCGCCGTGATGTTCGCCTCGACGGCATCGGCTTTTTCAAAATGGCGTGGCGCAATGACGAGCGTCACTTCCGGGTGCGTCTTCTGAAGTTCCTTGTAGATCCGCAGCAGCGCCTCGTCTTCACCCGGCCATGTGCTGCCACCCAAAAGGAGGACGTCGTGTCCGATCCATTCGGCGAGTTCCTTCTCTTTCGCCGGATTCCGATGCGCCACATCGAACTTGAACGACCCGGTCACCTGCAGCACATCCGGATTCGCACCCGCGTCACGAAGGCGCTGGGCATCCAATTCGCTCTGCACATAGATTTTCGTGAAACAACGGAAGACCTCGCCGAAGAACCAGCGCAGGGCCTTGTAGCGCGGCGCACTGTGATCGGAGATGCGCGCATTCACCAGATAGAGCGGCAACCCGCGCGCACAGATGGCACGAATGAAGTTCGGCCAGATCTCGGTTTCCGTGAGAATGACCGCACGCGGCTGAATCAGTTCCAACGCGCGTTTCACGCACCCGCCGAAATCGAGCGGATTGTAGATCAGCACGTCGTCCTCGGATCCCAAGCCCGCTGTCTTCAATTTCGCAAGTTCCGTCTCGGCGGTCTTCCAGCCTGTCGAGGACGTGGTCGAGAAGACGAAGCGGACCGAAGCATCGCGTTCGCGCAAGGCCCGCATGAGCTGGGCGGCCACTTGCACTTCGCCGACCGACACCGCATGAATCCAGATCGGACCCTTCTCCGCATTCGCCCGAAGGCGCGACACGATCTCGTCCGGATACTTGCCGAACCGGTCCCCCATGCGCGCCTTGTAGCCGCCGCGCCGTTTCATGCGAATCAGGAACGACGGCATCATCGCCAGGTAGGCGACGAAGAAGAGACAGTTATAGACGAACCATTTCAACTTTAGAAGTCCAGATTGCTAACGTTGAGGGCATTGTCTTCAATGAACTTGCGACGCGGTTCGACCTCATCGCCCATCAGCAGCGAGAAGATCTGGTCGGCCTTCACGGCATCGGCCAGATGCACCCGCTTCATATGGCGCTTCTTGGGATCCATCGTCGTCTCGAAGAGTTCCTTCGCATCCATTTCGCCCAAGCCTTTGAAGCGGTAGATGCTCATGCCCTTGCGCCCGCGCGTATCGATTGCCGCAAGCAGGTCCGGGAGGGACTTGACATCCTGTGCAACCCCGTCTTCTTCAAGCGTCGCCACCGTACCGCTTTCACCCAGATAGTCTTCCACCGTGAAGCCCATGCCCTGCAGCGACTCCATCTGCTTGCGCAACATCGAGGCGCGATAGACTTCCAGCCAGCGGAACGCCATCTGGTCCGTCGGATGGAACGTTTCGACTTGCGTGGACATCAGATCGATCGGCGTTTCCGACGTCTGCTGCAATTCGGCCACACGCGCCTTGAACGCCGTTTCGTCCGCCAGATATTCAAGCTTCGCCTCGTCGCCCGAACCGAGGATGACCACATAGCGCGGCACAAAACCTTCGGCGTTGCGGCGGTCCAGCAGTTCCTTCGCCGAAAGTCCACGGCGTTCAATCGCCCCTACCGTCGTCTTGATTTCCGCCAACAGCTCCAGCAGCTTGCGCGCCGCGTCCTTGTCGAGCGCCTCGCCATTCGCACGCTTCACCGTCATGTCGTCGAGACCGAGGAACAGAATGCGCGCGTTCATCTCGCCATCCGTCAACACGTATTCGCTCTTCTTCTTGCGCTCGACCTTGTAGAGCGGCGGCTGCGCCAGATACACATACCCGCGCTCGATGAGTTCCGGCATCTTGCGATAGAAGAACGTCAGCAGCAGCGTGCGGATGTGGGCACCATCCACATCGGCATCGGTCATGATCACGATCTTGTGATAGCGCGCCTTCGAGATGTCCCACTCTTCCGCAAAGCCGCATCCGATCGCCGTGATGAGCGTGCGGATTTCCGCATTCGCGAGCATGCGGTCCACACGGGCCTTCTCGACGTTCAGCACTTTACCGCGCAACGGCAGAATCGCCTGGATTGAACGATCGCGTCCCGTCTGCGCGGAGCCGCCGGCGGAGTCACCCTCGACGAGGAAGAGTTCGGTCTTGGACGCATCACGGCTCGAGCAGTCGCGCAATTTACCCGGCAGCGAAAGTCCGTCCATCACGCCCTTACGCACCGTCTCGCGCGCCTTTCGCGCCGCTTCGCGCGCACGGAAGGCCATCATGATCTTGTTGACGATCGCTTCGGCGATGACCGGATTCTCTTCGAAGAACGTCATGAGCTTGTCGCTCACAATCGAATCGACGATGCCCTGCACTTCGCCGTTGCCCAGCTTCGTCTTCGTCTGGCCTTCGAACTGCGGCTGCGGCACCTTCACGCTGACGATCACCGTCAGGCCTTCACGCATGTCGTCGCCGCTCACCGCGTCTTTCTCGCGAATGCCGTTCTTCATCGCACGGCCGTACTTGTTGACCGTGCGCGTCAGCGCCGCACGGAAACCGCTCAAATGCGTACCGCCTTCGATCGTGTGGATGTTGTTGCAGTACGTCTGCTCGATCGTCGAATACGTATCCGTGTACTGCATCGAGATTTCCGCCTGCACAATCCCCGTCAAACCCTGCGCTTCGCCTTCGAAATGGATCACCGGGGTGAGCGCCTTCTTGTTGGCGTTCAGGTAGGTCGTGAATTCGTCGATGCCGCCTTCGTAGTGGAACGTCTCCTCGTGGTGCCCTTCGCCTTCGTTGTCCTTGAAGTGGATCCTAACGCCCTTGTTCAGGAACGCGAGTTCGCGCAGACGGTTGCAGAGGATCTCCCACTTGAACGCGTGGCAGCTGAAGATCGAATGGTCCGGGAAGAACGTCACCTTCGTGCCCGTCTCGTCGCCGCACTCGCCGACGACCTCAAGCGGCTTCGTCACATGTCCGCGCGAGAACTCGATGTGATGGATCTTGCCGCCGCGCTTGACTTCCACTTTCATCCAATCCGAAAGCGCGTTCACGCAGCTCACGCCCACGCCGTGCAAACCGCCGGACACCTTGTAGTTGGAACCGTCGAACTTGCCGCCGGCGTGCAGGATCGTGAGAACGACTTCGATGGCCGGACGATGCTGCGTCGGATGCATGTCCACCGGAATGCCGCGCCCGTTGTCCGTCACGCTCAATGAACCATCCGCATTGATCTGCACGTCCACCAGCGAACAATAGCCCGCCAGCGCTTCGTCGATGGAGTTGTCGACCACTTCGTACACGAGATGGTGATAGCCGCGCTCACCAGTATCGCCGATGTACATGGCGGGACGTTTACGCACCGCTTCCATGCCCTCCAACACCTGAATGTTGGCGGCGTCGTAGCTTCCCTGCTGCGCGGTTGCATTTTCGGACGAAATCGGCTGTTCTTCGGACATCTTGGTTCCTTTGTTTATTGTGTGTATATTATATCAAAATACGCGCGCGCGTGCAAGCGCACGCGCGCGTGAAGAAGAAACCGGACTACGTCCAATGTCAGGAACCGGAGATGGTTGGCGCGAGACGGCGGATCAGACGCGCACTCACCAGAAAGAGAACGGCGAGTACGACGAAGATCGAGTACGACGCCATCAACATGAAGCCGACTTGAAGATAGAGAAGCGCACCGATCGTCTGTCCGACTGCCCGTCGGCGTTCAGCCGGACCATGCGGGAACCAGAGAGGCGACACGGCGGCGCACCAGGTGATGAACGTCCAGAAACTTCCGAAAATCGGCAACAGCAGAAACCGCAGCGTCAGATTGGGGTCCGGAAGCTGTAGCCGATAACAGACGACGGGAACAAGCGCAAGCAACGGTACGAATGCCGCAAGTCCCAACACATACCGGCGGTTCCCCAGTCCTTCCGAGGCGCACTCTTCGCCTTCCGAAAGCTTTGTGACGGCGGCGATGTAAAGCGTCCACCCAAGTGCGACGAACGCGAGCGCGAAGGCCCCGACCACCACGCTCAAACCGGGATCGCCGACGGTGAACACGACCGGCAGACGAACCGTTCCCGATCGATAGACGGACGCGCCGCCGGCCAGCAGGCTCAACCCTCGGCAAAGGCCCATGAAGATTGTACCCTTCACGCGATTGTAGAGGCAGATCATGCCCACAAGGGCCGCCGCCACGCACCACCAGACGAGCGGCAGACGCGCACATCCGCCACACGCCGCAGCGGCGATCAGACAGAACACCCGCGCCAATCGCGCGGCGCCGAGCGAAATCGCACCACGCGGAAGCGGACGCATCGGCGCATGCTCGCGGTCGAAGGCAAGTCCGACAATGTCATTGTCCGCCAAGCCGAACAAATAGAAAAACAATGCAGCACAGCCGGCGGCGAGGATCCGCTCCGGTGTCGCCGAAAAGACTTCCGGCAGTGCCGCCAGGAGAAAGGCCGCCCCCGCAAGCGCATCGCCCGGTGCCGTCGGCAGATTCGGGAGACGGAAGAATTCGAACCACGCTTTCACCTATCGCCTCCGTCCTTGCCGACGGATGATCATCCGCGCCGTCGGAAGCGCCAGAATGAGCACAAAGAGGAACGCTCCCAACGTACCTTCGCCCACCACCTGCCACGGCAACACGAAATAATGCGGCAGCCCGGGCCAGTTGCCCGTCTTGAACGTGAAGAGCCAGCCGGCAAGCGAGCCCAGGGGAAGTCCGAACAGAACGCCCCAGAACGCCGTCTTCACCGCCTGAAACGCAAGCCGCCGTGTGAGCTGTCCTTGCGTCGCGCCGACAGCACGAAGGACGGTCCACTCGCGAGAACGCGCTTCGGCATCCGCAACGAGCATCGCAATGAAACCGAGCGAGAGGATCGCGAGAAAGACAAAGGGAACTCGCGCCGCCTGGCCGATGACATCCGAACCATGGGCAAGCGTGCCGTCCGCAATCTCATCGCGCGCGTGCAGACGAACCGTCGAATGCGTCTCGCGCGCGGACTGCGAAGACGCCAGATCAAGCGCCTGCGCGATTGAATTCTCGAGCGCGCGTCCCGCCGGGAAAACACCTTTCTCTTTCAGGAACGCCGGATCGTACTCGACCCACAGATGCGTCATCTTCGTCATCGCCGCCGGACGCGCATCGAGCGATTCGATCGTGTCGAAGGAAACGAAGACGGGGCCATCCGTCATCACCGGTGCGCCATTGCGTCCGCGCACGAGTCCGCGGCTCGTCACCATGTGCCAGTTGAGATCGACAACCGCCGCAATCGGCAGTTCGACCGCCTGGCGGGGACCTCGTCCCGGCAAGGCCACACGCAGCTTGTCGCCCTTGTGCAGATTGCGCGCGCGACTCATCATCTCGGTGATCACGCACGCATCGGAGGAGAGAATCGCCTGCTGCGCCTCGTCCCAGGTGCCTTCAAGGAATTTGAATTTCGGCAACCACTCGGCCGCAAGGAACAGCGCATTGCGGTTCATCGGCCGACGCGGACCATTCCCGCGTCCCATACGCGGCATGTCGCCGCCGCGTTCGACGCGCATCGGCATCGCCATCGCCTCCGGCGGATCGAAGTCGAGCTGCAACGGACACAACTCCGAGATGCGCTGGACGCCCGGAAGCTTCCGGAGTTTTTCGACATCGAATGAACTCACCCCTTCCGGCAGAATGGAGACAATGGCGTCCGGCCATTCTTCACTCGGCACGAACGCGCGCATCAAGGAGGCGCCCCAGACTTCGACGGCGACGAATGCTGCAAACCCGCAGGCGAAC
This sequence comes from Kiritimatiellia bacterium, assembly GCA_045641465.1. Taxonomy (GTDB): domain Bacteria; phylum Verrucomicrobiota; class Kiritimatiellia; order RFP12; family UBA1067; genus RUG572. The sequence continues at coordinate 10,733 of JAZUGW010000113.1, read as the reverse complement.
GCAACCGCCATGCCGCGACGCCGTTGGGTCGTACGCAGATCGATTGCATCAAGCGGCCGCACCTGAAGAGCCGGACGAAGCGCAAACAGAACAGCCACAAATGCCACGAGCAGCGCAATGAGTCCGGAGACACGAAGCGCCGTCCACGCGGAGACGGCCCCCACGGGAAACGCCACAGGATCTGCGGCCACATAGATGTCCAAGGCGACTTTAGCGCCAAGAGAACCAAGCGTCCATCCCACAAGCGTGGCCAGGAACGATTCCGCCGCCACCAAGGCAACCACGCCACGGCGCGTCAGTCCAACCATCCGCAACTGGGCGAACGCGCGTCGATTCGACTCCACCGAAAGAAGAAGAGAATTGACCAGAAGACACAGCGCCGTCAACACGGCGGCTACCAGCATCAGGGGACGCGCATAGTCCATGCGACGCTGTTCATCGCCCTTGAACATCGCCACAACTGTTTCGCTCTTGGCCGTCAGGAAGCGCGTTCCGTCCTCACCAGCAGCTTCGGCCGGCAAGTTCCGATAGAAGGAAATTCGCCCGTGCGTTTCGTTTTTGAGCGCCGCAAAGGCGGCCTCATTTGCAAAGACGCCCGGCCAGCCCATCGGCAGTTTCGTCTCCGCGAGATAGCCGACGATTTTCGCCGTCATCGTTCCCTGCTCGCCCACGAACTTGATGTTCGTTCCGACGGGCGGCGGCGTTCCATGGCCAAATCGCTTCAGCGTGTTCTGCGTACAGACGATTTCGAATTCCGGCGCCGCCGGATTCACCCAGCGCCCTTCGACGAGACGGGTGGCGGCATAGGGATTCTCTTTCGGGGTCCTGGCCACGACGGCGCGCATGGGCGGACCTTGCAACACCCGCCCGCCCGGACGATAGTCGAGCTGCAGCGCAACCAGATCAAGGGTCAGATCCGCTTTCGCCGTTGAACGAGGGGACTGTCCCCTTTTCGGTCCACGGGGCCTTTCCTGTGCCGCCTGCGTGGGGGACTGTCCCCTTTCCGAGTCGCGTTGAATCTCCCAGGCGGTCCAGGGCGCCGTCGCACGTAACGCAAGCGCAGGGGCCTGGGCCGCATTGGTCGCCGTCAGCGAGAACATGAACATCACGGCGCCGCCGGCTGCGGCAATACCCGCCACGGCGCACGCAAAGCGCGCCTTGCCGCGGGCGAGGCCCTTCAACATGAGCTTGATTATCATACCAGATTAAACGCGCAAAACACAGGAAGGTTCAGGGTGGAAAAAGAGCGCCGGGTCCATCGAGGACTCGACGCTCTTTTCATCACGGATCAATCCGCGGGCTTACTTCGCCGCGGGAGCCGCAGGCTTGGCAGCCGGAGCCGCCGCAGGCTTCACTTCAACCGGCTTGGACTCGACCTTGGCGGCCGGCTTCGCGGCCGGCGCGGGCGTCGCAGGCTTGGCCGCAGGCGCAGGAGCGGGCGGCGGCGGCGGATTGAGGCTCGGGAACGTCGGCGCCACGATCTTGGCCGCCGAACGGAGGGCCTCGATGTACGTACGCGTCGCCTTCTGCTGTTCCTGCTGCTTCATCCAGCCCTGGATCTGATCCTTCGTGGGCTTCTCCCCGCGCGGATTATCGACCTTGACGAGGATGTGCGAAGCCTGAACCTTCGCCGGAGAAGCCGGCGTATCGCCCTTCGCTTCAACCGCCGGGATCTTCTTCGTCACCATGATCAGGTGATAGCCGAACTGCGTCTTGACCGGGTCGGAGACGACGAACGGTTCAAGCTTGAACGCGACATCGGAGAATTCCTTGACCATGCGGTCAGCCGTGAATTCGCCAAGATCGCCACCCTTGTCCTTGGACGGGCAGTCGGAGTTGGCCTTCGCGAGTTCCGCGAACTTCGTCTTCAGCGCATCGCCCTTGAGGCCGTCGAGCTGCTTCTTGATACCCTGCAGCTTCGGCAACGCCTTCGCCTGCGCATCGAGCGCGGCCTTCACCTGCGCTTCATAGTTGGACGTGATGTTCGTGAACATCTCGTCAACCTTCTTCGCATCGACGACGACCTTCGAAATGACTTCCTGCTCGAGGAGCGACTGGATCTTCAGCGAGTCCTCGATTTCCTGCTTGCCGCGGGCTTCGCCCAGCGGGTGCTTGGCCGCGACTTCGGCAAAGGTCTTCGGCGCGCCCGGACGCTGCGCGTTCGCCTTGGCCATTTCGCCTTCGGCTTTCTTGCGGAAATCTTCCGTCACCTTCACGCCCTTCTTCTCGACTTCGGCGAGGAGAATCGTCTTCATCGCGAACTGCTGGGCGAGCTGCTCGGTGAAATACTTGCGCGCCTCTTCGGTCTGCTCGGCCGGAATCTTCTGGGCGGCAATGATCTTCTCGACGTCGGCGTTGATTTCGCCAAACGTCACCTTCTTGCCGTTCACTTCAACAGCCACGGCCTTCGGATCAACCGGAGCCGCCTTCGTCTCAGCAGCCTTGGCCGTCGCCGGAGCCGCAGGCTTCGCCGCTTCAGGCGCGGCCGGCTTCGTGCCGTCGTCCTTCTTTCCACAACCAGCGACCGCGAGAGCCGCAACTGCGAGAATCATACCAATCTTCATGTCTACTCCTTGTAGTTTTCTTTCCGCTCCGGGAATATCCCGGCCGGAAGTCGGCGGATTGCCCGAAAACAGTCATAAATGATACAAAAACGTTGCGTCGATGTCAATCGAATATTCGAGGAATCAAAATGCTCGACCGGAACGGCCTACTTGCACCAGCCGACGGCCTTCGGTGTCGAAACACGGCGCCAGCCATTCTGGCGTGCGAGTTCGGTCAGCGTCGTACCGGGTGGCAAGGTGGCAATGACGGGCGATTGATCGGACGGCGCAAAGTGCAGCTGAATCGGCGCCTTCGCGTCCGCCTCGGTCTTCGCGGCCGTCGGCGTTTCGCCTGTCACCGTCACGCTTGTGTTCTGCGTACTCGCCGCTTCGGCCGAAATGAAGACCAGCTTTTGCGGACGCGCCTGCGCTGTTTCATATCGTCCGACAAACGAGTTGTAGTAGCTGAAGGCCACAAGCGCCGAGTTCGTCGCCGCGACTGTTCGCGGCACGAGCACTTGCGTCCAGGTGACCTTGTTCGCGGTCCGGCTGACTTCTTTGGGCTCGTACGCCTTGAATTCCTTCGAGAGCCGCTGCACGTTCGGCCAGATGTTCGACGGACAGTACCCGTTGAACGTGAGTTCATACGTCGCCGTCACCAGATCGCCCGGTCGGACATGGTCCGGCGTGAGCGTCTGCTTGAGGTCGAATCTCCGACCGACCGCTCCGGTGAAGTCCGCCGGCTTCCCGTCTTCGGGCAACGGCTTGACGTTGATGGAAAAGGTCGGCATCTGCTTGCGGAAGTTCGTCGAATAGCTCGAGCGGAACGACGTGCCGTTTCCCGTCTCGACGGTCTGCATGCCGGCGACGACGACCGTCAGCGTTTCCTTGACGGGCGCCGTGAAGCGCACAGGAAGACGATACGTGCCATCGGCGTACGGTTCCACCGTGTCGGACAGATATTCGATGTTGCGATTCGGCAGTCCCATTACCTGCTGGATTTCGAACTTGCTTTTCGCCGAGAACGAAAACACAAACGCACAGGGGATGCCGACCACGGGATCCGCCGGTTCGAGTCGAACCGTCCCGGTCACTTCGGGCATCTGACGATTGCCGCCCCCCATGTTGAAGAAGAACTGCGCCGAAACCTGAAGGGACGTCATCAACACGCCCACCAGGAGAAGAAGGAATTTAACGCGTCGCATAAATCACCCCTTTCGCCAGGTGTTCACTTGTCAACGACACGGTGACGGACAATGCCGATGCCAGAAACGCCACGATGCAGAAGGTTAAAAGGATTCGCCGGAGCGCACCGCACGGCAACAGCAGGCACAGCCAACCGAATGTCCAGACGATCGCGGCAAACAGCAGCCGCGCATCAAGCGGTATGAGCACATGCGGCGCACACAGCGTACGCGTGAGCGGCAGATCGGCCCGCGGATCGTTTTTAATCCGGGCGAGGGCGGCGCGGATTCCGCGCGTCGTCGTCGCCGTCGCACCGCATCGGCGTTCGGCACAGGCATACGCCTGAAGGGCCAGCCGCGGTTCGCCGCCCATCAGCGCACACGCACCGAGATTGCCGTACAGAATCGGATTGGCGGCGCCCCCTTTGAGACAGTCGGTGTAGGCTGCGGCGGCCGCCTTGAATCCCTTCTCTTCGGTTGCCTGCGTCGCCAACGCGCCCGCGCGACGAAGCGTAAACGCAGGGGACGCGCCGAAGACGCTGAATGTCGCCAAACAGCAGATCAACAACGACACCACGACTTTGCGCGCCGAGTAGTTCGTCCGGTCGGCATCCGACAGCGCATCGACCAACACCTTGATTTCGTCCGCAGTGTAGTCGTCCGCCATCAGTCGCTGCGCATCCGCCGCCGTCACGGTCGTCCCCTTCACGCCATAGCGCGTTTCGAAGAACGTGCAAATGGCACGCGCGCGCTTTTCGACGTCGCGTCCCTTGAGGGCGCGACAGCACACCCGATAGGCCGACGCACGCCGTGTCGCCAAACGCTGGGCCGCGAGACGGCGCCGCACGGGCGGGGCAAGACGAATGACCGTGAACAGCAGCGGCGTGACAAGGAACAGCACCAGCGCCAGCGGCAGATGGGGCAGCAGCGGCTCCGTCTCGGCGCCGCGCGGATCGAAGTCGAGTCCGTCCGGCAACGGGAAAACTTCGCTTTCGTCGACCGCGTCGTTCATATCTCCCAACGCCGCCTGCACACCGGCCTTCACCTGGACGGGGAAGGATTCCGTCTTCCGCGTCACATACGCCTGGCGATTGATGTCGTAGTACGACACGGGCAAGGACGGGAAATCCACCGTGCCCGCCTTGAGGGGACGCACACGCCAGGTGAAACGACGCGAATCGGCCAGCGTTTCGGTTTTAAGCGAACCTTCGTCCAGACGGAACACGCCGTCTTTTTTGAGGACGTCGACAAAAGCCGGCGCCGTGACGGCGGTCAGGTCCGTTGCACCTGACACGTCAAGCGTCAGAACAAGCGGATCGCCCGCCGTGCAGATGTTCACGTCAAGGGACGCCTTCACCACGAGGTTCGACGAAATCGCCCCGCAATAGGACGCCGGTCGACCCGCAAACGGCGGCTCGATCACGGTCACCGTCCAGGGTCTCGTCCGAAGCGTCACTTCCTTCAACGTGGGCGAATGAACGGCCCGACCGAAACGGTCGCGTTGCGTACGAACGGACGTGATCACCGGCACCTTCGCCACCACGGAATCAAAGACGACCTTTCCCGGTTCCTTGGCACGATACGGCAGAGACGACACGACGAACTCCCACCCGTTCACCTTCCCGCGCTTCACCCGCCGGGTTTCGAACGGGAATGTCGCCTTGCGGGGACCGAGCGAACGACCGAAGAAATCGTCGTCGTCGTCGAAGAGTCCGGCAAAGGGATTGCGGGAATTCATGCCGGCGCGCAAACTTGCGAAGCCGTCCGTCACAAAGTCGTTGAGCGTAAAGCACGGTGCGCTTCGACTCGCATTCTGCGAATTGATCGGTGGCACGCGACGCGGTTCGACCGACTCGATTGCGGCCCGCTTCCAGTCCGGATGCCAAAACGGCACGCTGAGATGGGGCGGACGCTGACTGAGGACCGGCGGTGTTTCCGCGAACCCCTCTTCGAGCGGCGGCATCCAGAGCCGCAGCGTCAACGTCATCTCTTCGGTTACGACGAGATTCGTCTTGGAGATTTCGAACTCCAGCGTCGGCTGCGGGTCAGACGTCGCCGCACGAACACCGAGGCAAAGAAAGACAATGAGAAAGGGAAGGAACAATCGACTCTTCATTTTCACTTCACTTATTGAATCACCATCACGGCCACATTCCGATGCGCGCCTTGGGGGGACTTGCCATCCAGGGGCACCGGCAGGGCGATGCTGTTCGTCGAACTTTCCGAAAGCGTATCCAGCTGTGACAGCGCCTGCGCAAGACGCGTACGACGCTGGTTTTCCTGGCGGTTTTCCATGATCGTGATACCAGACAGCAGACCGGCGGCGAAGCAGAGCAACCCGAGCATCGTCACCGAAGCCGTCACGAGGAACGGATGATGATGTTGCCGAAGGTCCATCGCCGCTTCCGCTTCAGCACGCGCACGCGCGGCCTGAAGGCGTTCACGTTCGACCGCGAGCGCTTCGCGTTCGAGACGCAGACGCTCTTCGCCGAGCGTGGTCGGGTTGACTTCACCCGTCAAGTTGTCTGATTCGTTGTCCATGGTGCCTCCAAGTCTATCACGGATCGGTTAGAACTGCGTTAGAAATCGGACATCACTTTTTGGGCGTCTCCGGCGGAGGAACCGGCGGTACGCCGAGGAACTTGAATTCCGCCGAAAGATCTTCGCCCACGATGCGCGAGAGGCGACGGCAGAATTGGATGCGCTTGTCCAGGTCGTTCTTCGGACGTTCCGCCGGCGACAACGTACGATACTCGGCAAAGAGCTTCTCGAATGCCTCCCACCCGTACTTTTCGATGAGCTTGGTGAAGAAGTCGAGCGCGAGGAACGGATCCTGGCACCAACGGTCCATGGGGCGTCCCGCCAGATTCCACTCCTTGACGCGCTGGGCGAGCCGTTCATCGCCCATCTTCGTCTGGTAGGACGTCTTGCCGCAGATCTTCAGCATGTTGTAAAGCGTGAAGAAGTTCACGGTCACTTCGCCGGTTCCGTTGAAGGTCCAGTCGTAATTCTGGTGGTTGTGTCCCATTTCATGGAAGAAGCCCCAGACGTCGTCTTCATTGCCGGCCCGGATCACGCGCTCGTTCATCAGGTTGCGCAGGCAGCTCGTCGGCACCATGATCGGATACCCCGCATGCATATAGCCCGCGCACAGCTGCACGTCGGCGACAATGCGTTCCGGCGAAACACGGTTCGTCGGAATGCCCGTGAGCCGCGCATCGTTGTCGATGATCTCGCGCCACACCTGCAGGAGCGGCGCCGGATCGCGCAGGTTCTGGACGTATTTGAACGGCACCGAAATCGCCACATGGTCGTTTTCGATTTCGACAAACGGCGCCGGCGACGAACGCAAGGCGTTCAGCCAGGTGTCAGGCGTATCGCGCCCTTCCACATACCAGGCCGCAGGACACGCCGGACCCACCTTGACCTGCACTTTCCCCTTCGCTTTCTTCGGCACGACGAGGTAGACGAGACCGCCAAACGGCGACGAGAATTTCGTCGTGGCCTGCGTGAGCGGGAACTCGACGTCGACGACCGGTGCACGATTCCAGCGCAAATGCGAAGTGACACGACACGTGGTCGAACCGACCCGCACACGCAGTCCCAGCTTCTCGGCGCCTTCCGGCAGCGTGACGGTCAACGGTTCGCCCGCAACGGCGAAGAGTCCCGTACTGTGCCAGCGAGGAATCGAGAGGTCGACGGCAATTTCGCGCGTCTCGCGACGGGAACCCTTTTCCGGCACACCTGGATAGACCGAGGCCGCCGGACTCGCCGGCCATACCTGGTCCGGTTTGGCGAGCCAGTCGTTCTGGAACAGCTGATACCCCAGCCGGGCCTGCACGCGCGTCGGTCCGAGCGGATGCTCGGGCGCCGGCAGGAAGTTGTTGAGTCCCTTCGTCGCCAGCTCTTTGAGACGCGGCAGATAGCGCGTATCATCCAGCGGCAGCACTTCGGTGAGTCCGCCCAGCGTGTAGAGACAACGCGCACCGAGCGCATTCGGCAACGGCCGTCCACTGGCCGTCAGTTCGAACGTGTCGTCTGCCGTCATACCCGGCAGATCGAGATCCGGCGTAACGGAATAGAAACCGCCCTGTTCGCGGTCGACGATCGTTCCGCTCGCATAGATGCCGGCAGGACCCATCACCGCATTGAACGGGCTTTCCGTCCGGAACGACTTGCCGCCGCTGATCTGGTGCCATCCCCACCCGACGACCGGACTCAACACGCGTCCGCCCTTCTCGACAAAGGTCCGCAGGAAGTCCGCCTGCGCACGCCCCTGCGAATCGATCGACGTCACAAGCACGGCATCCGCCGGCAAGGACGCGAATTCTTCACGCGAGACCACGGACACGATCTTGAACCCCGCGACCTTCTTGAAGGCCTGCTGAATGGCCGCCCGCATCATCTCCAGACGGCGGTCAAGATAGATCGTCGTCGGCTGTTTCCCGGCGAGCCACGAAAGGCACTCGCGCAGGAAGACGACGTTTTCACGACGCTTCGCCATTTGCGGACTGAAGAACGCCTCATGCGTAACGGCCACCGCACGGCCGCGCCCCCAGGCGGTCGCCGCCGCAACAGGCGCTTTCACGCCGTTGACGCGTCCAAACGCAAGCGGTACCGCTTCGCCGCCCGTGAGCAGGATCGAACCGGGACACGCCCCCGTGCCGACGTCGAGCGTCTTCACATGTTGTGCGACACGCGTCCGCAACGCATCCGCCTCGCGGGCGAGCGCCGCGCAGGCACCCAAGGCCAACAGGCACGTCAAAGTCTTTTTCAAATACATCGTCTTCCCCTTTTAGAAACGCAGCGCACCGCCGCGGAAATAGATTGGCGAATCGGAAACCGGCACAAGCCACGCGTCGCCTTGACGCACGGGCCGCACGCGCGCACCGAAGAGATCCACGAATTCGATCTTGTCCGTCGTGAAACGAAGCGGACGCATCTCGGCCTTGCCGACCTTCCAGACCATGCCGCCGATACGACCATCTGGCAGCTTCCACTGCGGATAGTAGTTCAGACGGTCCTGATCGTGCCAGGCATTCGGCAATTGGACGCTTCCCACCGGACGACGGTCAATGAACGTCATATAGGCGGTGTAGGCCGGTTTGGGCGCGAAGTTCGCGTGCAGAATGCCAAAGTAGGATTCGGGATCGTAGGGATTGCTATCCGGCTGCGTCATCTCGTACCAAAGGAAAGTCTGCACGCCTTCGGCAAACGAGATGCCGAGCGAACGGGCCATCATCTTCGCCTGGCGCGCTTCATCGCTCGCAAAGATCGACCACTGGAACACTCCGCTGACGGCAACTGCGCCTTTATAGTCGCTATTGAATTTATAGACGCCGGCACACACGGCCTCGACGTCGTTCGTCTTCGCCGACAGCAGCGGAATGAACTTGTCACCCGGCTTGAGCAGACGATCCGTGAAGAAACGTTCGCCCTTCGCCGAATAGCCGGACATCAAATCCTGCACCGAGGCGGTTGGACGTACCACGATCTCCTTCGGCAAGCGCTTGTCATACCACCAGGCCGTTTCGGCAAGACGCAGCTGTGCGCGATGCGCAGCCGTATCCGCGTCCACCTTCACCGACTGTCCCTTGGCCGTGATGCGGGTGCCATACCACATCGGCATGCCGCCAAAATCGACAAGAAGGCCGCCCTTCTTCACGAAGTCGAGCACGAGTGGGAATGTGTCCACCGGATACGCCTCGGTGAACGGATAGAACAGCACGTCAACATCGCCGCGCGAAAGACGTGCCTTCAACGCCTCGGGGTAACACGTCTCGAGTGTCGAACCGGGCGGCAAAGCGGCGGCAAGGCCCGCGGGGGCCATGTCCTCGTCGTTTGTTCCGGACGGCAGATAGAGCGCATGCCATTCTTTCTTCTCGGGGTTGGCGGTCCGCAAGGCGGCACGGACAAGTCCTTCCGTCGCGAACTTCGCCTGGTGGGTCGGCCAGCCAAGCTCGGTGATCCAGATCGGCTTCTTCGCATCGCCATACTTCGCCATCAGCGCGCGCAGCTTCTCGAGCGCGATGTCAAGCGAACCTTCAGGACGGCGCGGATGGGAGTACGGATGCACGCTCATGATGTCGAAGAAGCGCGCGCCGCCCAGCTTGTAGACTTCTTCGATGAACGAGAGCGGAACACCCGCCGTTCCACCGAAGGAAATCGAAACCGGGCCGGCGTACATCTGGCACGACTCGCTTCGGGCGGCTTCATAGGTACGCCGCAGCAAGGTGTAGTAGTTCGTCGGATTCGGCGACTTCCAGAAGGCGGAAATGTTCTCTTCGTTCCAGACCTCGAGCACGGGCAGACGCTTCTGATAGTGCGCGACAACGCGTTTCACATATTCGCTCCACTTGTCGAGCTTCTCATGGGCCGGACGCGCCCAGGCGGGTGGACTCGTCAGAATCGGCAACAGCTGCACACCGCGCGCCTCGCAGGCGGAAACGACACGGTCCATCGTGGCAAAATTCCACTCGCCCTGCTTCGTTTCGATCGTCGTCCAGTCGAAGTCGCTGCGCACCCAGCCGAGTCCTGCCGCACGCAACATCTCGCACGTACGATCCGGCGCCTCGCCCCGCGTCACATGCGCACACGCGCCGTACGGATTCACGGCAGCGCCCGCACTCGCCACAAGGCCCGCCAGAATAGAAAGTATCTGAATTTTCATAATTGGCTTATTATACCAAAATCATCCGTGTCGAAAAATATAAAAATCGGCCCGCAAACGGCCCCAGTCTCATTTTCTATTATCCATTTTCCATTTTACATTCGGAAATGGAGCCGGCAGAGGGATTCGAACCGCGGACCAGCGGTTTACAAAACCGCTGCGCTACCACTACGCTATACGGGCCTCAACACTTTTGCCAACGCAAAAGCGGCGTGAATTATATCAAATCACGCCTCGAAACGCAACCCCGCAATGACACACTTTTTACTTGTTGCCTTTGGGCTGATTGTACTTTCCGCGGCGGACCCAGCAGCTACGGCACTGGCAATTGTCGTC
>JAZUGW010000112.1:0-3501 GCA_045641465.1 Kiritimatiellia bacterium | reverse complement strand
CGACATCGCGGCGGGCTGGCGCGAGATCTCGCGGAGCAACGCCGCGCTCGCCCCCTCGGTTTTCGCCAAGCCCGACGACGCTGTCGTCTGGGAGACGGCGAGGGCGCGCGGCGTCCGACGCGGCTTCTGGAAGATTCCCTTCGGTGGCTGGGATTTTCCGGGCGGCGGAACCAGCTGGTCGAACGGTTTCGTGTGGGCGGAGGGGATGTTCCGTCCAAGGGTCGGTTCGAAGCGCGACGGTTTCGCGCTCCTCGACCGCGCCCTCGCGCTCGCGCCCGCCGCGAACTGGCCGCGCTACGGATTGGACGCCAGTCTCTTCTGGTGCCGTACTAACGCTGTCGGCGGACTCGTCGGCACTTTCCTCGGCGCGGCGGTGGACGACGACCCCGCGAAGATCGTCAGCGCGCAGTTCGAGCTGTTTCCGTCGGACGGGCGGATCGCCCTGCGCTACGATCTTGCGCGCGCAGGCGAAGGGCCGTTTTCGGCGGGGCCGTTCGAGAACGGCACGAACCATTTCGCCGTTGTGTCCTCCAACACCGCCGAGATCGTGTTCCAGCGCGTCCATCCCGACGACTGGGACATGGACGGCATCCCCAACGGGATGGACGCCGATCCGCGCGTCGCGGCGGCGAATGCCGGGTGGAACCAAAGCGACACCTGGGCCATGCTGGCGTTCCCGAGCAACGCCGCCGAGATCGCGGCGGCGGGGTATGCCGCCTGGGCGACGGCGCGGGCGGCAGATCCGAACCGCAGGCTGGTAGGGTTGCGCGTGTCTTCGGCCAGCGGGGCGTGGCCGCTTCTGCTGACCTTCGGCGATGTGCAGGTGATGTGCGACGGGAAGCAGGAACTTGTCTTCGCCATCGACTGCGGGGCGCATTATCCGTTTTCGATTTCTGATGGTGGCAAGCTGGAGTTCGTTGCCCTGCACGCCGATGTCGACGACGTCCTTTCCTGTTTTTCCTACGGCTACCCGTACGAACGTTGGGCGGGCGACGTGGTGGCGCATCTCGATTCGCCTAGTTCGGGTTGGATCGGCCGCACGGCGGAAGTGACGGTGGACGGTCTTGATGGTTCGCATTTCTTCCCCGACGACAGCACGACCGTCACGGCGGTGGTGACCAACTGCCACGAAGACGCGTACGTCAGCTGTACCTGGTCGGGCGGCGAAGGTTTTACCTTTACCGATGCCCATTCGCTCTCGACGACTGTATGCTGGAATGGCGACGAGGTGTGGGCGACGAACTATGTGACGTGCGTCACGACATACGAAGGCGGGTATGCCGTCACCAACAGTCAGGCGGTCACGGTCGGCGGATCCGACGAGCCTCCCTTGCGGTTGTCGATGACGGGGCAGGATGTCTATTTCCTGAACGACTACGACAACGGCAATCGCACGGAGCGCGTCTATCGGGTTTCGTTCGAGCTGCAGGGCCCCCGTGGTACGACGGGGAATCTGTCCGTGAATTCGATTGGCGGCGCGGAGATGAAGTTCTTCTTCGAGAAGGGCCTCCACGGCCCGGCGACCAATTCGATTCCGATGTCGATTGGGGAAGACGCCTATTCCTGTACGACGAATCTCTATTTGGCCTGTCCCGAACTGGGAAGGGGGCGGGTGGAGGCATCGTTCCGGTCGGACGGAGGGGGAATCGTCTCCACTTCGCGAACCTGCCGGGTGATCGAACCTCTGAGGCGGTTTGTCACGAACGAGACTTACCCGAACAGCCGGCAGTATGTCAATCCTTCCTGCCTTGTCTATGGCACCAATGCCGTTCTCAGGGTAGACGTTCGAACGGGAATCGGAGGCGAGTTCGGGTCGAATGAAATGGACTGGGTGAAGATTTCAGGACCCTGCTCGTGTGTGACGAACGGCTGGTACTTGGAGGTGACGCCGACTGCGACCAACGGGGCGGTAGAGATCGAGGCGCGGTTCAACGAAGATGAAATCCAACCACGGTTCAAGCTGCCAATCGTGTGTCAGAAGATTGTGGGCATCCATGCTTTCATCGTCGAGGCTCCAGAACGATATGCGGATAGCGGGTGGTCGGTAAAAGATGTGCAAGATCGAGTGAATTTCGCAAATGAAGTCTTTGGTCAGGTCGGCATTCAATTCCGCCTTTTGTCAGTGACTAATGCTCTTGCTGGCCCCGAAGACTGGGTTGTCCGCGACCGTGAAATACAAATCGATGCAAACGGAAAGACGAACAAGGTCGTTTCCGCGCAGACGCGTCGTCTGTTCTTCGATAATCGGAGCGACGATGCCATTGACGTCATTTTCACGGGGGCGATTGAAGACGCTGACGTCGTTGGTTTCCATTGCCGATTCGGAGTTGTGTTGGGCAAACAGGGAAGTGGCCGTTCCCTGGCTCATGAATTGGGGCATGTTTTGCAGCTCAAGGACTGTTATGACCGAATCAAGAATGGCGAGGTAGTGAAAATCATTTTTGATGGTGAATGTGACTTGATTCCGAAATACTTTGATATGGGTGGGCAAGACTGGGGGGGAGAGAGCAAACGTGGGTTCTATGGAATCGAGGATGACTTGTCTGCTTTGCTGAGGACGTTGCTTATGTGTGGGCATGATGACGATGACCGTATTGACATTCCAACGTTTAGGATCACGGGACTTCCGAAAGATGTGGGTAGCGTATGGCTGTCGGATAAAATCGAAGTGGGAGCGCATTATTTTGATTTCAAGGAAACAAAAGGTGGAGTTAGGGAGACGAAATGAAGACGATGACATTGTTGCTGGTTTTCTTGTCGTGTGTTGGCTACTCACATACCGACGAGGAAAAAAGTCGTTATGTGAATGGTATCCTCGAGGGAGCTTTGTATGTGGCTAGTGACGACAACTGGTCTGTAGAGGGACGAGATCCCGATCCAGATAATGTTCTCAGTACTTGGGAGGGGTTCCTAGGCCGTCCCGGTGGAGACTCCTGGGTGAGCGGGTGGAGTTTGGCAGAAAGGAGGGCGGCCTTCGATTGGTACTTGTCAACTTTGGCCACGACGAATTGCCTAGCTTTTTCAAGCATGGACAAAAGGAAGGTACTTTTGGCATTCGCCCGATGTAAGCGACTGTGCTATACGAATGCGGTGCCTTTTCTTCGCGGTGCTGCCTTGAATCCCAACTGTGTCCACCGAGACTTTGCGATTGAATTCAGTTTGGAACTTGGGAGGATTGATGTTCCGACAACCCGTTTTGTTGAAACGATCATGACAAATCTTTCGGCCTTTACGCGCGTTGAACGGGGGATCGCATGTGGCGTCTATGCTGACAAAATCCTCAACTCGTCCTCTTTGGAAGCAACGGATGTCGAAGTACGAAATGACGCATTGCGGAGTTTGTATCGAAATAGAATGGTCGATGTGGCTGGGGTCAATATGCTGGACACTCTCTTCGTGTCAAGTTTTGCCGGATATGAATTCAGCTCAAATCGACTGGAATTTGCCAGATTCGTCTTGACGCACCCGAATCGCATTGAGGCCAATACACGTAAATTCACT
>JAZUGW010000111.1:0-2432 GCA_045641465.1 Kiritimatiellia bacterium | reverse complement strand
TTGAGGGTCTCGCGGATGTCCTCCTCCATCGCCCGCCGCGCCGCCTCGATGGTGCGATACGCGCTCGTGGTCGGTGCTTCCTCGCACTGGTAGAGGTTCCGAATGCAAAGCTCGTAGTAGCCCTGCGGCTCGTCCGCCATCGCCTTCAGCGCAAGGGCGACCTGTCCGCTCCTCGCGAGAAGCATCTCGCCGCTCCGCGTGTAAGGTTTCAACGCCTCGAAACCCTGCTCCGAGACGATCCCCTCAAGGCAGTCCTTCATGCCGAGGAGAAGTTGCGCCGCCTCGGTCATCACCGCCGCGCCGCCCTTCCGCTTCGCAAGGTCCGCCTCGCGGATCGCCTGCTCCATCTGCTTGATCTTTCCCATCTTGATTCCCCTTTCAATTCTGCGGGGCGGGCGCAAGGCCCGCCGCCGCGTTTGGTTTCAGTCGTGAAGCGGCTGCTGGGTGATCACCCACTCGACATCCTCGCCGATGGTGACCCGCGTGTCGCTCATCCGGTTCAGGTCGGCGGGATCGAACTCGCCGTCGGCGTTCGCCAGCGTCTCGCTGATGTCCGCCTCCATCTTCGCCTTCGCCGTCGCAAGCTTCCGGCAGATCACCGTGTCCGGCATCACGCCCTCGTAGGGCTTGCGGATCGTCAGCATCCACAGCTTCGTCTGCTTGACCTCAAGGTGATCCTTCCCCTTTGCGGTGAAATACTCCTTTACGGACGTTCCCCACCCTTTTGGAAACCGGTCCAGGTTGTCGAGCACCTCGCTCACCATCTCGCGTATCGTTGTCATCGTTTTTTCCTTTCCTTTACTCGCGCAGGACCATCCCGCGCTTACGGGACACATGATGCCGTAATAGCCGCAGGTTATCCAGCGGGTCTGCGAAGATTTATAATCTTTTTATGCTTGCTATCAGCTTGCGCCTTACGGTAATATGGAGCTGGTGTCTTCAAACCGCCCCCGGAGCGCAGGGTAAAAAAGGTGCGGACGGCCGCCGATAGAAAGCACGGTCAGCGAAAGGAATTCTCTGCGCCGCGCAAAGGTCGGTCAACCGCCCGCGACGGGGGTAGGTTAAATCCCCGCCAAATCGTCATGCCGCTACGAGAGCAGCTCGGTCATCTTCTCGCCGATGGGCGCGAGACGGCTGATGGTCCAGTCGAAGTCCGCGCCGTCCGCGTAGTCGGCAATCGCCTCCTGCGCCTGGGCGCGGAGTGCCTTGAACTCCGGGGTCTTGCGAATGATGTCCTTCATGGTCTTGCCCTCCTCGTGTCGATGTGTGAATGATGCCATTTTCCCCGCCGAAATGCAAGCGGGGCGACCGGCTCATCGCGTCAGCGCGTCCATCCTCCGTCCGATGCCCGCGAGACGCATGATCGTGAACTCGGTGTCCGCGCCGTCGGCGTAGTCCGCGAACGCATCCCTCGCCTCCTTGCGCAGGGCGCGGAACTCGCTCGTCCTCTTCAGGAACCTCTTGATGATCTTCGCCATTTGATTTGCCTCCTTCTTTTTTAGTCGTGAACCATTACCGAATTGCCGTCCTTGTCCGTCGCCCAGACGATGTTGACGAAATCGAAGTCCTCGCGGAAATCGACCGTCCGGCTCTGATCGGGCTTGCGGCAGGTCCGCCCGCCAACCACCTCGTGTACGAAACCGCCGATGTCGAGCTTGAAGTGACGACCGTCCTTCTCTGTGAAGCGGATCACGCCCTTGTTCGCGTAGGTCTCGTGCGTCGCCCACTTGTACATCTCGTGCAGCTTCGACGCGACCTCTTCAAGCGTCATCACCTCGTTGTCCTCAAGAATCACCGTTTTCATTTTCGCCCCCTTTCAGTCCTCGACGATTGCGACCGCGTTCTCGTCATCGCTGCGCACGGTGATCGAGCCGATGCGGGCGTTGATGTTGCTGCGTCCGTTCTCGGTCACAAGCCCCTCGACGATCAGCCGCTCGTCAAAGGGGTCGTGTTCCTCCGGCTTGTAGTCGAGGCCCGAGCCGTCCTTGTGTCCGGCGTACACCGTGACCCCGACCGCGCCGAGCTTCTCGGCCCGCGCCTTCAGCTCCTGCAGCGCCTTGATGAGCGAATCGATATCGTATTCCATTTCGTTTCCCCTTTCATTCTTCCGCGCAGGCCCTCCCCGCGCTTTCTGGTACACATGATGCCGTAATCCGGCGTGAATAGCAACGGGGTGTTTTCATGATTTTTCAAGTTCCCACCTTGCGATTTCCTCGCCGCCCGGACGGGCAACGACGATCTCGTCGCCCGCCTCGTTCGCCTTGCCGCCGTGTTCGTCGGCGACCTCCCTGGCATCGCACCGCATCGCCGCCCGCGCCGATTCCTCGTCCGCGTACTCGTAGGTCGTGCTTCCGAAGCCGGACGCGCTGAATATGACCTTGACCATCTTTCTTTTCCTTTCGCTTGCGACAGGAGGGGCTGTAACGCCCCTT
>JAZUGW010000110.1:0-2822 GCA_045641465.1 Kiritimatiellia bacterium | reverse complement strand
GTGGCCGTGGAACGGCAAGGTCGATGTGGGCTATACGCTCTCCAACACCGACGCGGGCGAATACTACCGCCTCATCACCGCCGTCACCGTGGGCGACGCGACCAAGACCGTGACAAACGAAGTCGGCGCGGTCTCGGACGGAAACTACAAAACAACCGTCGATTGCGCCGCGCTCTTCGGCGCGGGTGTGCTTGCCCCCGCCTCCATCACGATGGCGGTCATGTCCTACTCCGCCCCGGCGGTCAAGAAGGTATTTGTCCTTGACGGCCCGTTCATGGTCATCGACTTGACCAAAGACGATACAGGTAAGTTTCCTCATCAGGAGTACGAGACAACCGCCGAACTGCCGCCAGGTGCGTGGAACCTCGAAACGGGCTGGGCGGCTGACTACAAGACGAAGTATCTCGTGATGCGGAAGGTGGCGAAGGGAGTGGCGTACCCGTGCGCCCCCGGTTCAAGCGGCACGATTACGGGAACGATGACACCGGCGAAGGATTACTGGATCGGCGTTCATCAGGTCACGCAAGAGCAGTATGCGCGGGTGATGGGCGACAATCTGCCGACAAGCGATAACGCGAAGCCGAAGAACAGCATCAGCTGGAACACGATTCGCGGGAGCAAGGGGATCCTTGAATCGCCGGATGGGTTCATGTCGGCGTTGTCGAGTCAGACGAACCTTGCTGGCTTCGACCTGCCGACGGAGGCGCAATGGGAGATCGCCGCCCGCGCGGGGTCGAAGGAGGAATACGGCTCGTATGTCGATGAGTACGGCGTGGTGCGGGCGGCCACGGCGGACAATCTGGCGAACATTGCCTGGTTCAATAGGAATGTGGCCTCCCCGCAAACGGTCGGTCAGTTGCGTCCCAACCTTTGGGGGCTCTATGACACGGCGGGCAACGTAATGGAGTGGTGCAGGGATGGCTGGGACGGCACCTTTTCCAGCCAAGACGTGGAAACGCCCTCGGAAGGCGACTCGTCCGGCGACCGGGTGAATCGCGGCGGGTGCTATCGCAACGATGCGGGCAATTGCCGCCCGTCGTTCCGTGACTACGTCGACGCGGGCATCCCCTACGGCCTCATTGGCTTCCGCCTCTCAAGGATTTGCGATGATCCTGACGCCCAAAACACGATGTTCGCCGCTGCCGCGCTTGCGGCTGTCGCTTGCGCGGACGATCCGCCGACGGTCGAACTGCCGTTCGCGCCGGGCGATACGCTCGCCTACAGCCACGACGGATGCGAGCCGGTCAGGATCGAGGCCTCGACGAGCCCCGTCACCCTCGAACTCGGACGCGACGGACACTACGTATTCTACTCCAACGGCGTGGTGACGGCGGAGCAGGATGTGTCGGATCTTGGCACGAAGGTGACGGAGCCGAAATGGGCGACGGTTCCCGTCACCTTCACGCTCGACACGAAGGTGGAGCGCACTTTCGACCTGTCAGGCGGCGTTGTGACCACGAACCTCACCTACTCCGGCACGGGCTGGGGCGAACCCGGCGCAGGGACGTCGGCGACGATCAAGTATCTGAATGGCGAAGGGGACGAAACGACGCTGGCGGACGGTCTGACGGGGGCTGGCGAAAGACCGTGGACGCCGCCCGCGAACGGCATTTTCACGTTGAAGCACATCTCCGGCGATGCGACCGAAACGGCGACGATCACCATTGCGAACCTGACGATGGTGACGATTACGGTCGGCGATCTCGCGGCGAAGCACCTGACGGCGAAGGTCGTGTGGAACGGCACCGAAACGCCCGTTACGGGGTTGTCGTTTGAATTGCCGAAGGGCGGCAGGGATGCGAAATTGGTGCTGACGGCGAAGGATGGGTTTGTTCTGCCGTCCGGTCAGGACTCGGAGATTTGTTTGGATGGCTATTTGGCAAGCAGTGATCCTGTCAGTATTGCCGACAACATCCACGATGCCGTGGCGTATGGTGTCCAGCTTCTCGGCGTCACGAACCGCTATCCGTGGAACGGCAAGATCGACGTGGTGGCGTCTGTCGTCGGACTTGACACGACGAAGCGCTACTCGCTCGTCACGACCCTTACCCTCGACGGGACGACGAAGCGCGTCAACCGCGAACTTGGCGCGGGGACGGACGCGACCTACACGAACACCATTGATTGCGCCGCGCTCTTCGACGAGGAGTTTGTCGGGGAGGTGAGCGTCAAGCTGTCGCTGAAGGAGTATGAGGAACAGGCGATTGGTGTTGTGTCTGTTGAGAAAGCGGGTTTTGAGGATTTGAGGAAGGGCGAATACTTGATCATCGACCTTGACAACGGGTCGTCTGTGGAGACCACCTTGGGACTCTACCTCTTGAATCACCCCAATGCTTGGTCGCTTACGAACGGCTGGGCTGATGACTACAAGACGCGCTATCTCGTGATGCGGAAGGTGAAGGCGGGTGTGGCGTACCCGTGCGAGCCCAATTCGAGCGGCACAATTTCGGGAACGAAGAAACCGGCGAAGGATTACTGGATCGGCGTTCATCAGGTCACGGTGGCGCAGTACGAACGGGTGATGAACGCGAACGGTTCAGAATCAGACGTAGTAACGCCGAAGAACAGCATCAGCTGGAACGAGATTCGCGGGAGCAAGGAAATTCTTGAATCGCCGGAGGGGTTCATGTCGGCGTTGTCGAACAAGACGAACCTTGCCGGTTTCGACCTGCCGACGGAGGCGCAATGGGAGATCGCCGCCCGCGCGGGGTCGAAGGAGGAATACGGGTCGTATGTCAATGCGGACGGCATTGTGCAGACGGCCACGAAGGACGATCTGACGCCAATCGCTTGGTACGATGGTAATGTGACCTCCCCGCAAA
>JAZUGW010000109.1:0-16402 GCA_045641465.1 Kiritimatiellia bacterium | reverse complement strand
CAGTACATGGACGTGGCGCCGATGCAGGTGATTTCGATCGCCGCCGGCCTGATTCCGTTCCTTGAACACGACGACGCGAACCGCGCGCTCATGGGCGCGAACATGATGCGTCAGGGCGTGCCGCTCTTGCGCAGCGAGCGTCCGTATGTGGGTACGGGTCTCGAAGGCGTCGCCGCGAAGGACAGCCGCGTGATCGTCTGTGCGGAAGAGCCGGGCGTGGTGGCCTATGTTTCCGCGACGGTGGTGCTCACGACGGCCGACGGCACGCTGCCGGCGGGCGTGGAGCCCGAGCCGAAGGACGAGAGCAAGTACGACTATCAGAAGGAAGCGAAGAAGGGCGTCAAGCGCTACAAGCTTCAGAAGTTCCGTCGCTGCAATGCCGGCACGTGCTTCAACCAGAAACCGATCGTCAAGCACGGTCAGAAGGTGGAAGTGGGCGACTGCCTGGCGGATGGTCCTGCGACCGATCAGGGCGAGCTCGCGCTCGGCAAGAACCTGCTCGTCGCGTTCATGTCGTGGCGTGGCTACAACTTCGAAGACGCCATCCTCGTGAACGAGCGCCTGATGCGCGAAGACGTGTTGACGTCGTTGCACATCGTCACGTTCGAGTGCGGTGCGCGCGATACGAAGCTCGGTCCGGAAGAAATCACGCGCGACATTCCGAACGTCGGTGAAGACGCGCTTAAGAACCTGGGTCCTGACGGCATTGTGCGCGTGGGCGCGGAGGTTCATCCGGGCGACATCCTCGTGGGCAAGGTCACGCCGAAGGGCGAGACGGAACTTTCGCCGGAAGAGCGTCTGCTGCGCGCCATCTTCGCCGAAAAGGCGGCGGATGTGCGTGACACCTCGCTCACGGTGCCCCCGGGTACGACGGGCGTCGTGATGGCGGTGAAGGTGACGACCTCGCAGGAATCGACGCGTGCTTCGGCGGGCGACGACGGCAACGAGAAGGCGTCGCGCAAGGCGAAGCGTGAAGCGGAGAAGAAGCGTGACGCCCAGCGCAAGAAGCTGGAGCTGTCGCTCACGACGGCGCTGTCGAACAAGTTCCTCAACGAGAAGATTCCGCTGGACGTGACGGACGACGAAAGCGGCGAGATCATCATCCCTGCGAACCGCAAGGTGACGAAGAACCTGCTGAGCCGTCTGGCGAAGGCGCATAGCCACTACCACATCTCGGATGGTCCTTGCGCGTTGCAGATCGCGGAGATCATGGAACCGTTCAAACAGCAGTTTGCGGCGCTCAGCGATGCGGCGCAGACCGAAGGCGACGAACTGGACGAGTTCGGTGGCGACGGCGGCGTCGTCAAGAGCGTGCGCGTGTACCTGGTCGACAAGAAGAACCTCTCGGTCGGCGATAAGATGGCCGGTCGTCACGGTAACAAGGGCTGCATTTCGCGCATCCTTCCGAGCTGCGACATGCCGTTCCTGCCGGATGGTACGCCGGTCGACATCGTGTTGAACCCGCTGGGCGTGCCGTCTCGTATGAACCTCGGCCAGCTGTTCGAAACCTACCTGGGCCTCGCCTGCCGCCTCTGCGGCTTCCATGCGGCGACGCCGGTGTTCGACGGTGTGCAGGAATACGAGATCGACGAAGCGCTGCAGAAGGCGCGCGCCGTGCAGGAGCAGGAAGAAGGCTCGGCCGCCTGGATCAATACGGACGGCAAGACGGTGCTCTACGATGGTATGACGGGCGAGCCGTTTGCCCAGCGCGTCGTGGTGGGTGTCATCTACATGTTGAAGCTGCACCACCTCGTGACGGACAAGATCCACGCGCGTGCCATTGGCCCCTATTCGCTCGTGACGCAGCAGCCGCTGGGCGGCAAGGCCCAGTTGGGCGGCCAGCGTATGGGCGAAATGGAAGTGTGGGCGCTCGAAGCTTACGGCGTGGCGTATGCGCTGCAGGAACTGCTCACCGTCAAGTCGGACGACGTGCAGGGCCGTACGCGCATCTACGAGTCGATCGTCAAGGGTCAGAACGTGCTCGAGTCGGGTATGCCGGAGTCGTTCTCGGTGCTCATCCACGAGCTCCGCGGCCTCTGCCTCGACATGCAGCTTTTGGGCGGCGACGCCGAAAAGCCCCGTGCCCGTGCGGCGGCGACGCCGACACCTGCGGCCCTTACACCGGCGACGGATGATTCCGCGCTTCTCGGTGGTCAGAACTTGATGTGATTATTTCGTGAATAGGAGAACGTAAATGAATCCCTACAACGCGAGCGATATGTTCGGCGGCGACTACAATGCGTCCGTTCACTACGATGCAGTGAAGGTGCAGCTGGCCTCCTCCGAAACGATCCGTGGCTGGTCTCATGGCGAGGTCAAGAATCCGGAGACGATCAACTATCGTACGTATCGTCCTGAAAAGGAAGGTCTCTTCTGCGAGAAGATCTTCGGCCCGACCCATGACTGGGAGTGCGCCTGCGGCAAGTACAAGCGGATCAAGAACAAGGGCATGGTGTGCGACCGCTGCGGCGTCGAAGTGACGCTGGCTTCGGTGCGTCGTCAGCGCATGGGCCATGTGGAACTCGCCGTGCCGGTGAGCCACATCTGGTTCTTCAAGTGCAATCCGAGCCGCATCGGCCTGATCCTCGACAAGACGGCGATCGAGCTGGAGCGCGTGCTCTACTATCAGGATTGGATCGTCATCAAGCCGGGCGATACGAGCCTTCAGGTTGGCCAGGTGCTGACGGAAGCCGAGTATGCCGAGGCGTGCGAGAATTTCGGCCAGGGTTTCACGGCGGGCATGGGTGCGGACGCGATCCGCAAGTTGCTGCGCGACGTGGATCTCGAAGAGCTCATGCGCGATCTCGAAGAGCAGATGCAGAACACCCGCTCCAAGCAGAACCGCAAGAAAATCGCCAAGCGCATGAAAGTGGTCGACGGCTTCCTCGCCTCGGGCGGCAAGCCGGAATGGATGATCCTCGACGTGCTGCCGGTCATCCCGCCGGAACTGCGTCCGCTCGTCCCGTTGGATGGCGGCCGTTTCGCGACGAGCGATTTGAACGACCTCTACCGTCGTGTGATCAACCGTAACAACCGTCTGAAGAACCTGCTCGCGCTCAAGACGCCGGATGTGATCATCCGCAACGAGAAGCGCATGCTGCAGGAAGCGGTCGACGCGGTGTTCGACAACGGCCGTCACGGCCGTGCGGTGACGGGTCCGGGCAATCGTCCGCTCAAGTCCCTGTCGGAAATCCTCAAGGGCAAGACGGGCCGTTTCCGTCAGAACCTGCTGGGTAAGCGTGTCCACTACTGCGGTCGTTCCGTGATCGTCGTCGGTCCTGAGCTCAAGCTGCCGCAGTGCGGTCTGCCGAAGGAAATGGCGCTGCGCCTCTTTGAGCCGTTCATCATTCGTTCGCTCAAGGATCGCGGCATTTGCCATACGGTGCGTACGGCGCGCAAGATGATCGAGCGCCATGACGACCAGGTGTGGGACATCCTCGAAGAAGTCACGAAGGACAAAACGGTCTTCCTGAACCGCGCGCCGACGCTGCACCGTCTGTCGATCCAGGCGTTCGAGCCGGTGCTGGTGGAAGGCAAGGCCATTCGTCTGCACCCGATGGTGTGCACGCCGTTCAACGCCGACTTCGACGGTGACCAGATGGCTGTGCACGTGCCGTTGTCGATCGAAGCGCAGATGGAATCGCGCCTGATGATGCTCGCGGCGACCTCCATCTTCTCGCCGGCCTCCGGTAAGTCCGTGATGACCCCGACGCAGGATGTGTGCTTGGGCCTCTACTTCCTCACGACGCCTGGCCAGCAGGATAAGCTCAGTGGCAAGGTTGTGGGCGGCAAGAAGGGGGTCTCGTGCGAAGGTGAACATCTGCCGCTCTTCAACGATATCGGCGAAGTCGAATTCGGTATCGCGGAGAAGGCGATCGGCTATCAGACGCGTATCCGCTTCCGCAATCCGGACTACAAGTCCGACAAGCTGCTGGATGCGGAAGGCATGCCGCTGCCGCCTCGCCCGCACGGCGATCCGTCGAAGCGGACGATCGTCACCACGGCGGGCCGCGTGATCTTCAACGCCATCTTCCCGAAGGAAATGGGCTTCTGGAACGACAAGGTGACGAAGTCCACGATCGGCAACCTGATCCTCGACTGCCACCGCGTGGCGGGCCATGATGCGGCCGTGAAGCTGATCGACGACCTCAAGAACCTCGGCTATAACTACGTGACCGTTTCGGGTGCGTCCATGGGTCTCAAGGACATGATCCGCCCGGCCGTCAAGGACGACGTGATCGCCAAGAGCCGTGCGGAAGTCGCGAAGATCGAAGGCCAGTTCCAGCAGGGTATCATCACCCAGGGAGAACGTCACAACAAGATCGTCGAAGTCTGGAGCGCCGCGACTGAAAAGGTCGGCGACGAACTCTACAAGACGATCGACAAGAACATCTCGCCTGAGAACCCGAATCCGACGGAACTGAATCCTATCTTCATGATGGTCGATTCGAAGGCTCGTGGTTCGAAGCTGCAGATTCGTCAGCTCGCGGGTATGCGTGGCTTGATGGCCGACCCGTCTGGTAACATCATTGAACGCCCGATTACCGCGTCCTTCCGTGAAGGTCTGTCGGTTCTCGAATACTTCATTTCGTCCCACGGTGCGCGTAAGGGTCTCGCCGATACGGCTCTGAAGACGGCTGACGCCGGCTACCTCACGCGTAAGCTCGTGGATGTTTCGCAGGATGTCATCATTTCGCAGGAAGACTGCAACACGGTCAACGGCATCGAAGTGGAAGCCATCGTCGAAGGCGACGAAGTCAAGGCTTCGCTCGCGAGCCGCGTGCTGGGTCGTACGGCCCTTTACGACGTGGAGGATCCGAAGACGAAGGAAATCCTCGTGCCGGCGAACGAGATCATCGACGAAGCCGCGTGCGAACGCATTACGAAGGCCGGCGTCGAAAAGATCTGGATCCGTTCGGGTCTCACGTGCGATGCGGAACACGGCATGTGTGCGAAGTGCTACGGCCGCGACCTTTCGACGGGCAAGCAGGTGGAAATCGGTACGGCGGTGGGTATCATCGCGGCGCAGTCCATCGGCGAACCGGGCACGCAGCTGACGATGCGTACGTTCCACATCGGCGGTACGGCTTCGATGACGGCGAAGGTGCCGGAAATCGTGCTGAAGAACGATGGTGTGGCCAAGTTCGTCGACGTGCGTAAGGTGCGTAACGACGAAGGCAAGGAAGTCGTCCTCAACAAGAACGGCTCGCTTGAAATCTGGAGCAAGGACGGTGCTCAGCGTCTCGACAGCTATCCGCTGCAGATGGGCTCCACGCTTCTGTGCGAAGACGGTTCGATGGTCAAGAAGGGCGACAAGGTCGCGTTCTGGGATCCGCACTCGGTGCCGGTTCTTTCCGAGGAACACGGTACGGTCGTGTTCGTGGACTTCGAAGAGGACGTCTCCGTCAAGAGCGAGACCGATCGTCAGACCGGCGCGAAGACGCTGGTGGTTCTGCCGACTTCCGAATCCAACCTCCACCCGCGCATCGAAATCCGCGGCAAGGGCAAGGAAGGCCAGGCGAATGCGCTGCTCGACAGCCACGACATTCCGACGGGCGCCATCGTGATGGTGCGCGATGGCATGAAGGCGTCGCCGGGTATGCTGCTCGCGAAGACGCCGCGTGAAGAGGCGAAGACGCGTGATATTACCGGCGGTCTTCCGCGCGTGGCCGAACTGTTCGAAGCGCGTGCCCCGAAGGATGCGGCTGAAATCTCGAAGATCGAAGGTGTCGTCGACTTTGGCGAGAACACGCGCGGCAAGCGCACGCTGCTCGTCAAGGACGAGGTCACCGGCCAGGTCGAAGAGCACCTCATCCCGATGGGTAAGCAGATCGTCGTGTTCAAGGGCGACCGCGTGAAGAAGGGCCAGCAGCTCACGGAAGGTCCGATCGTGCCGCAGGAAATCCTCGAGGTTTCGGGTCCGCAGGAACTCGAAAAGTATCTCGTGGACGAAGTGCAGCAGGTCTACCGGATGCAGGGCGTGGAAATCAACGATAAGCACATCGAAATCATCGTTCGCCAGATGCTCCGCAAGGTCCGCATCACGAATCCGGGCGATACGGACTTCCTCTGGGGCGAGCAGATCACCCGTCAGACGTTCCTTCGCATGAACGAGCAGATGCTGGCTGAAGGCCGCCGTCCGGCGGAAGCTTCGTCGGCGCTCCTCGGTATCACGAAGGCAGCGCTCGAGACCGACTCCTTCATCTCCGCCGCGTCCTTCCAGGATACGACGCGCGTCCTCACCGAGGCCGCGACGATGGGTCGTGTGGACGAACTGCGCGGCTTCAAGGAGAACGTCATCCTCGGCCACCTCATTCCGGGCGGCACGGGCTTCCCGCTCCACCGCTACCTCAAGCTGGTGCCGCTCTGCGAGCCGATCAGCGACGAGGAGATGGACCAGCTTCGCAAGGAAGCGAAGGAGAAGATGGATGCGCTCTTCGGTACCACGCCGATTCCGACGGAGGAGGACGATGAGAACGAAGAGGCATTCCCGATCGTGAATCCGGATGAGCTCGCTCAGGCTCCGCTTGATCAGGCCCCCGACCAGATCGAGGAAGACTACGATCCGGCCTCGGCTTATGCTGAGGGCATTGAAGGTGCCGGCTTCGACGAATAAGCCGCTGTACGACAACTGAGAATGGATCCGCGCCCTCTTGGGTGCGGGTCCATTTTTTTGCGCGAAGACTTGACCCGCTACCGAAGTTGTGATAATATAATCGTGTGCTTACCAAGAAGGGCAAAAAGATGAATATTTCAGTTATCGGAACAGGCAGCTGGGGAACGGCGAATGCATTTCTGTTGGCGTCCAGTGGACACGCGGTGACGGTGTGGGGACGTTCGGCCGAAGCGATTGAGAACATTCGTCGCTCCCATGAGAATCGGAAATATCTTCCGGGGGTTGAACTGCCGGCGAATATTCGCTGGACGAACGACCGTTGCGAGGCCTTGCGCGAGACGGACCTCGTGGTGATGGCCGTACCCTCGCGTTATTTCGAGGAGACCTGCCGCGCGTTTGCGCCGTATCTGCCGCCGGATGCGACGATCGTGTCGCTGACGAAGGGTTTTTGTCCGAAGACCTATCGTCGAATGACGGAAATCGCGAGCGATGTCTTCAAGACGTCGCACGTGGTGGCATTGTCGGGTCCGTCCCATGCGGAGGAAGTGGTGAAGGGCATGCCGACGGCTGTGACGGCGGCATCATTCGAATCGGCGCGTGCGCGGCTTGTACAGACGGTCTGGAGCGGTCCGCGATTCCGCGTCTACACGACGGACGACGTGGTGGGCGTTGAGATGGGCGGCGCGGTGAAGAACGTACTTGCGCTGGCGGTGGGCGCTGCGGATGGACTCGGCCTCGGCGACAATACGCGGGCGGCCCTGATTACGCGCGGTCTGTCTGAGATCACCCGCTTCGCCTGTGCCTACGGGGCGCGTCCGGAAACGATGGCGGGCTTGGCGGGTACGGGCGATTTGATCGTGACCTGCACATCGCGTCATTCGCGCAATCACGCCGTAGGTGAACGGCTGGGACGCGGCGAGAAGGTGACGGCGATTCTCAAGTCGATGCAGATGGTGGCCGAAGGCGTGGGGAACGCCCAGATTGTCCACGAGATGGCGGCGAAGATCGGGGTGGAGATGCCGATCGCCGAATGCGTCTGGAAAGTCTGCTACGACGGCTATCCGGTGATGGAGGCCATTTCGGATCTGATGGATCGTCCGATGAAAGAGGAAGACTGGAAACGTTGTCTTTAAGACGAAGGAGGAGGGTGAATATGGAAACGCATAAGAGGAAAGAGCGTTCGGACGGCAAGGAAACGCGCGATGCGCTGCTGGTCGCTGCGATCGCGGAATTTTCGGAGAAGGGGTACGAAGGGGCTTCCACGCGTAGCATCTGTGCACGTGCCGGCGTGAACAACGCACTCCTCAACCGCTACTACGGCACGAAGGAGAATCTCTATCGCCTGGTCGCAAAGCGCCACTTCGGCGACTTGGGAGAACCGCTGACGAAACTGGCGGAAGGCGTGAAAACGGCGGCTGAATGGCAGGAGGCCATTCGCGTCTGGATCGACGACTTCCTGTATATGACGCTTCCTTCGGCGACCGCGCAGATCCAGTGCGCGGTGCTGTTCCGCGAAGAAGTCACCCATCCCACAAAATTCCATGACGAGTTCCGGCGGGATTTTGGACGTCCGATCTTCGAGGCGTTGCGCAAGTTGCTGGCGATGGCGGTGGACGATGAAGACGAAGTGCTTCTGTGGGCGTCGTCCGTGTGGGCGCAGGTCAGCGCCTACGCGCTGGCCGATCCGGTGTGGCACGAAGATTTCCGTCCGAAAGGAATGTCCAACACCGACTGGTCCGCGCGCATCCGCGACCATATCTGTGCCAACCTGTTCAAAGTGCTCAAGTTCAAAAAGAGCAAATAGGGGGGGAGCCCGATTCCTGGAGGTACCGATGAAACAGACATTGTTAGGTATATTTTCGTGCTGTTTGCTTATAATAAGCGGAGGCTGTTTTTTCACCGGCTTAAGTAATATGCAGTGGGGCGATGGGAGCGGTAGTCACGGGGGTGGCGTAGATCCTTTGGCAGTAGGGCTGGATGTTCTGACATTTCCTGTTCAAGTACCGCTTGCACTTGATTATTGGGTTGCCGAATATTGCATTGATCCGTTCTATCCCTCTGATGAATTCGTCCGCATGAGATATAAGTATGTTGAGCTTCTCGAAAAGGATTTTAACGAGGCATTGAACAGTCCTCGCTATTTTCAAAAATTTGACGAGAAGGGACGCCTGAGACCAGAATATGCGGCCTTGCGCGAATTCATGAGGAGTAATTGCAGGATACATGTCCACAAGTTGACCAAACAACAAGCTGAATATGTCGCCAAGCAGGTACTAGAACATCAGGAGCTCTTTGATGATTTGTGCTACATTTGGCGGTCGCGATTCCTGGATGCCGATCTGCGTTTAAAGGCGTTGCCGGTATTACAACGGCATAAAGCAATGTGTGAAATCAGCTATGAGGACTTCTTGGACTCATCAAGCCTGAGCGATGCCGTCTTGCTCAAGATCGGCAGTTCTTCGGAAAATGTTGATGCGTCTTATGCGGCTTTTCGTGTTCTTGCAAAACGAAAGGAGCTGGAGCGGGAACGGCAGAAAGAGCTAGCCTGGGAAAGGGAACAACAGGCGGAGCGTGAAGCGAGTAAGGCCCATCAGGCTGTATGGTTCATTAATAGGGGAACTTGTGAGGAATGTGAACGTGGGCTTGCGCTGTTTGAGAAGGCAGGTGTTCGTTCGGAAATCTGGCGACTGATCCATGTCGATCCTTGTTCAATTCTCGCGAGCAATTATGTGGCCGTGGTGGCCTATGAATTGAAACACGCCCAAACAGAACTCAACGAATTTGACTGCCTGATTCCAGCCCTTCAAAATCGTTGGATCCATTGGCAAAGGTTGGAAGAACTTCGTCCTAAGGTAGTCGCTCTTGCCCGACGACTGAAAGATCGAAAGACCGCCAAAGAATTAATGCGGGCATTTTGCGGCAATGTCGGACAGCGTTACGTGGAACCCGTGGTCTGTTATGCCGATCCACGATTGTCCTGGTTGCGCGAGGACATTCTTCGAAACGACTGCAAAGATATTGCTCCCGCCGCGAAAGATGAAATGCGCAAGGAGTTGGATCATATTCACACAACCTTCGCTTCCTGTCGAAACTGCGATGAGGAATTACGGCAGATTGATACGGTGTTGAAAAAGTACCAGCCGGATTCGGTTCCCGCAACTTGGTTGGTCCAACTTGCGCATGAGGGGGATACCAATCGTGTTTTGCGGACGTCCTATTGTCTTGGGAAACCCATACGCAGGCTTGTCAGGCGTGAAGTCTTAGACGGGTTGAAAATCCAGGGGACGAATACGGACGCCGAAAATTCCCGAAAGGAGGTTGAGTAAAATGAAGCGGTCTCAACAGGTGATGGGCGTTCTCTTGACTTTGCTTGTTCTTGCATCAGGCTGCTTTACATGCGACAAAATATCGTCGGTCAGAAAATCTCGCGAGAGATATGAGGAAGAGAACAATTTTACGCTCACGCGAATGAAGGCAGAAAAAGAACTTGGAACAGATTTAGAGGTGGTCTTTCGAAATCCCAATTACCTGAGTACGAATGCGACCCCTGAACGGATTGCCTTGCGAGAGCATTTGTACTCGCGTAGGCGTCCAGAACCGACACCTCAACAGATTGCCCGCCTGATCGACATCTTCAAGAAGGAACCTAAACTGATCTACGAGTTGGATGCGCTTTGGCTGTCGGACAAGATCACGCGGGAACAGCGGTTGGACATGGCCATCTTTATTGATCGAGGGAGATGGGAATGGAGGTGGCAGTCAGAACGTGAAACCATCCGCCGAATCCTTGCGGTGGGTCAGATGACCGATGCAGCGTGTGAAGACTTTTTGAAGTGGGTCCGCCCAGATGGTCTCTTCGGGAAGGCGCTTCGCGAGGAACTTGACGATCGTAAGAACCTTCGCAGTAGGATGAAAAAATGGGTTCAAAGACAGAAACAGGAAAAAGAGGAAGATGCACGCAAGAAAAGCGAGCTTGAGAAAAAACTGGCGGAAGAGAAAAAGCTTGCTGCCGAGAACAGAGCTCAAGTCTTGAGGTCAGGGGAAAGAAAGGTAACATGGGCCGACCTGAAGGGGATGCAGGATCGACGTACGCGCGAGTTGTTGAGGGGAATTCATGGTACCCCAGAAGAGTTCTTGCAGGTCGTTCGCTATGCGGGAGAGGACTTCTCGGTTGGTCGTCATTTGGAGTCGTTCATTTGGCACCATGGACGTTATCTGCCCTCGACCAATCTTGTATTGTTGTTGAATTTTGTCGTTGAGAAGGGTCGCCAGACCGGTACATATCCCAGGTATTTATGTAGCGGGATCCCTCATTGCGGGTGTTTGAGTCGGGGTGAATTCCGAGCCTGTCTCCCTCTGTTTATTGAAATCTGTTCAAAGGGAAGCATGAGGTATCATCAATATCGCGATGATGTTCTGATTGACGACGCCTATTATCTGTTGGATCAGTTATTTTTGAGCGATTATATGGAGGACGAGGAGATTGTCCTCGCCTATGAACAACCTTGGGCATCGACCTTTCTTGAAAAGGTCTTCGAAGGACATAGTGCTAGCCTGCGGACGTCGGAAGACCAAAATTGTCGTGAAAAACTTCAAGCCAAATTTAAGGCCTTCAGAAAGGAAGCGCATGCGTTTAATCTTTCCCGAACGGACTATCAGGCACGGATTGTTGAAATAGTGAAAACGGATGGCCCGCCGAGGATTTACAATTCCTGGTTCCTGCAGTTTCGTGAACGCGGTGGTTCGGGTGACTTCGTAGAACGTATGCGTCCCTACACGGAGGTGCCAGTTGAAGAGGCCTTGAAGATGGCACGTGAGAAACTGCGAGTGAAGGAGGAACATCGTCGCGAGGAGGAGAAAAGGTATCAGGCGTTAATTGTCTTGGCGCAGTCCCTTCGGACTACTTCCGGTTTGTTCCAGCAGAAGGTGTTGCCGCGCTTGAGCGACGCGACCTTGCGAAAATTGGTGTTGGACGGTGTTCGATGGGATGCCCGCCCGATACCTGTGGCGAATCTTCGAGCCTTGATTGACTGGGAACTTGTGTCAAATTCGGATTGGTCTCATGAGATCTATTCACTCATGAGGCGGTCCGAACTCACCTCTGAGATGCTGCTGCAGTATTACCCCTTGCTCGTCGCGCATTGTTCGCGGGCCAACGCCTATCATGGGGTCCGTGGCATACTGGATAATCCTCATGTGCCGAAGGAACTGTTAGATCGTGCTTACCTTGAGCCCCGTTTAGCCGAATTCCGTTTGGCTTGTTTTCGGAGCAATTACGGGCAGTCTTGTGGGCAGAGTTTGATGTCCGTTGATGACATCTTGACCATTGAATGCGAAATAGCGTGTTTCGGGAAACGGTTCGGGCGAAATGAAGAAAATTTGAAAATCGTCCCGCTTGACATAACCTCGGAAGAGGTGCTCTTTAAAGTCGACGCGATTTTGAAGAAATACCTTCCGCCGGTGCGTCCAGAAGATTGGAATTGGCAGATCAGTATGCCCGAATTCGATTATTTCGCAAACGACAAGTCGTGAAGGAAGCGAAAATGAAGAGGCCAATCATAAGTGCCGTGAAGGGGGGCGGTATCTCGTTGACAAAACAACGATGCCTATCAGTGGGCCTTTGGACAGGCTGGTCAATCCTAAAGACGTGTCAGGTGAATGATTATGGAAGGCCGCAAATGTTGGGCAGCATAAAAAAGTAAACAAGTGCTTGACAAAGGCTCGGCGAGTGTGCTAAAATAATCGCGTGGTTACGGAAGAGGGCAGATGGACTGCCTTCTGTTGGGCTCGGAAAGCGAAAGGCCGATGAGCCCTTTTCTTAGAACTTGAATGCAAGCAATTGCTTACGGAAGGAGTCGGGGAATGAAGAAGGCGATGATGATGATTGGTCTTGCGGTGATACTGTGCGGCACGAGTGGGTGCTTTACCTTCTGTAATTGCAGTGGCTTTGGACATCGGACGATGAGAGATTCATCTGCACTGGCTTTGGATGTCGTCACGGCACCGGTTCAAGTCGCCGCTGTCGTCGGATTCGTGGTTGTCGGTCTTCCGGCAATGGCCATTTGGGAGGATATGGTCCGTCCTGTGGGCAAAAAGACGGTTCATTTCTTTGCGCCGTCTCTGTGGAGAACGCCGGCAGAGCAAGTGGCTCTCAATCGGGAAATCCTTCGCAAGAACTACGCCCTTATGTTCGAGGAGGAGGGTTGGCTGGATACGCGGAAGGGGATCTCGTCCAAATTGTTGGCCGTGCGAGAGGAGGTTGACCCCCCAGACCGAATTCCCTTTGCTCTTTTGGTGATGCTTGCCTACCGTACGGCGGAGGATCCGATTCTGATGTCCGAGTTGTGTCTGCTGTGGAAATATAACCGCTTTGACGAAGCCTTTCGCTGCGAGATTGTCGAACGCGACGACGGACGGTACAATTTGAAGATGGATGCATTATATTGGATGTTAGATCATCCCAATGTGTCCGATCAAAAATTGCAGGCTTATGAAAAATCAAAGCTTCATGGGGGAAAACTCGCGGAGGTTGCGCGAGAGATCCTCAGGAGGTGCCGCAAAAAAGTAAACTGATGCAGCCGAAACGGGCAACGGACCCTTTTCTTAAACCAAACAGGTGATCAAATGTAAACAAAATGGGAGGGTGGAATGAGAAAGGTTTTATTATCAATCGGTCTCGCGGCACTGATGTGCGGTACAAGCGGGTGTTTCAGCATGTGTGGCAATGTCGCTCGTGGGTGGGGCGACGGTACATCGGGTGGGCGTTCGACGATGATGGACGAGGTGCTTCCAGTGGCGCTCGACATAATCACTTTGCCTGTTCAAGCGGCGGCAGTCGTCATCATAGGAACTGGCTGGTTGCTTTGGGAGGGTGGAGAACTCGTGGTAGAGGGGACTGAAAAGCTGTTTGAATAGTCATTCCGCTTTTCTGAAACGGTCCGAAAGCTATTGTCGGAGAAGTGCCCATCAATTGGGACTGTGTGTAGGTAGGTGATTAAGAATGGGAGTATGCAATGAAAAAGAGTTTGATGATGTTCGGTTTGGCGGCGGTGATATGTGGTACAAGCGGATGCTTCACAAGTCTTTGTTGTGGTCTGTGTGAATTGGGCGGCGGTCGCCCTTATGGTGTTGGTGATGTCGGACTGCTAACGATTCCATTGGATATCATCACCAGTCCGATACAACTTCCATTTTGGATCGATTATGAGATTTCTGAAAACTGCGTGCAATGGTTTTATGAGAATAAATGGAGTTCGTCGAATCGGGGAAAATGGAGAAGGAAGCTGGAAGAAGATTTTAGCATTGTCATGCGAAATCAAGAGTATCTGAATCGCTATGATACTAATGGTGTGGAGTCGGTGGCGTACTGGTGTCTGAAATCCTATTTGGATGAAAAGGGAACGATCGAAAAACTTTCGGTCGATCAGGTACGATATGTTGCGGAATGGGCAATCACGCATCCGGATTGTTTTGAGGATTTGAGGCCCATCTGGGGATCGCATAAAGTCGGCTTGGATTTACGGTTGCGCGCTTTGGACCATATGTATTACATTCACCATAACAATGGTTCATTTTATGAAGAAATATTTAATGCTCCTTGTTTTTCGGACGAAGAATTGGAAAAAATAGTGGCATCGACAGGGCGTTGGCGGGAACAACAAGGGGCAGGGTGGGTCTTGAACAGTAGGATAGAGAGGTCCGCTGCAGAGAGAGAAAGGAGAATTCGTCGTAAGTGGGATGAACGATTCCGAGTATTAGAGCAACGGGAAGAACAGTTTTACAGTGAGAAGAAATGAACACTTAAGGAGGGGGAACCATGGTCGTCTATCAGGTAATTCGCAAGATGATTGCAGCCTCAACCCTGTTGTTGTCGGGCTGTCTAACCATTTCGGAAGTTGAAAGCTGGAACAGAAGCCTTGAAGAAGTGAAAAAAAATGAGAACAAAAGAATGCTCGAATACGGGGCCGGACAGAAGCTGATTGAGGATTTTGAGGTGGTTTTTCGGGATGCCGATTATTTAAGTACTAGCAACACGCCGGCCCGAATGGCACTCGGGCGTTACTTTCTACGACGCAACGAGAAAAATCCTTCGCCGGAACAATTTGCCCGTTTGGTCGATAGGCTCAAAGAAAGAACGGATCTGCTGTTCCCTTTGAAGGATATCTGGCTGTCCCCTCACGCAACGGTCAGTCAACGGGTGGAATTCGCTCTGCTCTGTGATCATACCAAGTGGCACATGGATTCTCATAATTTGAAGATCAATACGAATGAACTTCTTGAAAATCTGCTACCTTATGACCAGATTGATGATACAGTCTTTTCGATGATCCAAAATCAGGTGACGGCGAAGGGGTATGTCTATGAATATGTGACTAGTGGTTTAAATCATCACGCGTTTGTTCGACAAGAGGGGAAGGATTGGACGAACTCTTTTAGAACGAAACGCGAAAAAAGTCGGCAGAGAGAGCAAGTTGACGAAAAAAGAAGACAGGCGGAACTTGAGAGACGAGAGGCTAGACTGGAAAGAGAAATGAGAGAGAGGGAAGAGAAAATAGCTCGTCGGCTCGAATGGCAACAACAAGAGCGGCAGCGCAAAAGAGCGTGTGAAGAAAAGGAATGGGGTACGATGGAACAACGCGAACGCACGCAGTTTTATCAGGATTTCCAGGAGGAAGTCGCGCAAATGCATCAGTCGACCGATGTCTTTAAGCGCGATGTACTCCCTCTCTTCGCGGACAAGCGCAAACAGAAGATGCTGATGGAGGTCCTTTGCTCGGATACGAATTCGATTCCAATTGGCAATCTGCGGGCGATAGCGGATTGGTCGCTTCAACATCCTGACGAAATAGGACATGATGCGTTTCTTTTGATGATACGTCCTGAATTTTCGCCTGAAATCCTCCGTGAATATTTTCCGGCATTGATGTCTGACTTCAAATATCATTCTGGCCTGCACGGACTTCTTTGTAATGCCAACGTGCCCAAGGAACTATCTGATCAGGCCTATCAGGCACCGCAATTCTCGTGGATGCGTAGACACTACTTCCTTAAGGTCTACTATAAAGAAGATGTCCTCAAATACGATTATGATTCCCTTCAACGCGCTTTTGATACATTTTCGGCTGATATGCGGGCGAAGAATTTGAGTCATGATCAATACTGCCAAGAACTTGATCAGTTTTTGAAGCGGTTTCTACCGGAGGAACGTCCTGAACATTGGCTCTGGCGCTTTCCCGGCAATTATCGCGATTGTGGCTATCCTCCGAGGCGCCGTTACCATAAACATCCTTAGGAAAGGAAAACGAGTTTGGTGAAGGTTGGTCTCTCGGCGGTAGTCGTCGTGGGGACAGGCCCCTATGGTCTGGATTGTTCGATTGTTCAGATTGTTCGATTGTTCGGATTGTTCGGAGATGGGCGTCGTGGGGACAGACCCTGGTGGTTGGGATGGTTTCTGTGATGGCGAGATTTCGGCGTGGGACCGGTCCCGAACCGTGGTCTCGCTGCGGCCGTCCTGAGACGTGGGGACAGACCCCTACGGTCTGGATTGTTCGATTGTTCGGAGATGGGCGTCGTGGGGACAGACCCTGGTGGTTGGGATGGTTTCTAGGACGGCGAGATTTCGGCGTGGGACCGGTCCCGAACCATAGTCTCGCAACGGCCGTCCTGCGGCGTGGGGACAGACCCCTACGGTCTGGATTGTTCGATTGTTCGGAGATGGGCGTCGTGGGGACAGACCCTGGTGGTTGGGATGGTTTCTGGGACGGCGAGATTTCGGCGTGGGACCGG
>JAZUGW010000108.1:0-16671 GCA_045641465.1 Kiritimatiellia bacterium | reverse complement strand
GGTCGGCGTGAATTCTCCCAAGGCATTTTTCCGGGAGGACGGTTCGGGCGGGGCTGGCTTGATTTCAATTCGGAACAGAATCGGACGGCGGGCGGCGGGGACGGACGACCCGCTTTCGCCTGCGGCGGTCGCGGAACTCATGGGGCCGAATCATGCCGTTCTGCCCGTCGATCGAAATTCGGCGCCCCGGGAGAAGGCGGAACAGGCCCGCAAACACTGGGGGCAAATGAACTTATGCGGCACGTATCGACCCACAGTTATGCCTGAAGAGCCAGAAAAATCAACCATCTGGTTTAAAACCAATTGGTTTAGCAGCAGCCTACAGTCCTCCCAACATCATAGGACACATCGACGGAATCGTGCAAAGTAGCGCGATCAAACGCATGTTCATTCCCTTCCCAATTACGTGGCGGTACCAACGATCAGCAGCAGCTCGTCCACCGTGCGGCACATCTTGATCAACGGCCAGAGACGCCGCCACATGGGCCACACGCTCCAGTACGCGAGGAGCTCTTTCATCCGCCCCAAAACGGGCCTGTCCCCGCACAGCTCCTCCTGCGAACGGACGATGTAGGACCGCAGAAGCTCGCGCGCATCGTCCCGCCCGCCCAGCGCCCGTACAAACGGCCTTCCGATCATCACGCCTTTGACGGACCGAAGATCGAGCTTTTTAAATTCCGAATTCTCCGTCCCGTCCATCGGATAGTCGCCGTTGTACATCACGGGATTCGTCGACAACGCCAACACCTCCGCAAAGGCCGGCAGATCAACCGCGCCTTCGTACATCTGCTTCGCCGTGCGCGCGTGCACCGTCAGCACCGCCAGCGGGTAGCGGTTGATCCGCGGCATCAGCGCCTTGAGTTCGTCCGGACGCTCCAGCCCCAGCCGGATCTTGAGCGAGAACTTCCCCGCCCCCATTTCCTCGCAGCCGACTTCGAGCAGCCGCTCCAGCACCTCGGGCGTCTGGAAGAGCCCCGACCCGCGACCGCGCCGGCGGATCATCGGGAACGGACACCCCGCGTTCAAGTCCGCCCGGTCGAATCCCCGGTCTTTGAATCCCTTTAGCAGCACGCGCAACGACGCCGGGTCTTTCGAAATCGCCTGCGGCACCACCGGGAACGTCGCCTGCGGCGGAAACGGACGCAACTCGTCGAGCATCCGGTCGGATACGCGAATCCCCGGATTCGCCGGAATGAACGGCGCAAACGCCCCTGTGAAACCCGCCTCACGGATCGGTCCCGCGAAGGCCTCGCGAAACGTCCGGATCGTCACGCCTCTCAACGGCGCCAGCCACTTTTCACCTGTTTCCATCGTTCACTCGCTCTCCCCCGCGCGTTCCTGCATCTTTTCCGCCAGGGTCGTTCGGCGCTCGCGCACGGTATTCGTTTCAATCGCAGTCTTGACCGCCCACGGGGCGCCGATCACGAGCACCAGCTTCTTCCCGCGCGTGATCGCCGTGTAGAGCAGATTCCGCTGCAGCATCATATAGTGCTGACGGTGCATCAGCACGATCACCGCCGGATATTCGCTGCCCTGCGACTTGTGGATGGTCGTCGCATACGCCAGCACAAGTTCGTCCAAATCGCCGCTCGCATACTCGACCGGACGCCCGTCGAACAGCACGACGAGCGAACGCGTCTCCGGCACGACGCTCTGCACGAAGCCGATGTCGCCGTTGTACACGTCCTTGTCGTAGTTGTTCCTGAGCTGCATCACCCGGTCGCCCGCCCGGAAGCTCATGCCGCCCCGCATCACCGCCGGACCCGTTCCGTTGAGCCGCGCCTGGATGACGGCATTGAGATTCTCCGCCCCCAGCAGATTCCGCCGCATGGGCGTCAGCACCTGCACGTCCTGCAGCGGTTCCATCCGGAAATGGCGCGGAATGCGCGTCACCATGAAGTCGAGCGCGTACGCCAGCGCCTTCGCCGGATCGTCCTGCGCAATGAAGTAGAAGTCGCTTTCACCCGCGCGCGTCTCGAACGGTTCGCCCGCGTTCACATGGTGCGCATTGCGGACGATCAAGCCCGAACTGTCCTGGCGGAAGATCTCCGTGAGCTGCGAGGTCGCGATCTCGCCGCAGGCAATCAGATCGTGCAGCACGTTGCCCGGACCCACACTCGGCAGCTGGTCCGTATCGCCGACGAGAATCAATGTCGCCCGACGCGGCAAGGCCGCCATCAGATCGGACATCAACCTTATGTCGACCATCGACGTCTCGTCGAAGATGAACACGTCCCCTTCCAGCGGATTCTCTTCGTTGTACGAAAATTCGTTCGTCTGCGGATTGTACTTCAAGAGCCGATGCAGCGTCTGCGCGGGCGCCCCGGTGGACTCCGTCATCCGCTTCGCGGCGCGTCCCGTCGGCGCCGCCAGCTGCACGTTGATGCGGTGGCTTCCCGTCCGCGCGCCGAAAATCTCCACCAGCGCGCGGATGATCGTCGTCTTTCCCACGCCCGGACCGCCCGTCACGATCGAGACTTTCGCCTCCAGCGACCGTCGCACGGCGCGGATCTGCGCCGGTGCAAGCGTAAAGCCCGTCTTCGCCTCCCACCAGGAAATCGCCTTGTCGGGATCGATCTTCGGGAAGGACTGTTCGCTCGCCATCAGCAGCTTGAGCCGGCTCACCACCCGTCGTTCCGCCACATGCAGCTCACGCAGATAGAGCCGGTCGCCGTCTTTGACCACCCGCCCCTCGTCGACTTCGTCCTTCAACGCCTGCGCCAGTACTTCAACCGAAATCCCGACGAGTTCCTGTCCGTGCAACAGCAGATCGGGTTCGTTCGTCCAGCAGTGGCCGCCATCTTCCGCCTCGGTCCGCAACGTGTGGATGATCGCCGCACGCGCCCGCACAAGCGACTCTTTCTCGATGCCGACCGCGAGCGCAATCCGGTCCGCCGTCGTAAAGCCGATGCCCCAGATGTCGCGGCACAGACGATACGGATCGCGCTTGATGATCGCCACCGAGTCGGGACCGTACATCCGGTAGATCTTCGCCGCCTTACTCGTCGAGATGCCATAGCTCTGCGTGAAGATCATCACCTCGCGCGTGCCTTTTCCTTCGCGCCAGCCCTTTCGGATCGCCTCGATTTTCTTCGGACCCACCTTGTCGATTTCACTCAGCCGACTTGAATAGTGGTCAAGCACCTCGATCGTCTCCGCGCCGAACTTGTCGACGATGCGGTTCGCCAGCACGGGACCGATCCCGTGGATGAGTCCGCTCGCGAGGTAGCGCCGAATGCCTTCCACGGATTTCGGCGGAATACACGCAATGGTCTTGGCCTTGAACTGCCGCCCGCGCACGGGATCGTTCACCCACTCGCCCGTCGCGTGCAGCTCTTCGCCCTCCCAGGCGGCCGCACACGTGCCGAGCACGGTGACCTCGCGCTCGCGCAGACGGAAATTCCCGTCTTGCGCCGGCGTCACGTGCAGAATGGTGAAACCCGTCTCATCATTGCGAAAGACAATCGACTTGACCGTTCCGTCAACGACCTCGGCCCCTGTTTCATCCTGCACGCGACCTGCCAAAGCGACAACCCTCTCCGTTAGCGAATGATGAATGTGAGGCCCGCCCCGCGACGGTTGATGAGCTCAAGCTCGCCCTGCGCCGTCACGTGTGCACGGAATGCATCGGCGTACTTGGCCTGCATCGACGCGCTCGCGCCCGTGAGCTCCACCTCGACCTTGATGTTCCGCGCCACCTCGTCCGTCAAGCCGTAGGCCGGACCTACAGGATA
Source organism: Kiritimatiellia bacterium (assembly GCA_045641465.1). Classification (GTDB taxonomy): domain Bacteria; phylum Verrucomicrobiota; class Kiritimatiellia; order RFP12; family UBA1067; genus RUG572. The sequence goes on along the minus strand of JAZUGW010000108.1, from coordinate 12,937 downwards.
TCTCTCGAGCGTCGGACGCTCGTCGAACGTGACCTTGATGCCGCCCAGGCCGGCAAACATCGCCTCGTCGGCATTCTCGAAGAACGGCGTACGCAGCGCGCGCGCGGAACCTTCCAGTCCGAGGGTGCCGCCCAGGAACTTGAACGGACCGCGGATCGTGCCCACGCCGCCCAGCGTACCGTACACCGGGCAGGCGCCCGCGGTCGCCTTGTTCGTGAGGCGTCCGCCATCCTGCACGAGCGTCGTGCCGCCCAGGCCCGTCGGCGCATCCGTCTGGTCTTCCATCACGGACGAGACAATGCGGAAGTGGCGTTCGTCGAAGGAGACCGCCGGATACCCATTGATCGCGATGTTAAGCGCGCTCTTGTTTCCTTCGCTGTCCGTGAGGCTACCGCCGATGGCGCCGCTCTTATCCGAGACGCGGATTTCAAAGCGGTGCCAGCCCGCCGTCACGGTCGCTTTGGCGGACCATTGCGCACAGAGCGTCGCACCCGACGTACCGATCTTCTCGCCGTCGAGCCAGAGCGCAATGCCGTCGTCGTACTTCGCATCGATATCCCAGATGCCCGCCTGCTCGTCCGTGATCTTCACGAAGCCCGTGAAGCGGCTGCAGGACGCCTTGCCGCTCGGGAATCCGTTCGCATCGGCATGGATCGCCATGAGCGTGTTCGTCACCAGATGGGCGTTCGGGAAATACTTCTCCGAATCCCAGGTGTTCTGATTGTAGGCCGCATGTTCCCACAGAACACCCGTCCGGCCCGTCACGCCCTCGGCGACCGGCTTCACGCGCATCTTGAGGGTGGTCGTGTCGAACGGCTGGTAGCTCGCGGCCGCCGTCGGAGCATCCGGCACACCCAGCGCCCAGCCAAGCCCCATCTTGTCCTTCCAGTCGGCGACCGCCACCGAACCCGCACCACCGCTAAGGTCGAAGGCGATCGCCCGGAAGTCGTGCCAGCCGGCATTCAGGCTCACCGTCTTGTAGTTGACGGCATTCCAGGTCGTGTTTTCAAACGCCGTGGCCCCGTCGATCTCCAACACGATGTTGTCGTCGTAGACACCCGCGAAGGTCCAATCACCCGCCTGGCTGTCGTCCACATAGAACTGGCCGCGGTAGATGGCGGCCGCATAGTGCATCGGTCCCGTGCTGAAGGACGCGTGCAGATAGTTCATCCGGTCGACCTTCATCGCGTAGACGCCCGTCCACTTGGCGTTCACCGCCCAGGTGGCCGCCGCGCCGGTCATGTTCGTGGGGAACACCGCGAACTCGCAGCAGCTGTCGCTCGCGATGTCGAGCGTCACGTCCGCATCCTCTTCAATCGTCAAACCCTGCGTAAAACCGGCCGCACCCGAGAGATCGGCCACGACGCTGCTCTGCACCGTCCACCGGCCCTGCGGAATGCCCTTGAAGTAATTGGTGGTCGCAAACGAACCGCCGCCCGTGAGCGTCACGTCCGAATAGCCCGTGAGCTGCGACAGCATCGAGACCTTGTGTCCGCCGAGGTCGACCGTGTACGTGCCCTTCGTGAGCGGATCCGCGCCGAACGCCACGTTGATGCCGTAGTTCCCCGAAGCCCAGTCGGCGGCAGTCGCCATCGTACCATTCGCGAAATCGAAGTGGAAGCGGTCCCAGTAGATGTTGCCCGCCGCAATGCCGCCCGCGCCGAGCGTGAGCGTGCCGTCCTTCTGCGTAAAGCGCGCATCATGCGCTCTCAGACAGTCGAGGCGCACCAGTTCGTTCATGCGCGAACGCACGCCGAGCTTCCACATCTTCGCCTCGCCTCCCTTCAATTCCATGAAGGCGAACGGCGAGTCGGCGCCCACCCAGGTCGTCGCGTTGGCGAGCGAAAGCGCGTCGTAGGTGCCGCCGTCCACGAAGAGTCGCTGCGGGTAGCAGCTCTTGCCGCTCCACCGTCCCACATACTGGTCGATCGCCGCGTTGATGGAAAGCGACGAACCCGTTTCGATCGTGAGGTGGGACGGTTTCGGCGCCGAATCGTTCGCGCCCACCGAAATGTTGCGCGCCTCAAGCTGCGTGTTCCCCGTGAGCACCATGTGCCCCGAACCGCCGCCCGACCCCAACCAGATTTCGCCGACCTTCGTCTGGATGTTGGAAACCGTGGTCGTCACATCCGAATCGCCATCCGTCCGGCACACGATGATCGTCGAATTCGCCCCCGTGCCGGAGAGCAATGTCGTCCAGCGCTCGTCCAACGTGTCGCTGATCTGCGTACGCAGATAGACATTGCCTTTCGCGGGAATGTCGACGCCCGCAAGCTTCGGATAACCATTGCCCGCCAACTGGCCGAGATCCCAAGTGCCGCCCGTCGTCGTACCCGTGATGCGCGTCTCGGGACTGTTGATCGAACCGTCGAGGCGGATGCCGCCGCCCTGCTGGTCGATTGTACCCGTACCATCGATCGACGGCCCGTAGAAATTGAGCAGGTCCTTGACCACGATGGTCCCGTTGTTCGTCACGGCGCCCTTGAACATCGTCTGCGAAGCACCACCGTCAATGATGGCCGTCGCGCCGTTCTGCACGGTCAACGGACCCTCCTGGACGGCGGACGCCACGCCCGACCAACCGCCGAAATGTCCGGTCGTATTCTCGAGGAACGTCACCGGCGTCGTGTAGCCCGTCCCGTTCAGGAAGATCGAACCGCCCTCGCCGATTTCGAGTCCGCGCGTGAGATTCATCGAGCCCGCCGTTTCCATAAAGAACTTGCCGTTGCTCTCCGCGCGAATCGCCCCGAGCTGCGTCACCGTCGTATTGCAGAAGTTGAACCGCGGATTGTCGATGACGCGCAGCGTCGCATCCGCCGGACCCGTCACCACCGCATTCGTCGGCGCCGTCGAACCCGTGCCCGTGAACGCACGCACGTCGAGACGCGACGGTCCGCCCACGGTGGCGTCGCCCGTGAGTTCGAGGCGGCTGATATGCTGTCCCCAACCATCGATCTGCGTCGTATCGTTGTTCACGAGCGCGCCCTTGCCGTCGACACCGTCGCCGGCGATCTTGACCTTCAGCGTGCGCGTGGGTTCGTTGAACGCCGCCAAAGTCTGCGGCGAGCGGCTGTTGATGTCGAACGTGCCGCCGTCGTGTACGTTGACCGTGCTTTCCGTGCCCAACACGGACTGGCCGCTGCCGTCCTTCACGCCGTCGCCGATCTTCAGCGTGCCACCCGAGACGTCCCATTCGACCGCGCCCGAGAAGCCGCGTCCATCCACCGTGAGCGTGCCTGAGCCTGTCTTCACCACGCGCTTCGCCGCGAGTTCGCCATCGCCCGTGAAGGTGTAGTCCTTGTCGCCCGTCACCGTCACCGTGCCGAGGTCGAGCTTCGCCACGTTCGTCAGCGTGTCGATGTACGGCGTTTCCGTGCCGTCGAAGAGGACGGACCATCCCTGCTGGAACGGACGGATCGCGCCGTCCACGAGCCACGCCGTCGAACGCCAGCTGTCGTCCGCCGTCTGCGGCCGCCACGTGGCCGCGCTCGCCGGATCGAAGAGCCGGAAGTCGGTACTCGTCGTCGACTCGCCGGCATCGCTGGCCATCACAAACGCATAGTAGTAGTTCGCCGTCAAGTCCGTGCCCGGGAACACACACTGGAAATTGCTCGCTTCGGTGAAGGTGCCCACCGCCACCGTGCCGTCCGTCATCGCCGGCGTCGTGCCCCACTTGAGCGTCACCGTCACCTGCGAAGCGCCTGTGGCGAGCCGCGTGAGCGTGCCTGCAATCGCCACGCCCGCATCGGACCGCACCACCGAGCTCACCGACACTTCGCTCGGCAGCACGTCCACCAGATTGTCCACCGAAACCGCCTTCGCAAATTCCGGGTCGACCATCGACGCACGTTCGGCGCCAATCCAATCCCCCGAGGCGATGCCGTCGTAGAGGCGGATTTCATCCATGTCGCCGCAGAAGTTGCCGCCGTTCACCGTCTCGGCATAGGACCCCACCGCCCAGTTCTCGCGATCCTCGTGCGCAAGCGTCTTCGCGTCGGCCTTGGAGAAGATGTTCAGACCGTCGAAATAGGTGTTGAGCTGGCCCGCCGCCACATACGAGAACGCCACATGGTTCCACTGGCCGGACACGAGCGCGCCGAGTTTGGGATCAGTGCTCGGCCCCTGATGCGTCGACTGCACGGCGACGGACATATAGGTGCCCTGTTCGCACAGCGTAAGGAATCCTGTTCCCCCCCAGGTGGCCTTGCTGGACATGAGAATCGACGTGCCCGATCCCATGTAGCGGTACCACGCCGAGAGGGTGAGCCGCGAGGTGTCCGTCAATGCACCGTACTTGACCGGGTTCTGAATCTGGAGGCCGATCGAGCCGCGCGTGACCACCGCCTTCGCAAAGCCACCGCCCACGACGCCGCTCGCGCCGGACGAAACAAGACCGCCGCCATTCGACGTCACGATCCCCTTCGGCGACTCGTTGCGCACACCCGTCGAACCGCCGTGCACCACGGCCACATACGCCCCCCACACATCCGCCGGCGCCACCCCGGGCAACGCCACCACGTCGTCCACACCGAAGAAGAGCCGGATCTTCGTCGTCTGCCCCATGAGCGACGGCACCTTCACCCACACATACGACTCGCCCGCCGTATTCCACGTGTCGATCTCATGCGCGAGCAACTTGCCGCTTTCATCCACGAACCGCAAGTCCGCCCCGTTCGGCGCGCAGTCGGAATAGCTGAAGCCCGGAATCGCCGTCGACAGGCGCACGAGCACCGGGAAGTTCTGCAGGGTCGACGCGCCCGTATAGCCCTGCAGCGTGAACGTGCAGCCTCGCTTGAACGGCGTCGTATCGAGCACCGGACCCGACACGCCGTCGAGCGTGCAATAGACGGCACCCGTTTTCGCCGTGCCGCCCGCCGGCGTCACCTCGAACGCGTAATAGTAGCGCGTCGTCGCGTCCGTGCCCGGGAACGTTCCCTCAACCGCGCGCGTTCCCGACCCCGAGCCCAGCGTCACAGGGCTTCCCTCGAGGTTCGGCGTCAGACCCCACTTGAGCGCCACCGTTGCGGTTGCGGCCGACGTCACAATCGTGCCCTTCACCGTGACACCGGCCGACCCGCGCGCGGCGGAGCTCACCGCCACGTCGACCGGCTGCGCAAGCGTTTCCATCGCAACGGCCGCCGCAAAAGACGGATTCCGCATGGAATCATGTTCAGCCTGGATCCAGTCGGCCGAAGCAATGCCGTCGTAGATGCGCAACTCGTCCATGTCACCGCCGAAGTTGCCGCCATTCGTAATCCCACTATAGGAACCGAACGTCCAATACTCCAAACCGATGTCGGTGAGCACGTTTGCACCCGTCTTCGAGAAGATGTTCACGCCGTCGAAATAGGTGTTGAGCTCTCCCGATGTCACATACGAAAACGCCACATGGTTCCACTTGTACTGCTGCAGCGCACCGAGCTTCGGATTGGTGGGGCCCTGATGCCCCGCCACCGCCACGGACATGTAGCCGCCGCCCTCGCACAGGACAAGAAAGCCGGTCTTTCCCCAGGCGTCCACGCCGGCCATCAGAATGGCCGTACCCGTCAACGCATTGCGATACCAGCCCGAAAGCGTGAAGCGTGTCGGATCCGTCAGCGTGTTGTTCGTGATGGGATTCGGCACCAGAAGTCCAATCTTGTTACGATCGGTCTTCGTGAAACCACCGCCCACGAGGCCCGTTCCCGCCGACATGGCCATGTCGCCGCCATTCGCCACGGCGAGCTGCTTGGGCGAGGCATCGGCAATGCCGTTCGCGCCGCCATGCGCCACCATGATGTACTTGCTCCAGACGTCGCGCGAAGAGACGGCCGGCAGCTGCGCGCCGTCGGCGGTCCCGCAATAGAGGCGGATCTTCGTGTTCGTGCCGCTCAACGAAGGCACCCGCACCCACACGCACGACTCGCCAGACACGTCCCAGGTGTCGACTTCGTGCGCGAGCAGATTGCCCGCTTCGTCCGCGAAACGCAGTCCCGCGCCATTCGCACCGCAACAAGCGGGATCGAATCCGGGAATCGTCCGATCGAGCCGCACCAGCACCGGGAAGTCGACCAGCGTCGACGCCCCCTGGTAACCCGACAGCGTAAACGTGCACGCCCGCGTGAACACCGACGTGTCCAACACCTCGCCCCAGGCGCTCAAGCCCAGCGCCGCCGCAAGACCAAGACCAATCAATTTTTTCATGTTCATTTTCCGCTTCGATTTTCCAACTGCGATTCTACTCACCCGAGCAGACACCAATGACTTTTCAACCAACATTATAGCACAATCACGGGGGCGTGTAATGCGGATTTTGAACAGAATTACAGAATTAACAGAATTGGGCCGACCGTTCCGAAGGAACACGCCTCAAATGTCCCCCTCCGCGCTCTCGGCGTTCTCCGCGTGAGACATCTTCCTCACGCCGAGGGCGCAGGATGGTTCTGACGCGTCACTTGGCAGGGATGCTACGGGCCGAACCGCGGCAGAGCCAGGGCGTGATGATGAGTGCGTCAGCGCCTTCGGGATCCTGCGACCATATCGCGGCGACGGAGGACAGTTTTCCGTCCGCATGGTCCAGCTCGTCCAACCACCCCTTCGACAACCTACAGGAATCCACTTTCGTCGTCTCGTAGACCAGACACTGCGCCGTATTGCCCTCGACCGAAGTCACCAGGGCCACGAAGTGGCGGCATTTGCCTTTCCGGGTCATGCCGCACGCGCCGAACATCACATCCGCGGGCCATTGTTCCGGCGTGGTACCGAACAGGGTCCATTTGACCCGGCCGCCGTCCTTTTCTGGCTCCAGCGCCACCGACTCCTTCCGCGGATTGGCGTCAATGGCGTCCAGCTCCTTCTTCACCTTCGGCATCTTGTTCTTGAAATACCAGTCCCCGTCCACCACCCAACGGGCCGAGCCATCGGCGGCAACCAAGCGCTTCAGGCGCGGCGGGACATCCCATGGCGAATCGTCCAGGAACACCTTCCGCAGAAACGGCGCGAACCGCTTCAGCGCCAGTTCGTCGCTGAAACGTCCAACGTAGACGGTCCGATAGTCCTGAGCGAAGGCCAGCAGCGCCTCTGCCAGCGACGCAGCAGCGGGGAAACGGTGCCCGTTGATGATTAGGAACGTCGGCGGGATGTCATAGATGCGGCTGGAGCGCGTCTTACGGACCACCTCGACAAGGTGTTCATCGAGGTAGATATCACCGGGATGCTGGACGTCCAGCACCTTGACGAACTTACCCTTCCCCGGGACATCCACCTCCTCCCGTGGATCGGCAAACTTCAACCCGTCATCCTTCCCTCTGCCGCAGAACCATCCGTTTCCCGGTGCCACGTACAAGCCATATCCGCCGCGTTCCTCCTTTGCCCACGCCTCGGGGAACACCGGGCGCACGTCATACCCCGATTTACTGAATCCGCGGCCACATTGCTGGACCACCCGCATCTCCAACCCCGGTTTCATGTAGCGTACCTCTTCCGGGCAGTCTTTCTCCTTGCTGAAGTCGAGATCCTTTCGCAGCCGCACCAAGCCTGAGAATTCGGACAACTTGAAATCGCAGGGGAACCCACAGCAGTCAGGACACGTTGCCGAACCGTCCACCTCAATATTGATGCCGTACTTACGGAGCTCTTCTGCGATCTTCAGGTAATATTCCGGAGGTTCGGCATGGTATATCTCGTCCAGTTCACTGTAGATGATGTGCTTGCCGCAACGGGTGCACACCGTTTCCACCGCCTCCCTTCCAGAACTGCTGCGGCACCAACCGCCGTCCATATGCACCGGCGCCTCCCTGGATTTTTCAAGCGCCTCAACTTTTACCTTGAGCTCTTCTCTGGTCAACGGAGCCTGGACCTTGCTTCTCCGTTCCTCCACCATGCGCCGCCAGACACGCTCCAGATCGGCATACGATGATCCCAGCAACTCTGCCAGCCTCGGCAACTTGGGTTCGAGCGGAAACCGATGCCGGCCAAGGCGGTAGAAATCCCGTCCCTTCAAGAACGAGTCGATGAGTTCGCAGTCGTCGGGGCCGCGGATGGCTTCCCGCGCGATTGCCACCCCCCGACCGACGAAGTCCTCGTAGGCGTAGTCCACAATCGCATCTAGCGCCTGTCGGTACTTCGTGGGGTCAGGCCGGTAACCGATCCCAGATGACTGCTGGCACAGCAACACCAGCATGCCAAGGAGGAACTCCCCAACATGCCATTTTCTTACCATTAACATTCTATTCACGTTCGACATGACACCTCCGATGTCCCCCTCTGCGCTCTCGGCGTTCTCTGCGTGAGGCATCTTCCTCACGCTGAGGGCGTGATGCGTCCGATTTCCGTTCGGCACATCATTTGAGATCGATGGACCGATAGCCGAGTTTGCCGTCGGGGGTCTTCCAATGCAGATGGTAGCGGCCGCGGAAGCCGCGGAAGGCGACCTTGCCCCCCTGGGTCTTCACTTTCGTGTGCGTGCGGAACTCGCGGTGGAGCAGATCCTCCATCGCATGATAGACCGCCTTCGGCTTCATGTCGCGCGTGAACATGCCGCTGATCGAGGGTTCGCCCGGCGCCCCGCAGCCGTCCACCACGTTCCACCAGGTGATGCCGTTCATCTTCTCCACCGCAAACCACGCGCGATAGCAGTTGCAGGCGATGATCGCCTGGATCATCTGTCCCTTCGGCGTCAGATCCGGTGCGGTGATGGTGATTTCCGACAGGTGGATCGGACGCTTCCCCGCCGCCTTCGCCACGGACTCGAACCGCGCGCGAATTCCCTGCGGACGCAGATGCTTCGGACCCTCCCCGGCGGCAATGGACAGCGATTCCTTCGGATTGAAGAGATGCATCTGCGAGCCGACTACGTCGAAGTCCGCCCCGTGCTTCTCGAGATCCTTGATCTGTCCCGGAAACGCGGCCATGTTGTATTCGTTCACGGTGAGCTTCGCCGAAGGCCGCATCGCCTTGCGCGAAAGCGTGATCGCCTGATGGGCGTAGTTCGCGGGCATGAGCCCGTAGACGCTCTTCGTGACCGGCAGCCGGTTGAACGCGGCGGATTCACCATCCGGCCACGTACGCTTCGCGCCGTTCGCCCAGTCGGTCGCCGACTCGTTCACCGCATCCCAGGAATCCACCACCGCGCCATAGCGTTCGCCGATGTCGCGGATGCGCTTCTCCATGAAATGCCGCTGCGCCTTCACAAAGGACGGTACGATCGCCTCGATTTCCTGTTCCGAGAGCTGCGAATAGACCCTGTACCAAGCGGTCTGCCAAGCATGGCTGTAGGACGAATCCTTCGTCCCCACCGGCTTCGTGAAATCGTGCCGAGGGATCCTCACCGAACAACGGCGCTGCAGGGCGACCTTCTCGGATTCGGGCGTGAACACCTCCCAGATCCAGGAGGGCGTCATCCATTCGTTGCACCCCCACACGAGCGGATGCCCGTGGATGCGGCACCCGCCGCGGCGCAGATGCACGATGACGGGATCGGGCGCCGGACGCCGCCAATGCGCCTGAAGCTGCGGCTTCGCGCAGGCGTTCCAGAAGTTCTCCGTATCCTCGTAGCGTTCCTCGAACCGCGGCGAATTGGGATACGGCTCAAGCGTGCGCCAATAGAAGGCGACCGTACCGGAATTGAACAGCCCCGTATCGGCGTCGTACAGCGCCTTATAGCGGTCGTTCCATTCCTTCTTGCCCAGCTGGTTGAAGTTGAAGATGTGCGCGCCGAAGTAGAAATCGCTCGCCACCTGGTCGACCGAGACCTCGGTGCCGTCCGGCACGGCAATCTCAATGGACGCATCCGCCTTGCGGTATTTTTCGATGTCGGCATTGATGCGCGCCATCTCCGTCTCGTTCCAGATCTCCCAATACTTCGCGCTCATCACGGACTTGTCGACCGTGAATTCCGCCTGGGCGGCCATTGCCGCCAACGCAACTGCTAAAACTGTCTTCCGCATTTTCATGTTCATATTTCCTTACTGGTGAAGCATCACTCCGTCACGGGACGAGTACAGCGGCGAGGGACTGGAACAGCGCCTGTCCTTCCGGGAGGGCGGCAACTGCCGGATCCAGCAGGTCGATGGACGAGACGATCAGCCGTCCCGAGCCACGGCGCTTCTCCCACACGTAGCCGAGGCGTCCGTTGCGCGTGATGTTGTCGATTCCCTGAACGAAAATCTTCGCCTCGGGATCGCCGTCCAGACGAAACCCGCGCGCATGTTCCACCAGCTGTTTCCACTGCCAGTCGCTGTGGTAGGACGTGGGGAAGCCCGCCAGGGCCGGATGCTTCTCGTCGATCAGCAAGCCCAGCGTACCCGGCTGGATGCGACGGAACATGTCCCAATTCCAGAAGTCGCAGGGGAAGAATCCCGCCACCGAATCTTTCGGCGCCGCCGACGACGGAATCACGCACAGCACCTTCCGTCCTTCCGCCAGCATCCGTTCGGCCGCCGCGAGGTCGTTCGTGACGGCGGAAGTCTGGGGACAGTCCCCCTTCTTGCGCGGATACGCCCAGATCGGATAGACGTTACGCGTCCCCAATCCCGCCAGCCGCAGTTCGAGCGTGCACGCGGCCGCGCGTCCGAGGTCCGGCAGGTTGAACGTGATGCCGCCCAGATCCGCCAGCTCGCCGACCTTCGCCGTGAACGGCTGCCTGCCCTCGGCAAACGTCCGGTCGCCTTCGAACAACCGCCACACCAGCTCGTCCTTCAACACGTCCTGTTCGCCGTAGTGCGCCACCTGAAGCTTCGCCTGGAACGCCGTGCCGGCGAACCCGGTGTGGCTCGCGAAGCGCGCCAACGCCACCGTGGGCGAACAGAAGCCGCGCCACCAGGCGACATCGGTGAAGCGCTTGGGCTCGAGAAATGCATTCCAGAGGCCGACCAACGCCGTGCCCTGACCGGGGAAGTCTTTGATGTCCAGCAGCTGGAACCCGCCGAACTGCGGCGTGCGCAGCGCCTCTTCCACCTCTTCGCGGTAGTTGATCGCCGCCAGTTTCCCCGAAGCCATGTGGAATCGGTCCGCGAGATCCAGCATCCCCGTGCGCGCCAGGCGGGCGCGGCAGATTTCATAGTTGAGCGGACGCAGCGGACCCGTGAACTTGGGGATTTCCGTGTAGTCGGGATAGACCTGGAACTGTCCCGTTTCGTGCGCCACCACCGGGATTGTGGACTTGGCGTTCCCCGAGGAAAAATCGCGCAGCGTTCCCGCCCCCGCCCACTGGACGCCGCCGAGCGGCTTGTTGACATGGGCGAACGAACCGCGCACGTTGCCGGCTTCGCCGCGCGTCGTGCGCATCGTCACCCAGTAGTCGTCCTGCGGGTTCTGCTTCGGGTTGGCGTAATCGCCATTGGTCGCGGACGCATAGAGGCGGCGTCCGTCGCGCGCGCGCAGCCGACGGACGATCTCGCCGCAGGGATTCGCCGCGCCGCAGATTTCATTGCCCAGCGTGAAGAAGCAGAAGGACGGATGATGCCCGTAGGCGTCCTGGATGCGGGTCGACTCCTCAAAGGCGTAGTCACGATAGCGGGCGTCTTTGGCGAAGAGTCCGCCATTGCCGAAGGCGGGAAATTCGGCCTGGATGTAGATGCCCACTTCGTCCGCCGCCGCAAAGGCCGCCTCGGGGGGCGTCCAGGAATGGCAGCGCAGATGGTTGAGTCCCCACGCCTTCATCTGCCGGAAGTAGGCGCACCACGGACCCTTCTCCATCGGCGGATGGCCCGTGAGCGGGAAGACGCACCCATCGTGCGTGCCGCGCAGGAAGGTCGGGCGTCCGTTCACCAGGAACTGGCGTCCGCGTGTGGAAATTGTGCGCAGGCCGAAGGAGCGCTCCTGCTCCGTCTGGGCGAAGGTGGCCTTGACGCGGAGCAGATTGGGATGGAACTCGTCCCAGAGCGGCGTCGTGGGCGGCAAGGCCAGCTCGACGACGACGTTCGTCCCGCCCACGGGAACTGTGCAGTCCAGCCGACGGACCACCCCGCAGCACGCGACTTCGAGCGTGTCTTTCGCCGCCGCCGCAGAGGTGTTCGCAAGCTGGATTTTGCAGGTCACCCGACGATTGAGGGCGTCGGGGTAGGGATCGAGACGTTCAAGGGCGACCGGCGGAATCCGCACGAGCGCCAGCTCGCCGAGAAGTCCGTTCCAGTTGGTCTGGGTTTCGTCCGTAAGCTGATGCGCGCCCTCGTTGCGGATCGTGTCGCGGAAGTGTCCGTTGTCCACCTCCACCTGCAGCACGTGTTTGCCCGGTCCCGCATGCGCAGCGGGCAAATCGACTTCATACGGCGTGGTGAACGACCGGTTCTCGGCGAACCGCACCCCGTCGATGTTCAGCCACGCGCGGCGGGTGCCGCCGATGCGGAGCCGTACGCGGCTACCGGCCCAAGACGAAGGGATCTCGATGTCGCGCTCGTAGACGACGAGTCCGCGAGAGGGGTAACGGCGGGCGAAATGCCGCACCGCGCCCCGGTTGTCCAGCAGGCTCGCCGGATCGATCGCGTCGACCGACTGTCCAAACAGTTTTCCGGGACCCTTCTTCGCGAGATCAGTAGTTCCCGGCAGAACAATGGTGTCGTTCTTCGGACCCTTCCCGAACGAATACCGCCATGTGCCCGACAAATCGATGCGCGACGAGTCTGCCGCCTGCACCACCCCTGCGGACAAAAGCGCCGCCACCAACAACATCTTCATCTTCATGATTGGGCCCATGTCAAGATCCCGTTTCGAACAGGCACCTCATCCGAGGGATTCGAATGAGGTGCCTCACCCTATTGCCGAAAACCGGCGCGCGTCAGCTTTCGTAGATGACGCGGTAGCCGATCTTCTTCGCGAGCGCCTCGACGTCCTTCTTGAAGTCGCCGAGGAAGGTCACGCGATGCCAGCCCCAGAGATCCCAGAGCTTGTAGGAGCGCTCGAAGTCGCCCGTCACCTCCGTGACGATCTTCGTGCGGCAGGCGCGATCGTCGGGGTCGTT
>JAZUGW010000107.1:0-3274 GCA_045641465.1 Kiritimatiellia bacterium | reverse complement strand
AGGCTTCTTGCAGATAATAGGTTATAGGGAATAGTGAATAGTTTTCAGAACGAGGAGCTTCGCGCGTTGCACCGAAAACGCTAGAATCCAAAAGGGTTGGTGTTTTCGAGTGGTGATTGGAACAGAGCGAAGCATCTCCTCAATCCCTCCGTGTCACCGTGTCTCCGCCGTGCTCCGTGTTTTGCGCCGCAGGCTGCGGGCTTGGCGCGAAGCTGGTCCGGCGAGCCCCTGTTGGGGATACTGTCCCCATGGAATTCTCGAGCGAAAAAGAGATGCATTCATCGGCGGTTCGTGGTATACTGTCTCCAAGGACCAGATGACATACGATACGACAGGCAAGCGCAGACGCACCGAGAACCTCGCCGGACAAGCGACGACGACGGAATGGGACTGCTGTCACAAGATCGAGTCCGCCTACCCGTTCGACGACATCGGCAATCGGAGAAGCAGTTTAGAACGCAGAGTGCATAGTGTAGAGTATGTGGCGAACAATCTGAACCAGTACACGTCAATCGAACAATCCGAACAATCGACCAACTTGTCCTCCGTAGCTTTAGCGAAGGAGGATCGAACAATTCTCTCGATGTCCTACGACCGCATGGGCCGCCGCGTGACGAAGAACGACCAGCGCTTCGTCTACAACGGCTACCTGCAGATTGCCGACAACACCGGCAATGTGTATGTGTGGGATCCGACGGAACCCGTCGCCACGCGTCCGCTCGTCTGGAGACATGGTGGCGAGACGCGCTTCTATGCGCACGACGGCAACAAGAACGTGAGCGAGGTCATCGCTTCCGACGGCACTCTTGCCGCGTACTACGAGTACGCGCCGTTCGGTGCGGTTACCTCGCGGATGGGCGCGTTCGCGTCGGTAAATCCGTTCCGTTTCTCCGGCGAATACGCCGAGGGAGAGACGGCAACGGTCTACTATAACTACCGCCACTGGGGCAAGGAACCCGGCAACCGTGCGCCTGACGCTAGCACCCGGTATAGGCGTTCGGTTGAAGTGACGATTGAAGAATTGGATAAATACCTCACAGGGTGGTGTGATAAATGTTGTAGAACCCTTCGGCGGATGTTGTTCGAAGCGACGTCGAGGGATCTTGAAATGAGACTTGGCAAATGAAGACGGGAGGATTTCATGACAGGAGATGTGTCAAATTTGGGAAGACAACGGTATTTGCTTCTGATTTCGGTGATCCTAGTCCTGAATATGGTTGGATGTGTAACGGGAACGCCGTCGACAGAACCTGTGGACGTGGACTTTGTGGTCAAAGTGGAAGGCAAGAAGGTGCCGGATATTTCGCGATGCGAGATGTTCTTCTGGGAGCGTCCGCGGATGACGGGGGATGTGCCTGATTCGCATGCTGATGAGTGCATCGGATTTAGCTATGTTGGATATGGGTGTGATGTCCTCTGGGGGGCGGTGGAGGCTACGGGAGGTCGCGCGGGGGTCATGACACATTTCATGATTGATCCCAAATATGGGCGTGAGGCACGAAAATATGGCTTGTACAACTGCACGCCGGACAATTATCTGGAAATCGCGTCAAATGCCGTTGTGACGGCAGGTATCAGCCGTGTGAAAGGAAGAGGGTCCCTGTCAGGATCAGAAGCGGCATTCTGGCCGAACATGTTCGGGGTTCACAAAGACTGGGACGCCGACGTTTTCAAGGCAAAGATGGAATTCGTTGTTCGTTCGTGGGCAAAGTACAATACGTTTCCGGAATTGCCGACTATTCGCATTGCGCCTGAATATTCGTTTGGGACTCGATTCGTGCCATGCCATGGTTTTTTCTTTTCAATCGGTTCTCTCATGGTGGGAGCGTCCATGCGCTTCCAAGGGTATGATGGCGAGTGTTTTGCGGAGATTCGCCATGGACACCCCCTTGGCGTAAGAGGCATGAGGGCGGCAAGACGGGAACTTGTCAGATTCATGCTTTCGAAGATCGGCGAGGCCCGCAAGGATTCTCTGAAAATCAGGGGGCGCATCAAGTGTGGACCAGGCGATGAAGACTGCCAGATCGTGGTGGACAAATGCGAGCGTAGGGCTGATTGAGCGAGGCCGAAGACTGATCATTGAAGTTTTCCCAAGGTCCCTTTGGGGGACTGTCTCCATAACAATATCTGGAGGGGATTGTCCCCATCGGACATTGGTGCCGTCGGTGTGTTTCCACGCGGGCACTGATGAAAGGAGAATAGGATTTGGAGGGGACTGTCCCCGTGAGAACGAAAAATCCAAACCTTTCAAACCTCAAATGTGGTATAATATCAGCCGATGAGCGAACCCAAGAGTAACCTGATGATTCCCTACGGCATTTCGGATTTTAAGCGGATCCGCGGTGAAGGGTACTACTATGTCGACAAGACTGAATATCTCGCGAAGCTTGAATCGCGGGACTCGTTCGTGTTCTTCGTGCGGCCGCGGCGCTTCGGCAAGTCGCTCTTCCTCGACATGCTGCGGCTCTACTACGACCGGAACGAGAAGGCGAATTTTGAAAAGCTCTTCGGCGGCCTTTGGATCGGGTCGCATCCGACGGCGAATCGCAACCGGTATCTGATGCTCAAGCTCGACTTCTCCGAGGTTGGCAAAGGCGCGGATGCGCCGTTGGACCAGAAGTTCGATCTCTATCTTTCGACGCTGCTAGACCTTCTGCTGGCGGCGAACGGCGACATCTTTGCGCCGGATTTTGTCGCCGAGTGCAAGCGGCAGCCGGTAGGGGCCAAGTTTGACCTGATCGTCAAAAGCGCGAAGGCCAAGGGCGTTCCCTGTTACCTCGTGATCGACGAGTACGACAACTTCACGAATGAGCTCATCCGCTCGTCGGGCAACGAGCCGTACCGTTCCATCACGCATGGTACGGGGTTTTACCGCCGTTGGTTCAAGACCTTCAAGTCCTCGTTTGACCGCATCTTCATGACGGGCGTCTCGCCCGTGACGATGGACGATCTGACGAGCGGGTTCAACATCGCCGCGAACATTTCCCAGGACGAGGACTTCAACGCGATGCTCGGCTTCTCCGAGCAGGAGACGCTGCAGATGTACCGTGACTTCAAGGGGACGGGCAAGTATGTCGACGGCGACCCCGAGCGGATCGTCGCCGGCATCAAGCCGTGGTATGACGGCTACTGCTTCGCCGAGGAGAAGATCGGCGAGGAGAGCGTGTTCAACTCCGACATGGTGCTCTACCACCTCAAGTCGATGGTGGCGAAGGGCAAGCCGCCGAAGAACATGGTGGACGTCAACATCGCGACCGACTACGACAAGCTCGAG
>JAZUGW010000106.1:0-6913 GCA_045641465.1 Kiritimatiellia bacterium | reverse complement strand
TCTTCTCCGGCTATCTCAAGCGTGCGGGCTATATGCTGCAGCAGGGCCTGAACGTGGCGGATATCGCGTACTTCATCGGCGAAGACGCGCCGAAGATGACGGGCGTGACGGATCCGGGCGTGCCGCGCGGGCGTCAGTTCGGCTACATCAACGGCGAAGTGCTGCGGGAGACGACGGGCGTGAATGCGAAGGGCCAGCTTGTGCTGCCGCACGGTACGACGTACGAAGTGCTCGTGCTGCCGAAGCTTGCGACGATGCGTCCGGAACTGCTCGACCGTATCGAGAAGCTCGTCAACGCCGGTGCGTTCGTGATGGGTCCGAAGCCGGTTCGTTCGCCCTCGCTTGCGGGCCAGCCGCAGGCTGACCAGCGGGTGAAGGAGATCGCCGATCGTCTCTGGGGCGAAGTGGACGGCAAGACCGTCAAGTACGCCGCGCGGGGCAAGGGTACGATCGCGTGGGGACTGTCCCTCGACGAAGCGCTCGCGCTGCGCAAGGTCGAGACCGACCTGTTGCATGACGGCAGCCATCTGCTCGTGCATGCGCACCGCACGATGCCGAATGCCGAAAGCTACTTCGTGGCCTGTTTGGAAGCCGCGGCGGTGCCGTCGCTTGACGTGTCGTTCCGGGTGTCCGGCCGGGTGCCGGAAATCTGGGACGCCACCACGGGTGAAATCCGCGAAGCCGCGAACTGGCATTTCGAGAACGGACGTACGGTGGTGAACCTCTCGTTCCCGGCACGGGGCAGTTTGTTCGTCGTGTTCGCGAAGGATGCGGCGGGCCGTACGGGCGCCACGCCCAAGGCTGCTGCGGCGCCGGTCGAGCTGAAGGGACCGTGGACGCTGGCGTTCGAGAGCGATGCGCTTCATCGGGGTCCGGCGAAGGCGCTGAAGACGGCGAAACTCTTCGACCTGTCGACATCTGCCGATCCTGCGGTGAAGTTCTATTCGGGCAAGATCGTCTACACGACGACGTTCACCTGCAAGCAGACGGGAACGCGTCAGGTGCTCGATCTGGGCGACGTGGCGGTGACGGCGAAGGTGAAAGTCAACGGACAGTCCGCCGGCGGCGTGTGCTTCGCGCCCTATCGTCTCGACGTGACGTCGCTGGTGAAGGCGGGTGTGAACACGCTGGAGGTCGAAGTGTGCGACCTGTGGATCAACCGCCTGGTGGGCGACAGCACGCTGCCGGATCGTCCGACCTGGACGTCGCTGCCGTGCTGCAATGCAAAGACGGCGCTGCCGAAGGCGGGCTTGATCGGTCCGGTGTGTCTGCGGGCTGAATAAGGACCCGGACGTGAAGCAACTCCAACAAGAGGCGTCCCCGCATGGCGTGTTCGGCTGACTACTGGTCGCGTACGCGCAAATTGCTGGGTGACGCGCACACGGCGGCGCTGGCGCGCCGCCGTGTGTTGATTGTTGGCACGGGCGGTGTCGGGGGCTGGTGTGCCGAGGCGCTGGTGCGTTCGGGCATTCGGCAGCTCACACTGGTCGATTCGGACCGTGTGGCGGCGTCGAACGTGAACCGCCAGGTGATGGCCCTTCCGGCGACGGTGGGCGAGTTGAAAGTGGAGGCGTTGAAGCGTCTGCTCCTCGCGATCAATCCCGAAGCGGACATTGCCGCATACGCGGTTCGCTACACGCCCGAGACACCGGCGAAGGCTCCGTTCGATTTCTCGCACTACGATGTCGTGGTGGATGCAATCGATTCCGTCGATTGCAAGGCGGCGCTCATTCGTGCGGCGCTGGCGGTACCGACGGTGACGCTCTATTCGTCCATGGGGGCCGCACGGCGGGTTGATCCGTTCCGTTTGCGCCACACGCCGTTTTCGAAAGTCGCGGGGGATGGCTTGGCGCGGGCCTTGCGGCAGCGCTTCAAGAAAGAGGGGGCCTTCCCGTGTCGGCCGTTCACCTGCGTGTGGTCCGAAGAGCCGCCGCGGGAATCGCCGCCGGACGATCCCGATCCGCGCGCCTTCGGTTCCCTCATGCCCGTGACGGCCTCCTTCGGCCTCGCCCTGGCTTCGCTCGTGCTGTCCGACCGACCAATTTAGTTGCGGCGGCGGTGGGGGTATGGTAAAATAGCGGAATGAAAATTTTAGGTATTATTCCGTCCCGCTACGGCTCGAGCCGTTTTCCGGGGAAACCGTTGGCAATGATCGCCGGCAAGCCGCTTGTCGCGTGGGTGGTGGAGGCCGTGAAAAAGGCGACATCGCTTGATGACGTCATTGTGGCGACAGATGACGAACGCATCGTGGCGGCCGTCGAGCAATACGGCGGCAAGGCCGTGATGACGCCGAGCGAACTGCCGAGCGGCACGGACCGCATTGCCTGCGCGGCGCGGTTGAGCCAGCCGTCCGGCGATTTTGCCGACGACGACATTCTCGTGAACATCCAGGGCGACGAGCCGCTGATCGATCCGGCGCTGATCGACGGTCTGGTGGCGCGTCTGCGCGAACCGGGCGGACGGTGGGACATGGCGACGGCCGTGACGCCGATTCGCAACGAGCGCGATCTGCGGGCGAAGACCGTGGTGAAGGTCGTGCTGGACCGTGACGATGGCGCGCTCTATTTCTCGCGGGCGACGATTCCGGCCTGTCGCGACAATCCGGAGGACTACACGACGGGGCTCTATGTGCGTCATCTCGGCATCTACGCCTATCGGGGCGCGTTCCTGCGTCGCTATGTCAAAGAGCCGCCGTGCGCGCTTGAGCAGACGGAAAAGCTTGAACAGCTGCGCGCGTTGTGGATGGGCGCGAAGATCGCCTGCATCCGTACGGATGACGAAGGCATCGGCGTCGACACGCCGGAAGATGCCGTGCGCGTGGGTGAAATTCTCGCCGCGCGTTCGGTTCGCTAAGGAAGGGACGTGGCGATGAAGATCCGTGACATCCTGTCTCAAGGAACGCCCTCGGTTTCGTTCGAGGTCTTTCCGCCGAAGAAGGACGTGCCGTTCAAGCCCGTGCAAGACGCCGTGGCTCGGCTTGCGCAATTGAAGCCGTCCTTCATTTCCGTCACCTACGGCGCCTCGGGCAATGCCCAGGCGAACACGGCTGAAATCGCCTCGTACGTCCAGTCGTGCGGCACGCCCGCGCTGGCGCACCTCACGTGTCTCACGTCGAGTCGTGATCGCATTGCAGACGAAGTCGCCAACCTCCGGGCGCGCGGAATCGAAAACATCCTCTGCCTGCGCGGCGACTACCCGAAGGGGACTGTCCCCGAAACGGCGGCTCCGGGCGATTTCGCCCATGCAGTCGATCTCGTGCGTGCGCTCGCGGGCGAAGGGTTCTGTCTGGGTGGTGCGTGCTATCCCGAGTGCCATCCCGAGTGCGTGCATCTGGCGGACGACATCGCGCATCTGAAGGAGAAAGTCGCGGCGGGGCTCGACTTCCTCACGACGCAGATGTTCTTTGACAACAACATCTTCTACCGCTACCTCGCGAAGCTGCGGGGTGCGGGCGTGTCGGTGCCGGTGATTGCGGGCATCATGCCTGTGACGAACGGACGCCAGATCGCGCGGATCTGCCAGCTTTCGGGTACGGCCCTGCCGAATCGCTTCCGCGCGATCGTGGATCGCTTCGGCGATGATCCGGCGTCGATGCTGTCGGCGGGAGTCGTCTATGCGACGGAGCAGATCGTCGACCTTTTTGCCAATGGCGTGACGGCGGTGCATGTGTATACGATGAACCGTCCCGAAGTCGCTGAGCGCATCATCTCCAATTTGGATGGAATTATTTCGTGAACGCGAAACTCGAATCGATTCTCTCGCGCCGTCTGCTTTTCTTGGACGGCGGTTTTGGTACACAGTTGCAGGCGCGCGGGCTGCGTCCGGGCGAGATTCCCGAAGACTGGAATCTCACGCATCCCGACGCCGTGCGGGCCGTGCATGCCGACTACTTTGCCGCCGGCAGCGACATCGTCTGCACGAATACGTTCGGGGCGAATCGTGCGAAGTACCATGGCAGCCAGTCACTGGCGGAGATCATTCCGGCGGCCATTGAGAATGCGCGGGCGGCCGGCGCGGGGAAAGGCCTCGTCGCCCTTGATGTGGGGCCCACGGGCCGCCTCCTCAAGCCCGTGGGCGATTTCGCCTTTGACGCGGCCTACGAGGTGTTTGCCGAGCAGATCGCCTGCGGTGCGAAAGCAGGGGCGGACCTTGTCGCCATCGAGACGATGGGCGATGTGTACGAACTCAAGGCGGCCGTTCTGGCGGCGAAGGAGAATTGCGACCTGCCGGTTTTCGCGACGGTGGCGCTTGGTGAAAACGGCAAGCTCCTGACGGGGGGCGATGTCGAGTGCGTGGCGGCCCTGCTGGAAGGGTTGCGCGTCGATGCACTTGGATTCAACTGCGGGCTGGGTCCGGACCGCATGCTGCCGTTCGTCGAGCGCTTGGCGCGCGTGACGACGCGTCCGTTGATCGTAAAGCCCAATGCGGGCCTGCCGCAGGTCGTCGACGGCAAGACCGTGTTCAAGGTGGGCCCCGAGGAATTTGCAGACGATGTCGCGGCGCTGGTGAAGGCGGGGGCGTCGATTGTCGGCGGGTGCTGCGGCACGACGCCGGCGCATCTTGCCGCTGTGTCTGCGCGGTTGTCGGGAGCGGTGCCGGTCGCGAAGGCGGAGTCCGCAGGTACGCACGCCTGGATCTCGTCCGGTACGCATGCTGTCGACATTCCGATCGACGATGCGATTCTCGTTGGCGAACGCATCAATCCGACCGGAAAGAAAAAGCTGAAAGCCGCGCTTTTGGCGGGCGATGTCGATTATGTGCTCCGCGAGGCGGTAAGTCAGGCCGAGGCGGGTGCGCAGGTGCTGGATGTCAATGTCGGTGTGCCGGGAATTGACGAACCGGCCGTCCTGCAGGCGACCGTCGAGGCGGTACAGGGGGTGACGGATCGTCCGTTGCAGATCGATACGTCCGATCCGGTTGCGCTGGCACAGGCCCTGCGGCATTATAACGGCAAGGCGCTTGTCAACAGTGTGAACGGCAAAGAGGAAAGTCTGTCGACCGTGCTGCCGCTTGTGGCGAAGTACGGTGGCGTGGTGGTCGCGCTGACGCTGGACGAAACAGGTATCCCGCCGACGGTGGAAGGGCGTCTTGCGATTGCGCGGAAGATCCTTGCGCGGGGTGAAGAATACGGGTTGGGACCGAACGACTTCGTCATCGATCCGTTGTGCCTGTCCGTTGCAACGGCGGCGCCCGAGACGGTGCGAACCGAGTTTCCGGGGAATGTGGTGCTGGAGACGGTGAGGCGGATCAAGTCCGAACTCGGCTGTCGGACGGCGCTTGGCGTTTCGAACATTTCCTTCGGGTTGCCGGCGCGTCCGCTTTTGAACGGGACGTTTTTCTCGCTCGCGCTGGAGGCGGGACTTTCGGCGGCGATTGTGAATCCGCTCTCGGTGGAAATGACGACGGCCTATCACGCGTGGCGTGCGCTGACGGGACGAGACGGCAAGTGCGCGGACTGGGTGACGTTCGCCCCGACCGTTACGACGACGGTTGCCGCGACCTCGGCGGGGGTGGCGGCGACGAAGTCGGCTGGAGGTGGAGGTGAAAACCTCGGAGCCCTCAACAAGGCGATTCGGCAAGGCTTGAAGACGGATGCGGCGCGCGCGGCGGCGGAGTGCCTTGCGCAGGGAATGAAACCGCTCGAACTGATTGATCGGGAGATCGTGCCGGCGCTTGAGTTTGTCGGGCAGGGATTTGAGAAGGGAACGCTCTTCCTGCCGCAGCTGCTGATGGCGGCCGAGGCGGCCTCGGCGGCGTTCGTGTCCGTTCGTGCGGCACTGGCGGCCGACCCGTCGGCGCAAGGACGAGAAACGCGTCCGCGACGTGTGATCCTTGCGACGGTGAAGGGCGACATCCACGACATCGGCAAGAACATCTGCCGGGCGCTGGTGGAGAACTATGGCTTCGACGTGCTGGACCTTGGACGCGATGTTGCGCCGGAAAAGGTCCTTGCGGCGGTGCGGGAGAACGAGGTGAGACTCGTCGGGTTGTCCGCGCTGATGACGACGACCGTGGGCGCGATGGAAGAGACGGTCAAGTTGCTGCATGACGAACTGCCGGGCTGCCAGGTTGTGGTGGGAGGTGCCGTGCTGACGGCGGACTTCGCACAGCAGATCGGGGCCGACTTCTATGCACGGACGGCGATGGATCTCGTGCGGATCTGCGAAGAGGTGTTCAAATGAGAATCGCAGGCGGAGAGTGGCGGGGGCGCAATTTGCGCGTGCCGAGCGGAGACGCGGTGCGTCCGACGCAAGACCGTGTGCGCGAAGCGCTCTTCTCGATGCTGCAGTTCGAATTGGCGGGGGCGAACGTGCTGGATCTCTTTGCGGGTTCGGGCTCGGTCGGTCTCGAGGCGCTCTCGCGCGGGGCAGCGGCGGCGACGTTCGTCGAGCTTGCACCGCGCCATCTCGCGTGCGTTCAGGCGAACATCGCACAGGTGAAGGCGGAAGGGCGCACGCAGGTTGTCCGCGCGGATGTCTATCAGTGGCTGGCGTCCTACCAGGGGGTGTCCTTCGATATCGCCTATGCCGACCCGCCCTACGAATTGGGCGCAACCCAGGGATATGCGCGCGTGCTCGAACTGCTGGCCGTACGGAACGTCGTCAAAGAGGATGGCCTCTTCATCGCCGAGATGAAAGCCCACCAGAATCCCGATGTGTCGCCGCTCTGGGATCTTTGCCGCGATCGCACCTACGGCCAAACCCGCCTCGCAATCTACCGTCGTAAGTCAACCGACTTACCAAAGTAGAAGCACTTACTATCCTCTGCCTGGTAATAGCACAACGAATAGGCTTTACCCCTGCCGGTCGCCTCGCACCACAAGGCCCCAACCGCCTACCCGTCGTGCTACTACCCGCCCCGCGCCGCCCCCGCGCGCCACAAGGCCCCAACCGCCTACCCGTCGTGCTACTAC
>JAZUGW010000105.1:0-7162 GCA_045641465.1 Kiritimatiellia bacterium | reverse complement strand
GGTGCTGCCGACCTTGCAGAAGCTTGTGACGGAAAAGTCGCGGCACATCTGGTTCAAGCCCAAGGACGAAAAGGAACAGTCGAAGTGGAAATTCTGGAATCTCCGTTGGGGTGATCGTCCTTCGGTCACGGCCGACTATGTGGGCCAGCTTACCGAGGACCAGTTCATCCGCTTTGCGGGCGACGGCGGCAAGACGCCGGCCAATGTGAAGGTGCTGAAGGAACTTCTCGCCTTCTCCGCCGAACTCCTCAAGAACCCCGAGCTCTCCAAGAACGCCGCCCAGGCGCTGTGCGAGCGCCGCCTCGACGGCTTCTTCCTCGCAAACGATTTCGACGGCGCCATCAATCTGCTCGAGAAGGAAGGCCTGCCGAACCGCACACCCGCCTGGGCGAGGGCGACAGCCGCCAAGCTCCGCGCCCACAAGGCGATGGAGGCGAAGAACTGGCCGGAAGCCTGCACCCAGATGCTCGCCTTCATCGACTTCATGCTTTCGGACGAACAGAAGGATTTCGAGGACTGTGACCCGACGACCGGCATCGTCTATTCGCGCGACTGGGTCGTGGCGCGCAACTATCTGCGCTGCGCCCAGTTCATGAAGGACGCCAACAACGCGGCCAAGAGCCAGGAATACCGCGATCTCGCCGGCAAGTACTTCAAGACCGCCCTCGAGAAGATCCAGGACGACGAAAGCTCCCTCAAGGTCCTCGTGCAGGAAATGAAGGACAACAACTTCCCGGTGGAACTCAAGAAGCCCGAAGAAAAGAAAACCGCCGAGACCAAGCCGGCGGAAAAACCTGCTGAAGTGAAGCCAGCGGAAAAACCCGCCGAGGCCAAGCCTGCCGACGTGAAGCCTGCCGAGACGAAGTGAAGATTCTGTTTCTGTTCATCGACGGGGTTGGGCTCCGTCCGCCGGCTGCGGACAACCCCGTTAATCCTGAAGTCTGCCCCGCGCTCTGCCGTTTGATCGAACGGCATGCGAAGCCTATTGACGCGTGTCTCTCGGTCGAGGGACTTCCCCAGTCCGCCACAGGCCAGGCGACGATGTTCACGGGCGTCAACGCCTCCCAGACAATGGGCCGCCACTGCGAGGGCTATCCAGGGCCCGTTCTGCGCCGCACGATCGAGGAGGGCAACCTCTTCCTCTCCCTGAAGGCGCGCAACAAACGCGTCTGCTTTTCCAATGCCTATCTAATCGACTCGCCGGACGAATTGCAGATGCGCCGCTTCAAGAGCGTGACGACTGTCATGGCGCTTTCCGTTCCGGAAGTGATTTCGACG
Organism: Kiritimatiellia bacterium; assembly: GCA_045641465.1. Taxonomy (GTDB): domain Bacteria; phylum Verrucomicrobiota; class Kiritimatiellia; order RFP12; family UBA1067; genus RUG572. The sequence continues at coordinate 5,884 of JAZUGW010000105.1, read as the reverse complement.
CTCGACAAGCTCGAGGACAATGAAGCGCTGCTGCAGGACCTCACGCGCGAGACGATCCAGGACCGCTATCCCGACATCCCGCTCATCACCCCCGAGGAAGCCGCCGAACAGCTCTTCCGTCTCGCCCGTGCGAACGACTTCACGCTCTACGAGTTTTTCCAGACGGACGTTGCGGGACACTCGTCGGACTACGCGCGCGCCTGCGGCGTGTTGCGTCTCTATGACCGTTTTCTCGCCACGCTCGTGCGCTTCACGGAAGCCGCCGGCATCACGCTCGTCATGACCTCCGACCACGGGAACATCGAAGCCGTGAACGAACGCGGCCATACGCGCAACCCCGTGCCGTTTATCGCGTTCGGACCGCACGAGGAGGAAATCCGCGCCGAGGTGACTTCGCTGGTCGACGTCACCCCGACGATTCTGAAGTACATTTAACGCCCGTACTTCGGGAACGACACCGGCGAAGGAACCGGCGAATAGAACACGAGTTTCGCCAGCACCACGTAGTCGAGGACGTCTTCCAGCTTATAGTCGCCCGACCGGCGAAGCCCGCGGTCCTTGCCCGTGGGGAAGCTCATGTGGAACGTATCCTCGCCCGAATAGCCGTCGATCAACACGATGTCAAGCGGATAGTACGAATTCGTATCCGGCGGCACGATCTGATTCTCCCGGATGAGCATCACCGGCTGCGCCAGCGTGATCGATTCGCGAATGCGCCGGGAAAACGCCGTGATCGTTTCCTTCTCCACGGGAATGATGATGCTCTCCTTCGGCGGCTTGCGGTACCCGAGCGCCGCGAGGAAGGTCTTATCCCACCCCGCCCCGAATTCACGCCGACGCAATCCCGCCTCTTTCACGAACCGCGTCATGCGTCCCTGCAGTTCGCCCGTCTCGGCCAGTCGGAAATCAGGACGGCTGTCGCTCGGATGGAAATGGATGCGCGTCATGTCGAACGGCGCCCGCGCCTTCGGCGGATACCCCGGCAGCGCCCGATAGTACGCCGCCAGCGACATGAACGTCAGAAGCGGATTCGCCGTATCATGAACATCGTGCTTGGTCTGGAAGTACCACCTGTTGTAGTAGAAGTTGCCACGGATATGGTCCGTCAGCAGCGGCGCCACCTGGTCGGGCACATCGTCCAATGTCGGCAACGTGACTTTCTTCTCTTCCGCACTGTAGGTGATGCCGTCCGCATTCTTCACATAGGCACGCACATAATACGTCTTCCCCGGCATCAGCCCGAGGATGCGTCCATCATACCGGTCGCGGTGATAGAGCGGGAAGCGTCCACGCAACAGCGTCGGATGCGGCGTGACATCATAGCAGAATCCGTATTCCGTCATCAGCGGCTCGCCACGGTAGAGGACATCGCAATGCGCCCGGAAGCTCGTGGGCAGCAGTTCGTCGACTTCCGTGAGCGCCACCTTCGGCAGCAGGCTGGACGAAATCTCGCGCGCCGCCAGCTTCTTCTTTTCGACGGTCAAATCGAAAGTCGCACCTTCACTCGAGAACTTGATGTTCTTGACGGAAATGCCCGCCGGAATGAGGTTCGGCAGACGCGCAGCCGGATTCGACTCCGCGTCAAACTTGTCTCCCTCGCGGAAGAAGGCCTCGCTCGTGTGCCCGTTGAGCGCACGGAAATACGGATCGTTCGGACGGTACGTGTAGCACAGATCCGGCGGCCCCATCATCGGCGACGAGAACGTGACGTTGATGACATGGATGAGCAGGCCTTCCTGTCCCGCCGAACCGATCGGCGCCTTTTCACCCTTCACATATTCGAGGTAGAACAGATAGTTCGGATGCGCCGACGGCACGAAGCACCCCAGCGCCTTGTCGCCCGCCGGATTCGTCGCACGCGGCGAAATCGTATAGGTACCGCTCTGCGTGTACATCGGATAGGATGTCGCCGGCAGAAAGCCCTGGTAGATGTAGCGGCAATAGGCAGGCCCCGTCGGACCCCACGCCCACGGCAGCGACGGGCTGCCCGGCAGACCATCGTACTTTTCCGTCGCGTGATAGAAGTCCGGCGCACCGAGCACGTGGCCCAGCTCGTGCACCATCGTGCCACCGTCGCCGGGATACATCACCTGCGGAATGCTGTTCGGCCACAGCGGATCGCGCCACGGAATCGGCGGCTTGTACATGCCGATTTCATCCGTGCCGTCTTCCTTCTTCGGATAATGCGGACGCAGCAGGCGTTCCACACGTTCCGAATTGAGCGCACGGCAATAGCAATAGCATGTGACCGATGCCTTGCCCGACGGCGACCCCTCAAGATAGCCGAAGCTCTTCGAGGCCGCCAATGCGGCCGCGCGCAGTTCCGCCGCCCGCGCGCCACCTTCGCCACCACCGAACCCGATACGGTTCGCAAAATGGTCGTGCCGGCAATAGTACCCCAGCGGATGCGGTGCCTGATAGGGCCGCGCAAACGTACGCAGCACCGGCCACGTGATACCTTGCGAATACTCTTTGTAATAATCGGAAATGGTACTCCCGCGCACACGCGAGAGCGCCTTTACGCCCTGCGCAAGATCGACATCTTCGCAGTCGGGGAAGGTAATGAAGATCACGTCCACCACAAACTCGCCCGTGAACACCGGCTTCGTACGCTTCGGCGCGAAAGAAGCCGCCGTCACCGAACGATTCGCGGCCCGCGGACGAAACTCGTCGGCCACATGCGAGGTACTTTTGCCACTGCTGCTTCCACTTCGCCGCGTGGACGAAGTGGAGGTTGAGGAATGGCGCGTCGTCCGCGCGGCGGTCGCGGCCAGTGCCAAGCACACGGCCGCGCACGTGATCAGAATCCGCTTCATTTCGCCTGCGCCGCCTTCCCCTTCTTCAGAATCAGCAGCACGATGCAGCCCACAGCCACCGCAATCAGCGAAATGCCGACGACCGGACGATACACGATCCACGCAATGCCCGCCGTAATCAACGAACCCGCCGCCGCCAGCAGGAACGAGACAAGACCCACGCCGATACCCACGATGTTCCGCAGAAGTGGAATCACATCCACCAACGTGGAAATCGGGCCAAACACCATCTTGAATCCGGTGAACATGACGAGAAAGCCGATCAGGCGGAGGAACCATGTGAACTTCGTATTCGATTTCTGCGCGTCCGTGAACATCGCCGCCGCCGCAATCAGGCCCTCACGCTGCAGCGCGATCGTTTCGCCGTCGCTCGCCACCCACGGAACGAACGAGTTGCCCTTCTGCATCTGGCAGAGCGAAATGTCGTGCGGCTCGACGAGCGTGAACGTCACGCGCAGATCGCCCACCTGCGGGCTCACCGCCACATCGCGCGTCACGACGGCATTCGCCACCGCCTGTCCCGCCGCCTGAGCCGCAGCCGCCAACGGCGAAACGCCTTTCCCCGCCGCCGGCTGCGCCGTCGCGGTCGGAGTCGTACCCGGAAGATAGATGACGCCGTTCACGAGCGACGCACCCTTCAGCGCTTCCGGCAGCTTGAAGTCCTGCGGGAACGCAAACGGCTTCGAACCGCTAATCCTCCGGATGTTCGTTTCGGACAATTTGAACGCACCGAGCGTCACCTCCTTCGCATAGAGGTCCTGGTCCGAAAACGCCGACGCCGTACCGGGGTTTTCATGCCCCGCCTCCTTGAACTTCGACGAATCGACCGGACGACGGCACCACGCCTTCTTGTACGTGTAAGTCGTCTTCTCGATCGTCTTGTCGCCCTGCTTCTCGCGCTTGACGTCCGCATTTTCCACCCACTGGTAGTATTCCACCGAACGCGAAAGCTTGATCGCCGTCGCCCGCACGCCGAACGGCGCATCCGACAGCTCTTCCTTCGTCTCGGCACGTCCGCTCACATGCACGAGCTTGCCTTCGTTCGCCGCATCGACCTTGTCGGACGGCACGCTCACCACAGCGCCGGCGCCTTCGGCCAGACGGCGCCCCGTCTTCACCGCGCGTCCTTCGTTCCAGAAGAGCAACGCACCCGCGCCAAGAATGAACACCACTCCCGTCAGTACGCCCTTGATCGAGGATCCCATCCGCTCAAGCCAGCCGGCTTCGTGGACTTCCCGAGTTTCAACAACCGCCATTTTGCGACTCCTTTTCTTACTATGTGATTTTGAACAAACTTATTCGACCCGCAACTGGAAGAAGCGCGAGGTTCCCGCCGGCGCCGCAAACGGCTGCGGCGTAATCGGGAAGACATGGCCGAAGGGAAGCGACTCCGTCGCATTCGGCAACGCATCCAGTGTGGGCGCATGATAGAGACGGATCTCGCCATTGACCGTCCGGGCGGCCTCCAGACCATGCTGGAAGAGACGGCCGCCAATCGCAATCGTGCCATCCGCATTGACGACAATCGTGGGAATGTCAATTGCGATTTCGGGCGTCGTTTCGGGCAACGCATTCACGAGATAGCACGCACGCAACACATCCTTGTCGCCGGCAAACGCCGTGATCGCCGCCTGGCCTGCGGTCGTCTGCGCCAAACCGTTCAACCACACGCGCACGGACTCGTCCTTGGCGATCGCCTTGCGCACGCCCTTCGCACCCGTCGAATCCGCCGGCGGAATGAAGGACGGTTTCCATTGCGCTTCCGTCGTCACGTCTCGAGCCAGATCAACCGCGAGGAAGCTCGCGCCCGTGCCATCGCATGCCGCATTGAACCACGAGGTCTCGATGTGGCCCGTCAGCAAGGACGAACCCGTGGCGGCGAACACGGCAAGTTCAACCTTGCCGTTCGTGATCTTCGCCGTCGGCCAGTCGTCCGCCTTCGTCAGCTTCACCGACCCACGCGGCGGAATCGAAACGCCCTCCGGCAATGTCAGATCGAGCGACGGCGCATCATTGCCCGTCTTTGTGCACGTGAGGCGCACGCCCGAAAGATCCAACGTCGTATCCGACAGTAGATTCGTGAACACGATGAACTCGGAGCCGTCGCCCGCGTTGCCGGCGGCATCTTCGTCTGCCGAGCAGCTCATCACTTCCGCGAAACGCAGCCCGCGCACGAGCGGACTGTCCTCCGGCGCAACCGCGCTCGGCAGGTCGACGCTTTCAAGGGCGCTCCATTCACCCGAGGAAGAACGCAGACGCGCGCGGATCTGAAGGCCCGTAGCCGGAACGACAATCGCACCCGTACCACTGCCGTAGGTGGCGTAGTCGAGCCCCATGTCGAAGTAGATGTCGCTCGAGGCGCTCTGATTCTGATGGAGCTCGACCGCAATCGTATTGGAGCCCGCACGGAGCAGTCCCGCCGGAATCGTCACGACGCGGCTGATTTCCTCCTTGTGCGCGCTGCCGCCGTCGGAGAACGTGGAATACGTCGCGTTCTTGGCAAGGTAGAGGCGATCCACCTCGGTACCGTTGATGTAGATGGCATAGCAGTCGTCATAGAGGATGTTGATGCGAACACTGGCGCTGGTGGCGGCTTCTGCCGGCAGCGTGAAGGTCTTGCGGAAGTAGTAGGTGTAGACCTGCGTCCCCGACGAAGCGTGGTTGATGAACTTGTGAAGCGTTGTACCAATGGTCTCGGTCGCGGTGGAACCGTTGAACCCGAGAATGCCGTTGCCCGAACCCCAACTGGAGGTGTTGGCATAGTCCTTCGCGTACCAGGCACGTCCCGCCGAATCGGCGGCGGGCTGGTTGCCCCAGTCGTAATACTGCCAGGACGACTTCTTCGAGAAGGCCGCATGATAGACGATCCCGGGTGCCGTGCCGTTGAAGGTCAGCGCCCCCGTCTTGACCGAACCGCCTTCCAGACGCGGGTCGGTTCCATCCAAGGTGTAGTAGACGGTCCCCGTGGAGGGCTTCGAGAGATAGAGTTCATCGCCGGTGGCTAAAACCTGTCCATCCAGCACATGCGCCCCGTTCACCGCCGTCACGCGCGGCGCATCGATGGACGG
>JAZUGW010000104.1:0-33474 GCA_045641465.1 Kiritimatiellia bacterium | reverse complement strand
CTGGGAACTGTCCACATGCAATCGTAATCAGCGCACGAAGAGGACCGTGCCGGCGGTTTGGTAGATCACGCCGCCGCCCGCTTCGGGGATGATGGTGAAGACACCGCGCTCGCCCTTCGCCGGCGCGATCGGGAAGCATTTGCCGCCCTCCGTACCAGTGTAGGTGAGTTCGATGCGCTTCAAATGGTCGAGGGAGGCAGGATCGTGTAGGGTCCAGTGGGCGATTATGGCTGCGGCCCCGCCTCGGTCCGCCGCCATCACCCAGCAGTTGTCGGTGTCGTGCCAGAAATGCACATTCGAACCCGTAAGCGTACCGTTGCCGTTCACCCGCCCGCCGAACACGAGCGCATTCACCGTCTGCTGCTGCGCGAGCGTGCCGTTCAGCTCGAAGGCGCCCGTCAGAACGACCGCCTGGGCGGTATCCATCGTCACCGACGCCCCCTCGGGTACGACGAAGGCGCCATTGAGCGTGCTGATGCCGCTTTCCTCACGAAGAAGTGACTTTCGTTTCACTCCTTCGGCTGTGTACATGTGTTCACTCCACAAATAAGTTCGACAATGCATAAAGCGGTGTGATTTCGACCTTGTCCAACTTCGAAAAATTCTCAAGGGATGTCCGCACCGCGCTTTCGATGCCCTTCAGGTCCATCAGATAGCGGAGGCTCTTCATACTCCCCCTTGTACCCGCCTTTACCTCCAGCGGAGTCACCTTCATATCGCGCTCGATGACATAATCGACTTCCGCATTGGCCGAACGATTGAGATTGCACCAATAGTAGAGGTCATGACGAGCATATGGTTCGGCGTACTTCAACAATTCCAGTCCGGCAACCATTTTTTAAGGTACGAATCGATTTCCCGCTGAAAATACATTTCTGCATCCTCTTTTGTGAAACATCAACCATGTCTTACGCCCTTTTTCGGAAAAAGTCAACCATATATTCCACCGTTTAACGGAAAAAGTCAACCATATACCGCTCTGGGAAATAAACAAATTACTCGCGCTGTCGGCCCGTCAGTTTTCAACAACTTTCACCCCAAACAGATTTCGTAAAATATTATAGGAACTATCCAATCGAATATCACATATACCAATTTCCCAAATAACAAGTCTTCAAAATCGTAGGGTATAAAATAGTACAAGTCTTCAAAATCGTACCATCAAGGCCGAACTGCCGTACAGCCGACGAGCGGTTGATTCGTCCGTGCGGACTCGGGCTTGACCGACGAGGGCGATTAATCAAATCTTAACACGTTTTTCATATCATTCGCCCCCGTCAAACATGAAAGGCACCAGATGAAAGACATTCTTGTACTCCTCGCGACAATGGGCGGCGGACTCGGCTGTTTCCTCTTGGGGATGAAACACCTCTCCGAGGGACTCCAGTCCATTGGAGGCGCAGGTCTCAAACGTTTTATGTCGGCAATGACGACCAACCGCATTGCGGGTCTGGCGACCGGCGTTGTTTCAACGGTCATCGTTCAATCCAGTTCAATCATCACGGTCATGGTGGTGGGATTCGTCTCATCCGGACTCATGGATCTCACGCAAGCCGTCAACGTCATCATCGGCTCAAACATCGGCACAACCGCAACGGCCTGGCTGATCGCCTCTGCGCCCGATGTCCAGCTGATGGGGCTTTCCGCCGTCACGTTGGGTGCGCTTCTCTACTTCGGCTTCCACCGCGAAGGCGTCCACAATAGCGGACTCGCCATTCTAGGACTCGGTCTCGTCTTCATTGGCCTCTATTGCATGAACGAGGCAATCGCCCCTCTCAAGAAAAGCGAAGCCGCCCTCAAGATGTTCGCCACAATCGATGCAGCGACCCTCGGCGGACTTCTCCGCTGCTTCGTGATCTCGCTCGTGTTCACGGCCATCGTTCAATCATCTGCCGCCACAACCGCCATCGCCATGACACTTGCCAACCAGGGGGTGATCACGTTCGAGGCCGCCGCCGCGACGGTGTTCGGCATGAACATCGGCACAACCGTCACGGCGTGGCTCGCCGCAGCCGGCGGTTCCACCGAAGCGCGACGCACGGCAATGGCCCATACTCTTTTCAACGTCATAGGGACGATTGTTCTCATGCCCCTCTTCATTCCCGTCGTACTCCCCGTCATCAAAGCGCTTTTCCCCAACTGGGCCGCTTCACCTGCCGCCCCGATGGCGGCCGTCCATACAGGCTTCAACGTGGTCACGACCATCTGTTTTCTGCCGTTCACCGAACGATTCGCCGCATTCGTCAAGCGCATCGTCAAGGAGCGTGGAAACGCCAGCGAGATCCCCCACCTCGTCTATCTCGACGCCCATATGAAGATGACGCCGTTCATCTGCTGTTCACAAGCCTACCGAACGATGAAATCCATGGCCAAGAGTGTCATGGAGATGACGGACGACACACGTACCCTCCTCGATGGACGCGCGACGCCTGAAACCGAACAACGCATCCTCCACCATGAGGACATCCTTGACCGTGTTCAAGGCGAGGTCACCGAGTTCCTCGGGAAGGTGATGTCCGCCCGTCTCCCTTCCGCCGTGGCCGAATACGCACGGGCGCTTTTACGCATTGCCGACGAATACGAATCGATTTCCGACGAGTTCCCCGTGATTGTCAAAGCCTATCGGCGTATCCTCGCAACCCCTACGGCATGGGATGCGCCTTCCCTCTCTGCGATCCTTGACATCGCCGCCTCCGTCGATGCGTTCGAGCGCCGCATTCTCACGGCCTTTCTGGCCGGGAAACATATGCGCGAAGGCGTCCTTGCCGAACTTTCAGCGACATCGAAGGACCTCCGCCACACAATCAGAATGTCTCGGGAAGAACAGCTTCGCCGCATCGGAAACGACGACGCCTCACCGCTTGTCGCACTCGCCACACTCGACATCTTCAATGCGTTTGACCGTGTACGATCCTGCCTCATCAACATCGCCGAAACTCTTGCAGGCGGCAAACGGGTCCAATAATGCTATAATAGTACCATGCAAATCAGAACAAGAGTGACATCTTTCACAGCTGCGGCTCTCGCATTGGCGGGTGCCGCGATGTTGGGAGTCGTCGTCTGCAGCCAGTCCCGTGCTTTTCGCACCTCGTTCGAACGCATGGCCGAACGAGACATCCGCCTTCTCGCTGAAATCACGGCTGAACGCCTCGCCGACACGCTCAAGAACGGCGACCTGGAGGAGCTTCGGCGACTTGCCTCCGTCCGCCAGCGCGAAGGCGTACGTGTGACGATCATCAACGCCTCCGGCGGTGTCGTCTTCGACACGGCGACAGAACGACGAGACGATCATTCGCGGCGCGACGAAATCCGCCAGTCGTGGGCGGCGGGGGAATCGGTTGTCGTACGCCATTCCGACACACTCGGCGTCTATATGCTTTACGCAGCCCGCAAGGTAGGCGACTATGTCATTCGACTGGCCGTTCCCTACCGCGAAGTCATGGAGCCCGTACGACGCACGCGACTAGGACTTGCCATCTCTTCCGTCGTCGGGCTGCTCGTCGCCTTCGCGGTGTTCGCACTCACGCTTCGCCTCTCACGACGGATCGACGCGTTGGCCGCAGAACGCGACGCACAACGGCTCAAACTCGAGGAAGCAAATCGGATGGAACAATTCCGCCGCGAATTCGTCGAAAACGTCTCACACGAAATCAAGACGCCGCTCGCGGGCGTCATCGGCGCCGTTGAAATGCTCGTCAACGGGACGACGATCGACGACAGCGAACGCGGCACGCTTCTCGCCATCGCGCAAAAGGAATCGGGACGGATCGAATCGCTTGTCGGCGACATCCTCTGCCTCGCAGAACTCGAACACACGGCAGCCAGCGGACTGCCGAACAATCTACCACCTTGCGACATCGGTTTGATCGTGAACGCAACGGTGGACCGTTACCAACGGAAGGCCGACCACGAGGGCGTACTGATACGCCGCGCGATTCAAGACGGACTGATCGTCCATGCCGACCGGGAGAAAATCGACGCAGCCGTCGGCAACCTTATCTCCAACGCCCTTAAGTACGGCAACGGCGGGGACATCGAAATCACGGTACGTGCCGTGGAGGGGCATGTCGAAATCGCCGTTCGAGACAAGGGTCCCGGCATCCCCGCCGAACACCTGCCGCGCCTCTTCGAACGGTTCTACCGTATCGACAAGGCCAGAAGCCGCGCGCTCGGCGGCACGGGGCTCGGCCTCGCCATCGTCAAACATACCGCCATCCTGCACGGTGGAAAAGCCAGATGCGAATCGACACTCGGCAGGGGAAGCACGTTCACATTGGAGATACCATGCGCATCGTCGTGATTGAGGATGACCCTTCGCTCCGCGAGATTCTTCGCATTGCCCTCAAAGGCGATGGCTACGACGTGGCATCGACGCCCGACGGCGAGTCCGGACTTTCGGCGGTTACAACCACCCGAACCGATCTCGTCCTTCTCGACATCATGCTTCCTTGCATGGACGGCTATGAGGTCTGCCGCCGCATCCGCGCGAGCATCGTGACAAAAGACATTCCCATCATCATGCTCACAGCGAAAGGCGAGGAACGGGACGTCATCAAGGGACTTGACCTCGGCGCAAACGACTACGTCACCAAGCCCTTCTCGCGCCCGATTCTTTTGGCTCGAATCCGCGCGGCATTGCGTGCCACGACCGGACGCCTCTCCGGGCCATTCGTCTGCGACGGTCTTATGCTCGCCCCCGAATCCCATATCGTGACGATGGGGGATGAACGGCTCTCACTTACTCTCGGCGAATACAGGATGCTGGAACTGTTCCTCTCCCGACCGAATCGCATTCACACGCGCGCCGCCATTCTTGATGCCATTCAAACTGAAGCCAAGGACGTTACCGACCGTCTGGTAGACGTCATGCTTGTCGCGCTCCGCCGCAAACTCGGTCCCTGGGCAAACCACATTGAAACCGTACGCGGTATCGGCTATCGTCTGGCCTAACCGCGCTTTATCAGGGCCGTGCGAAAACTACGTAGAACGCCGCCGAGTTCCTGTCCTTGCGCGGCAGCGTGAGCGTGCCGTTCCGCCAGGTCACTTCGACGGGTTCGTTGTTGCGCGTGTGGTCGAGGACGATCGCCTTTTCGACCCGCGCGTTGTCGAGCCCCTTGATGTGCGCGACGAGCGGGAAGCGTCCCCGATAGTCCGCCACCAAGACGAACGCCTTCTTGCCGTCCGCACTCAAGCCCGCAAACGCCGAGACGGTCGTTTCCGAACCAGCCGTGGCCGCCACCTTCTGGGTGAAGTCCGTCACGATGTCGCCGAAGATCTTGAGCGAATAATAGCTCTTGTTGTATTCGCCGTAGCCGTTCTTCCAGCCCCAGCTGCCCTTCGCACCCGAGCCGTAGAAGTAGGACTGGTCGAGGCAGGAATTCTGGAATCCCGAGAGCACCGCGAGATTGAAGACGCCCGAATCGATGCCGTTGTGCGCCGAAGGACCCGCATGCGCCTGACGGATGCGGTCGGGCGAAGACGCCCCGTGGATACCGTCCCACGAGACGATGTAGTGCCATTCGTCGATGACGAGCTTGCATTTCTTGAAGCCCAAGCCATCCAGGAACCGACGTACCCGCGCGGGCTGCGAAACGAGGTCGTCGGGATCCTGTCCATAATAGTGCCAGCTCACGAAATCGGGTTCCACCCCCGCCGCGCGGCAGGCGAGAAGCAACTCCTTCATGTAGTCGAGCGGACACCCCGCGAAGGCGGGTCCGCCGAAGTTGAGGGTGGGGAATTCCCGCTTGAGACGCTTGAGGCAGGTCACGAAGAGATCGATGAATTCCGCCTTCGTTCCGCGCCAGCATGGAACGATGTTCGGCTCGTTGTAGATTTCCCAGTTCTGGATATCCCACGTGAAACCGTTCGCCCAGCCCTGCGTGTAATGGCGCACGATGCCGGCGAGGGCTTCGGCGTACTGCGCGTGGTTCGTGGGATTGAGCGTGTTGAAGCCCCAGTCCGCAGTATGCTCGATCGACGTGCCGAGACGATAGAAGATCTTCATCCCGATATTCTGCGTGAGGGAGAGAACGCGGTCGGTGGGCTCGAAGATGTAGTTCTTCGGATCGGCCGGATCGAGGTGGAGGAGCGGGAAGATGTACTGGGTGTCGACGAGACGCTGCCCCGAATTGACGAGCGCCCAGTCGTGCGTGCGGGCGGCGGTGAGATGAAGCGGCTTCAGGTCGGCATCGTCGTTTTCAAGTCCGCGTGGATACGAACGCGAGCAGTAGCCCGCACAATGGAGCCACTTGTTGATCGGTCCGGTCGGACGCGTGAAATCGATTTCAATCTTCGGCGCGAGTCCTGCCGTGCGGCCGACGAGCGGTTGATCCGTCTGCGCACCGGTGCGCGCGGCATAGTCGCAGGTGAACACCGTCTTGAATGCCGTCTCGCCCGGTGCCTGCCATTCGAGTTTCAGGTTGTCGACGCCGCCCGCATCGGCCGCACGAAACGCGGAACCGAAGCCTGTGGAGAGTCCCTTCACATGGACGACAACGGCGGCGATGGGATCCTTCGGATCAAACGCCCGACAGAACTTCGCCCCTTCAAAAGCCCCCGCGCTCGCCCCGCTTTCGCGGTCGCAGACGGTGCCTGAATAAGTTTGTTTCTCAAGGTCGAATGTCACCGTATAGCGATACCACGCTTCGGCCCGCGCCACCTCCATCACGCGTCCGGCGGCATGCCCCGCCTCGTCGCGCGTAAGCGCAAAGGCCTTCGTCGTCCTGCCCGACTTCTGAAAGTCGGGCCCGAATTCGCCGATCGTCTGACGTGCCGCCACAAGGGCCGTCCGTGCAGCGGGCGCCAGGCCCACGCGCAACGATGTGCCGTGTCCCGGAGAGCCCGTCCACTTCGCGGGCGTGCGGATATCGGCCGTAAGACGCAAGCAGCCCCGCGAATAGGTACGATCCAGCATCTGCTGAGCCGCGAGCACCATCCCGGGATGTTCCACCATCGGTACCGCATACGCCGCCGTCCCGTCGCCGAGAATCCGCCACGTGGGCACCTCCTCGGCCGCCGGCACCGCACGAACGTGCACGGGGCTTTCCGCCGCCACGCGTTTCACCTCGTAGCGATGAGCCTTGGGCGTGCGCAGGGCAAGGAGTTCCGCCCATCGCGTATCCTGGTCGCGCTCGATCGCTTCGCGTTTCGCGTAGTTGCGCAGGTAGGCGGGCAGCTTGCACTCAAAATAGCCATTCTTGTATTTGAGCCCGTCATAATGCGCCTTCACCGCCGCGAAATCATCGGGATTCACCTTTCGCAGACGCAGGTACCACCGCGAAGCGGCAAACATCCGCAGCTGATCGCATTCAATCGCGCAACGCGCGGCATTCTTCCGCTCGACCTCCGCCGCCTGACGAGCCTGCGGTGTCTTCGCGTTGTTCGCGAGGTTGACACCGAGGGCGAGTTCGTCGGCGGTCCAGGTGCCGACGTCCGTACCGTCGATGAAGAGCGTGTAACGCGCCCCCGGAACAAGATCCTTCACGGCGACCACCTCACGGTTCAAATCCTCGAGGATCGGTGCGAGGGCAAGTGCAGGTTTGGCGGCGGACTCGATCGGCCACGGGAGCGCCCGTTCGAGCAGCGTGAACGCGCAACCATCCTCCGTCTTCGTGAAGTCGCTCACCGTCGCGTTGTCGCTCTTCTGCACAGTCCCGCTCTTCGCGGAGAGCGCTACGTCGGAGACGATCCCCGAAACGCCCTGCGTCTTCAAGAAGACGTAGGTCATGAAGAGGTGTCCCGGCGCAGCGGGATGCACGCGATCGGGCCGTACGAAAGAGAACGCAGGATTCTTGCGTTGCTCCCGCACGACGAGGTCCTGATAAGCCGTATTCCAATCAACGACTTCGCCACCGGTCTCCGCCGCAAGTTTCTTCCCGCAATCCGCATAGCGCTTCAGCGTCGCCACGGTCCCCTTGAGGGCGGGCGCCAGATGCACGTCCTTCTGCACGGCCGTTTCGTCATAGGGCGTGGGCGTGAGGAACATGCGCCGCGCTTTCGGCAAGTCGGCACGCAGACGCGCGACGAGCTTCGCCATGTTGGCGGAGTATGTCTCATAGCATTTCTTCTCCCGCGCCGGGATACCCGCCCGATAGGACGGATTCGCCATCCATCGAGGATCGTACATGGTACGCCCGGAATCGTTCATGCCGAACATGAGCGTGACAACCGTCGGGTTCCACCGCTTGACGTCCTCCTCGAAGCGGCTCATCGCGGCACCCGCATTGTCGCCGGCGACGCCCGCATTGTAGAAGCGCACCGTGCGATCAGGATACCGCGTGAGATAGAAATCCGCGAGCATCTTCGGATAGAGCCCGGCATGCGTGATCGAGTCGCCCCACAACGCGACCCGATCACCATCCACGAAAGGCGCCGCGCCGGCGATACCGACCACAACCGCGCCCATGAAAACCAACAAAGAAAGTTTTTTCTTCATACTGAAAGACATTTGCGTTGTTGCATCAACGGAGGAACAGCGTCAGTCCGCGACGAAGGTAGATGCCGTCATCGCACACCTCGATTCGGCCCTTCGTGTTCTTCGACGGGTTGAAGGTGACGGTGTCGATATCCGCAGGCTTCTCAATCCATGCGACGATCTTCCCCTTGTCGCCCGCATCCGCACGGCTGCCGAGATCGATGGTAATGACCGCATCCTTCGCGAACGTCACCGTCTTCGTCGGGCACGTGCCCGTGCTGGTCGTGCTCCACGCACCGGTCTGCGCCGAAAGGTCGAGCGTTGCGCCGTCCTGAAGCGTGCAACCGTAGAAGAAGGCGTTAAAGGGCTTGAAGGTGCCGTACACATTCAACGCCCCCTTGCCCGTATTATCCGCCGTGCCCGTGCCGAGCGGCGCGCGCGCGATGTAGTCTTTCACGCTCAGGCTCTTCGCCAGATTGAACTCCGCCTGGGCCATGTCGAAGTTCACGGTGCGCATATCGAGATCGGCCGCGTCAACATAGATTTGACCGAACTGGCTGGGAGATCCGCCCTTCACGCAAATCGTTCCGTTCACACACGTCTGACCACCGCGCAGGAAAACATATTTGTTGCCGTAGCCGGAGAAGTCAATCGTCAACGTGTTGCCGCAGAGGTCGAGCCGCCCATTTTCGAAGACGAACTGCCGAAGTGCAAGAAGCGTCGAATCGGCCGCGAGCGTAACGACGCCAAATCCGGGATTGGGGCTCGACGAGGAATTGTCGAGCAACATGACCTGTTCACCCAGATTCTCGTTCGCAAGCGTACCGCCGTTCAACGCGAAGTTGTAGAACCTGAGCCCCAGCGTGCCGGCAACATTCACCTTGGTGCCCTCGTCGATCGTAAGCGTCGAACCGCCCGCACCGAGAAGCTGCCGGTCGGCCGTGTAGGTGCCGTAGCTGCCAGAGGCCGACTTCACGTTGTCGAACTCGAGAAGGCCGCCCTCCACCTCCGTACCGCCGTAGTAGGACTGTCCCTGCTTCCGCGCCCTGAACGTGCCCGCGCCTTCCTTGACGAACTTGAGCGAACCCGTGAACGCGACATCGGTATTGACGACCGAACCCGCGGGGACGTCGAGGTGAAGCTCGCCGCGTTCCACGCCGGTATAGAGGTAATTTGTCACCGAGCCGATCGTGAACTCGCCGCCATTGGCATCAGGATAGAACTCGGGATCGCTTGCCGTGACCTTGCCGAAATGCGCCAAGTCGAGAAGACCGGTCTTGCCATCCGAGATCCGCTGCGCCGGCACGTAGTCGCGCCGGATTGTCGCGCCCTCGCCGAGTTTCAGACTGTAGAGACGCATTTTCGCGTATTGGGCGCTGCCGGTGTTCGCCTTGAAAACCCACAGTTCCATGGATTTCGCGGGCGTACGTCCGCTCGTGCCCGTGGCAACGCTCGCACCGTTTTTATAGAACGTGTAGACATCGCCCTCGCCCCAGGTCAGGCGATAGGTGTCCGAACCGCCCAGCGGCTGTCCCGAGATTCGGATCGTCGACTGCCCCCAGATCTTCAATTCATTGCCCTGGAGCATGAACATATAGGCCGAGGGACCCCAGTCGCCGTTGCCGAACATCACCGAGTTGCCGACGTTCTGGAGATGGCTGAGCGTAATGTCGCTCGTCGTGTTCCCGCTGGGTTTCAATCCGGTCTTGATGACCTGCGAGCCGGTGGACTGGATGTAATCCAGCAACCGGTAACCCGCGCCCGCCGTGTCGGTAACCGCCTCCATTCCTTCAAGACTGGAGACATAGAGTTTGTGTCCGCAGAGGTTGATCGGACCGGTGCAGGAGACCACGTCCGCCTGAAGTCCGCGCCAGTCGCAGTCCGCGCCCAGCGACGGCGGCAGCACGACGGCCGCGCACACGAGCGGATTCGCGGCGGGACAACTGAAGGTGCAGTTCCCCGTAAGGACAATCGTCGAGTAATTCGCGGGCAGGCCATTCGCCACCGCTTGGCCGGCGAAACTCGTGCAGCGCCAGTTCCGGGGATCCTGCAGATCATCGACCGTACCGAGCCCCGTCCACTCCGCAAACTCGACCGCAGTATCCGCGATGACGTAGAGGCCGTCCTCCCGCGCCTCCAGGCCGCCGACGAGACCGTCCTTCAACTTGAACAGGACGCCCGCGGGTTTCGCCGCCCACGCGACCAACTTCTCCTCGTCCGAGAACGTGCGCGTGCCGAAATCCACGATGATCGTCGAATTGTCCGTGAACGCGATATCCTTCCCCGTGACGTCGAAGGTCGAATCTTTCGCGGAAAGATCAAGGGTTGCGCCGTTCGCCAGCACATAGTGCGAAATGGCGTCGCCAACGGGACGGTACGCGCCGCGAATGGTGATCACGCCGTTGCCCGAAACGGACGTCGCCGCGCCCACGATCCAGTCGCGGACCTCGCTGTTGACCGCCACCGTGACGGCACCGCAGCCGAGGTCGAATTCAGTCGCCGCCGCACGCAAACCCGTCTTATCGATCGCGCATGTACCCGCGCCCGTCAGCGCCAGCTTGCCCGCCGTCATATCGGCATTGTACAGCCAGAAGCTCTTGCCCGAAGCGACATCCACGGCGAGCGTGCGCCCGGCAAGGTCGAGCGTCGTCGCCGCATATCCGCTTCCAATGAAACCGGCGGACTTGGCGAGGGGCATCGCCGTATCGGCCGCGAGGAAGATGCGCGTCAGCTGCGCCTTGTTGTTGCCGATGTCGGCAACCGTGTTCTGGAGCGTGCCGCCCGCGAAGACGAACGCGTAGTCGACGATGTCATAGACTCCCGCCATCTCGAGGGTCGCGTCCGCATTGACCACGACCTCCGTTTTCGCCGGACCGAAACACGTGCCCGATCCCAGGCGGACCGTGCCGGCATTGACCACCGTGCCCGCCTCGTAGGTTTGGTTCGCCTTGGTCGCCACAAACGTGCCCGCACCGCCCTTCACGAGTCGCACCGCCTTGTCCAGCACGACCGCCGTGTTCTCCGCCGTCTTGCCGGCGGCCACATTGACGTGCAGCTCGCCGCAATGAAGCACGTTCGTCACCGCACCGGCCACGAAGTTGCCGCCATTGGCGTCGACATAGAATTCGGGAACACCTGCCGTGGCGTTCTCGCCGTAATGCGCCCAGTCGAGAAGTCCGATCTTGCCGTCCGAAAGGCGCTTCGCCGGTACGAAGTCGCGCACGGTCGCCCCGTTCGCCGAGGCCTGAAGCGTCATGCTGTAGAGGGCGTACTTGGAACGATGGTCGGTTTGACCGCAGCCGAAGAGCCAGAGATTGCCGTTGGCCGAGTGATTCAGCGCCGCCGTCTTCCGCTCCCCATCCGCCGTCGTGATGATGGCGCCCATCTCGTTGATCTGAACCCGGAAATCGCAGTCGATGAACGAGGGATACGCCTGCATGCCGTTGCCCCAGAACTGGACAATGCCGCCCTGCACGGCAATCAGATAGGCATTGCCTCCCCACCCGGTGCCAAAGAGCGCCACGGGCTGGTCGTGCGTGACTTGTCCGCAGAACACGTCGGCAACAAGGCTGCTCGTCGCGGTGATGCCCGTGTTGATCGTCTGAGTGCCGGTGGACTTGATGCAGTCCAGCAGCAGGTAGCCGGTCGCATCCGTCACCAGGCCCTCGCCGTTGAGTCCAGCCACCGTGAGGTTGTGTCCGGCGAGGTTAATTGTATTACCGGAGAAGTCGAATTCGTATCCCGACCAGTCCGCATCCGCCGAAAGCGTGACATTGCCTTCGAGAATGACGCCTGTGGCCTGTGCCACCCGTTCGGGCACGGCGACGAGCGCCTGGAACTCGGCGTCGTTCGCGAACGCGAGGGGCAACTCCGAAATGCCCGTGGCGGGCGCGCCCACGCGGTCGTGCTCCGCCCCGTAGTAGGCGTAGCCGTCGCCGTCGAGTTTCGCGTAGACCGCGACATCCGGTCCCGTGAAGATGCCCGTACCGTCATTGGACTTGAACTCCTGAACCACGAGATCGTAGAGCCCGCGCGCGCCGTCGGAATCGCGGCGGCAAGGCACGTAGTCGTGCACCACAGTTCCGTTCTCGGAAATCATCAGCGCGAAAAGGCGCATCGCCTGCTGACGACGGATTTGGGATCCATTGCGTTCGCCGAAGAGGATCAGCGATCCCTGGTACGGCTCGGCCGTCGTGGAGATCCCGCTGCGGGCTCCATCGATGATCATCACGCCCCGGCGAAGTGCCGCCGCGACAAAGGCCTCCTCATAGGTTCCGCTCGTCGTCGCCTCGCCGTATGCCGCATTGCAGAACATGCCGTTGATCGTACAGGTGTTGTTGTAATACCGAAGCGAGACGGCGTTCTGGGACGAGTCGTCATTGAGGGAACTGAAGAACGCCGCCCAGTTCTCGTTCCGCTCGAGCGGCTTGAAGAACGCCGTGACCTGCGTCGCCGCCTGCGGCACATACTGCGTATCGATGTACTGCGTGCCCGAGCTCCCGATCCAGTTGAGCTTCGTGTAACCCTCGGGCAGCGTCACCTCGCGCGGCAGAATGCCCGCCGGCGTCGTGAACGCGCCCGGACCGCAGTTGCCGTAGAACTTGCCTTCCACCTTGTCCCAGAGGCCCGCCTCGCCATTCAGGTTGCGGCACGGCACGAAATCGCGTACGGGCACACCGTTTTCGGACATCTTGAACGAGTAGAGCCGCATCGTCTGATGACGCCATGCCGTACCGACGTTGTTACCGCAGAAGAGGTAGATGTTCCCCGCATAGGGCGAGGCGGAGGTGGTGATCGTCCCTTCCGTTCCGTTCACCGTCATCTTGTTCTTCTCAAGCACCACCTGTACGTCCGTATTCGCGGAAACGCCGATCTGCGCTTCGTCGTAGATTGCATTGCAGAAGAAGCCGTTCAGATTCAGGGTGTTATTGTAGTAGCGCAACAGCACGCCGTCGCTTGAACGATCGCCGCCCGCCGTACCGAAGAACACACCCCACGCCTGAGACAGGGTGCAGGTGTTGAACGAAGCCTCGATACGCGTGTTCTGCGTCGCATTCGTGCCCGCATCGATCCAGGCGTTGCCGGTCGACTCGATGTATTCAACCGGCACATAGCCGGACGGCAGACGGCTGTCCCCGTAGGGCCCGATGAACTTGTCGCCGGTCGCGCTGCCGTAGAACTTGCCGTGCACCCGATCGAAAAGGCCGGCCTCGTTCAACTTGTTGCGGCACGGTACGAAGTCGCGTTCCAACGCTCCGCCGGCCGACGTCCAGAGTTTCATGCCGTAGAGGGCGTACTTGGAGCGGTGGTCGGTTTGTCCGCAACCGAAGAGCCAGAGATTGGCATTGGCCGAATGGGTCAACGTTGTCTTCTGCGGCTCGCCTCCCGCAAGCGTCACGGTCACGCCGTCGCTCGCGATCTGAATGCGAAAATCCCGGTCGGGAACTGGGATGTCCGCGACCTTCGTCGAGGTTCCCCAAAACTGGACGACGTCGCTCTGCAGGGCAATCAGATAGGCGCTCGAGCCCCATCCGGTGCCAAACAGCGCCACGGGCTGTTCGCGCGTGAGCTGTCCGCAGGAGACATCGGCAACCGTGTTGCCCGTCACGGTGAATCCCGTGTTGATGGTCTGCGTGCCCGTGGACTTGATGTACGCGATCGGCGTGTAGCCGCCCGGTAGGGTGCCATCGGTCTTCGGCCACGGCGCACGGAAAGGCGTACTCGTTGCGCTCGCATAGAACTTGCCACCTACCTTGTCCCACAATCCAGGCACACCTTCCGGGCTCCAACACGGCACATAGTCCCTGAGAAGCGTATTGCCCTCGCCGATCTTCAAGGCGTAGAGCCGCATCTTCGCATACTGGGCCGAACCTGTGTTCCCCTTGAAGAACCACAAGGAGTTATTACCGTTCTCACCCGTACGGGCCGTAGACCCCGACTTCACCACCGTGCCATCTTTGTAGAATGTGTAGTCGTTGTTCGCCGCCCAGTTCAGGCGATAGGTCTCCGTACCTCCCAGGGGCTCGGAAATCACGATATTCGTATTCCCGTAAATGCGCATCACGCCGCCCTGGACGATGAAGAGGTAGACACTGCCGCCCCAAATGGTGGTACCGAAAATCGTACTGTTGTTGACATTCTGGATGTTGCCGAATGTAATATCGACCGAGGTGTTGGTTTTGGCCTTCACGCCCGGATCAAGGTACTGCGACCCATCGGCCTCGATGTAGTCAACCGGCAGGTAGGTACTCGGCAGCGGCACCTCGGCCCGCAACACCAACCCCAACATGCCCGCGACACATGCCGCCAGCGTCTTAACAACTTTCAGTTTCAACCGGTCTGCATTCATTGCGTTCCATCCTGTTCCTTGTAAGTGACTTTAGCATTGAACATTCCGTCTTGTCCGAAAACACCTTCATTACCGCAGGTGAATGACAAAACCGTTGTAGAAATAGAGGCCGTCCTCACGCGCGACTAGCTGACCACCGCGCCCTGCGCTACTACCGCCGAAGCCAAACTTAAGCGTCTCGAGGTTTTCCGGCGGACAAGTCGACCAATCGACGATCTTCGTTGCGGCACCGAATCCGCGCCGCGGACCAAGATCAACCTTGATCTTCGCACCGTCTTCGAAGGTAATCGTACGCATTTCAGCCGGAAGCGACGACGGCTGCTGCGCCGTGAGCGACCAATCATTCGACTTGGTTGAAAGATCCAGCGTCGCGCCATCCATTAGGCGGAAGTTGACATGGTAGGATGTCAACGGCGCAAGCGTGCCACGCACGAAAAGATAGGCATTGCTCACGGCGGACCCATAGTCGGTGTCTGGCCAGCGCACCGTGAGACTGTGCACGATGCTGGTACAGTTGACCTGCAGCGCGGAACGCAGATCGAAGTCCGTTTCCGGTGCATAGACACCCGTGTGTCCATACCCCTTCGTCGCGCTGCCAAAGGCGAAGAAACCACTGTTCGCATTCACAACCTTGCCGGCCGTGAGTTCTGTGTTGTAGAGCGAGAACGTCTTGGCAGAGGCAACCGAAAGATTGAGCGTATGCCCGCCCAGGTCGATGAACGTACGACGATACGCCGTGGAGATGAACCCGCAGGAGGTCTTGACATTGAACGCGGCATCGCCCGTGAGGAACAGGCTGTGGAATCCGGTATAGCTCGTACTCGCATCATTGTGATCGTGGAGCAACGTACTGCCCTCCTCCAGCGCCACGCGCGAGACCGTACCGTTGAGCACACTGCCCGAATGCGCATCCGTATCCAACGTGGCCCCCGCGCGGACGACAACCGTGCGGTTGCCGTTGTCCGGGAAGGTCGTACGATAGCCGCGATACGTACCCTCGGCGATCTCAAGGCCACCTGAATAGTCACCCGTGGCCGCCGTATTATGCCAAATGCCCACACCTTCCTTGACCACCTTGAGGTGTCCCGACGCGACCAGCTTCGACGTCGTCAGCGAATCGTTCAGCGCGAGATGAAGCTCGCCCGGCGCCACCGTGTTCGAATCCGGTACCGTTGTTCCCGGCAGCCCCGTGAAGAGCAGACCATTGCGCGTATCCGGAACCACATACACAGAGACGACGTCGAGGTCTGTCCAAGTGACACCATCCGTCGAAGACTGGAAGCGCCAACGGTAGGGACTCGCCGCATCCGGGCCATCCCCCGAATGGAGTTCGTACTTCGACAGCGCAACCGGTTCGGGGAACTCGACCGCCGCCCAGGCGGCCTCCCGGACTTCGGCGGTCTCTTGCGTACCGGCACGATAATCGGTCCACTTTGTATAGATGCTGCCGTCGAAGGCATTGTCGGCGGCCTGTCCGTCAGGCGAAAGAAGCCCGTTCGCCGCCGTTGTCGTCGTGTCGCAGAAGACACGCGTCTTCGAAGCTGTGACATCCTGGCCCGCCGCATCGAAGAGCTTGATCTCCGCAAGCTGCACGCCCTCGCACGGCGCTGCGTTGGCGGCCAACTTCAACCCTTCCACCTTCACGCGATAGAAGCGGGAGGCCGGCCAGAGTCCCGCCGTCGAATCGGTGATGGCACAGGAGCCTTTCTCAGGAATACGCGGCGAGATGTAGAGCTTGTGCCCCTTGAGGTCGATCGAGGTTCCCTCGACAAAGGCCACCTTCAAATTGCGCCAATCCCAATCGGCGGCCAACGTATGCGAACCGCCGACCGTCACGCTGCGGCACACGAACGCCCCGGCCCGAAGACGGGCGAGCGCCGCACTGTCGCGAATCGTGACATCGGTGATCGCCTGCGGCACGGCCGCGAGGGTCTCGCCCGCGCGGTTGACGGCGCGCCAGTTCGCCGGATCGCTCCAATCCGTCGGATCCTCACCGGCGCCCGTCCATTCCGCCGTCAGGATTTCGCTCATATCGAGTTCCTTCGTCCAGATTTCGATCCGGGCGATTTCGTAGGCAGCGGCGGACATTGTTCCGGCATAGCCCTTGCTCGCATCGCCCGTGAACGTCCAGTCGACGGAACCCAGCGTCACCGACGAGAAGTTTCCGAGGCCGATTTCAAGTTCGCCGCTCCCAACCGTCCAGCGGTTGAACGCGAAGAGCACCTGCGCCGGATTGCGCGCCAACGGCGTCATCCGATGGATCTGCATCGAACCGTAGCTGTAGGAATTCGCCGACAACACGTCATTCCAGTCGCACCCGTAGGTGTTGGGCGGCGCACCGTTTGCCGAACCGGGCCCGCCGGAATAGCCGTGCGGCCAAAATTCAACGAAAGCCTGCTGCGAATCGTCGTCGGGCGCAATCGCCTCAATACCGGGCATATTGCCCACCACGTGAAGTCCGTTGACCAGCATCTGGCTCGACACCTCGATCGGGATGCCGCAAGAAGCGAGGTCGCGATTGCCGAACGCCTCCACATCCACCCACAGCCACCGCACGAGCCCGCGATAGTCGACGAGCGACGTGTTCTTGCGCTTGAGTTCGATGTAGTAGCCCACGCGACCGAGATTTTCCGTCACGCCCTCTTCCTGCGAATAGTCTTCATACGGCACCACCATGCCGCGGCTCAGACGCGGACTCTTGAGGATGTCGTAGACGCGGGCGCGCTTGAAGCCGGCGCGGTAGATTTCCGGCACGTTCACCAGGCTGCCCGTCGTCGTGGGCATCGGCTCGCGCTGGCCGATGTCGCCCTGGTCCTCGGCAACGGCACGTTCGATCGCCGCGAGGTAGACATCCGCCATCTTGTCTTCACCCGGCCAGTCTGGATGGACATTGTCGGCGGCATAGAAGCTGCCCGGAATGTACCGTCCGTTCACATCATAGCGATAACACGGCGTATAGACATCGGCGAAGTAGACGCGACCCGCCGGGAAGACGCCCGTAGCCACCGCATTCGAAACGGCCGCGTTGAACGCAATGACCCGGGCCTCGGCGGACGCATTATGCGCCTGGTCAAGGATCGAGCTTGCGATCACCTTCGCGTGCGGCTTCTGGGAAAGGATCTTGAAGACGAGATTCGTCCAGCCATCGAACGCTTCCTGCGCCGACGTACCATCGGCCCCCACGTCGTTCGTGCCGAGTTTCACGACCACGAAATCGACATCGCCCGCCTGATCGAGCAGCGCCTCGATCGCATCGAGCGTGCCGCCGCCACCCTTGGTGAGCGTGCGCTGCGCGCTGATACCGGCATGCCAGATCCAGTCTTCAGGCATTGTCGCGCCGCAGATGTCGTTCGACTCGATCTTCCAGAAGCCCGTCGAATGCGGCTCGTAGCCCGCAGCCGCCAGCTTCTTCATGAAGAGCGTACGCCAGTTGCCGTAGGTGCTCATATAGCCCTGCGTGATGGAATCGCCCACCGGCATGATCGTGAGCGCGCGCTTCGGCGCACCGAAATCGAGGTCAACCCACAGCCGACCACCGTTCCCGACCTTCTCGGCCCAAACCTTCACATTCGCGCCCTTCGCGCTGGTCGTGTCGAAAATCGACGTCAGGTCGGTATCCGAGTCAAAACCGCCACGATCCCACGTGAGGAGCAGGAAACGTCCCTTCGTCGCATTCGCATACTTGGGTGCCAGCGCAAGCTTCGCGCCGGAAGCGAAAACCGGCGCGTTGTCTACGCGCAAGGCAAACCGCGTCGGATCGTAGGTAAGCCGTCCAGCCGGACCCAAGTCAAGCGACTTCAAGTAGAGACCGCCCACCTCGGGGAATGAATAGCTGCCATCCACCACAAGCGTCGAATAGCCGCAGTTGATCATATCCACGCCCTGATAGCTGAATGCAATCGGCGTTTCATTCGCCGGCAGCAGCATCGTCTGGTCGTTGAAGGTCGTCGGTGCCGAGTCGTCCTGCGCCCGCCAGTTGGCGAATGCCTGGAAGTCGCCGCCGTTCTCGCCGGTCCACACGAGAGAACAGGCGGAGGTACGGTCTTCCGCGCCGTCGTACTTGAGCCAGAACTCGATGCGACGCACGGAATAGGCCGCCCCGCTGATGGCGTCGAGTCCCGTACCCGTGATGAAGGTCCAGTCGATCGACTTGTTGGCATTGAGTTCGCCGTAGTTCGCCAACGAACCCATGCCCCAGATCGGGTTGCCGCTCTGGCCATTTCCCCAGTAGGTGTAGCTGAAGAGAATTTCCGCCGACGGCACCGTCCCGGCCGGGAACTTGCGCATGAACTGGAAGGATCCATAACCGCCCGTACCGGTCTTGTTGAATGTATCGACAAAGCCGAATTGGTTGGCCCACACTTCCGCCGGCGCACCGTCAATGGACGGATCGGTACCGCCGAGGTTGAGCGGCGAAAATTCGATGAAGCCTTCCACCGAATCGTCGTTCGCGGCAACCGGCTTCACGCCGCCGAAGTCGCTCCACACATGGAGGGACGACACGGCCTGCTGCCTATACTGATCCGGCGTAACCGGCAGCGCCACATCCGCCCAGGTGGAACCCGGCGCCGCCATGTCGATCCACATCGTCTTCAGTTCGCCCGTATCCGCACGCACGAGTTCAATGTAGTAGCCCACGCGCGCGATGCCGGTTTCGGACATCAACGGCGCGAAGGTATAAGGGATGCGGTCGAGATTCTGCGCATGGTGGTAGGTGGCATCCGCTTCGAACACGCGCTTGCGCACATAGCCC
Source organism: Kiritimatiellia bacterium (assembly GCA_045641465.1). Lineage (GTDB taxonomy): Bacteria > Verrucomicrobiota > Kiritimatiellia > RFP12 > UBA1067 > RUG572. The sequence goes on along the minus strand of JAZUGW010000104.1, from coordinate 13,959 downwards.
GTCGTGTAGGCGTCGGGCACGTTGTTGAGCGCACCGAAGAGGCGCGGGAAGAACGTCGTCGTCACGCCGTTCGCCGTGAAGGCGTATTCCGTCTTCGGCGCCACTTCTTCGGCAAGCGCGTAGGTCACGGTACGTCCGTCGTTCGACAACGTCGCCTCCGACAGGGCGATCGCACCCGAGTCGCTCGTGCGTACAAGCGTCGGCGTAGACGGCAGCGCCGTCAGCGGCTTTGAATAGGTGACGGCGAGGAACTTGCCGTCGCGCGCAAGTGCATTGCGGATTTTCACCACCGTCGCCGCTCCGTTCTTACCCGCACAGGTGGCGAGCGAAGCGAGCGTCTCGTGGATCGCCGCCGCAGCCGCCGAAAAACCTTCGGCATCCGTCGTTGCCAGCGCCGTTTCGGTACCGGAGACGAAAGGCACGCCGTTCGCCGCCGCCCAAGTCCGCGCCTGGGCGTTGAACGCGCTTTCGCCCGGAAGCGCCAACGCCACAACGGTCGTCATCGGCAACGCCGCCTTGAGACGCGTCACGGCCTCCTGCCAGTTCGCCAGCACGGTCGCCGCATCGATGCCGTCGACGAGGTCCGCCTTGCCGCAGAGGAAGATCGTGAAGTCAGGTTCTTCGGCCGCCGCCGCGTAGGTGTCGAGGCCTTCAAGCAAGCCTGGACGCGTCGCGCTCGTCCGCAGAGCCGCGCCCTGCAGGCCTGTGTGGCCGCCCCAGACGGTCGGCAACGGAATCGCACCCGAATTGACCGTACGGAAGCCCGTCATCTTGACATCCCATCCGTCAAGCGCCAAGAGGCGCGCGAGCGGGCCGCGGAAGTTGTCCGTCGCCGTACCGCGCACGAGGTCATCGCCGACACACCAGAGACGAATCGGCTTCGCCGCCGCCACGGCCTCGCCGGCACTGCCCGTGAAGAACACCGCGACGAGCGAAGTACCCAGATTGACGATGCGCGTTGCATAGGGGCTGCCCTTCACCTTGTAGACGCCTGAACCGGAAATGGCCTTCGCCGTGACCAGCGTCACCGGCTGACCGGCCACCGGCAGATTGGCCCCCGCGAAAAGGTCCGTCAGGTCCAAGGTCGTTTCGCCGTTGAGTACGAGCGAACCCGCCGTTGCGAGACCCGCCGCGATCGTCGCATCCCCCCTCACCGTGAGGACATTGATGTTGGTCGTAGTCAGTGTCGCGCCAGCCTCGGTTTCAAGCGACGCGACGCTCAACGCGGTGGCCCCGCACGCAGTCATGTCAAGTTCGCCCGTCGCGCCGATGAAGAGCGGTCCGGCCGGATTGCCAAGCGCATACCATGGCTGCGGCGTCTTGTAGATCGAATCGATGATCATCTTGCCTTGGTGGACGTAGGTGCCGCCCGTGAAGGAGTTCGCCGTGTAATTCAAATGGAATTTGAACGTGCCCGCGCCGTATTTCACCACCGAACCGGGCGAAGCCGCACTCAGATCCGTCGTTGGGATGCTGAATTCAATCGTCTGCGTTTCGTTCGAGACGATAAGCGGTCCGCCGATGTAGAACCAACTACCGCCCGAGGTACGTGCACCCTCTCGCATTTCCAGACCATAGGCGTAGAGATAGGAATTTTCCTCCAGGGTCGTTCCATCATTAAGAACGAGCCGCTTGATGGTGCATTTCGGAGAACCGCTCGCCATGCGGAAAATCGAGGATCCCTCCAGGACGAATTCAACTCCGGGAATCGAGCTCGCATTCTTATAAGGATAGGGGATGCAACCGCCCAGACAGCGGATCGTGCCACCGCTCGCACCTGTGGCGTTGGCGATCCAGAAACCGGCCCCGTCGCCATAGTCGAGCGTGAGCGTGTACCCGTTGAGTTCAAGAGTGGTCGCCGTATAGCTTGAATTGATGAGGCCGAAATGTCCTTTCGACCAAATGCGGGCATCGCCCGTGAGAACGAGTCCGGCCGCCTGCGCCGTACCCGATGCGATCGATCCGCCGTTCACGATCGCACCGCGGCCATCGACGCCCGTACCCTCGATCTCGTAGGTATAGGTATTGTCGCCCTTGCCGTTCAGGTCGCACGTCGCCCCGCTCTTCACCGAGAGCGTGAATGGACGAAGCGTGAAGCGTCCACCGTTGAACTTCAATGTACCGGCGCGCACTTCGGCTTCCGTCACGGTGGCGCAGTGCTTGCTAATCGCCACAACGCCCGCACCGTCCTTCACGAACTTGACGGCACCGTTGATTGTCAGGGCCGCATTGTCGTAGGTCGCCTCGGCAGGCACCTCCAGAACGAGTTCGCCCGTCGTTTCCGCCCCGTTGGCAAGGTCGAGTACGTCGGCCGTTGAATCGGCACAGACGACCAGCCGATGGCCCGCGAGATCCACCTTCAGGCCCTCCGGCAGCAACGCCAGATCGAAACCGCGCCAATCGCAATCCGTCGTCAGCGTCACGCGCGCCGGCGCCTCTATCGCGCGACACGCAAATGCCGCGCCGTCGGGGATGTTGAAGGTCGTCGACTCTTCAAGGCGTACCGTCGTCTCCGCCGTGGGCACGGCTCCTTCGAGGAACATGCCCGCCGCATTATAGCAGCGCCAGTTGAGCGGATCGGCCACATTCGCCCGATCGCCAAGACCAACCCAAGTCGCCGTCACCGGCTTCGATGCACTCGCCACGAAGGTTCCAGTCTGAGCAACCACCCAGCCTGTCCGCGTCGTATCGAGGTCTGCCCCCTTCACGAACTCGGTGGCGGACTCGTTTGAATGAAGCCTGCCGTACACGCGATCGAAGAGCGCACCCTTGCCATGCAAGTCCTCCACCGGCACGAAGTCGCGCACCGGCGCACCGCATTCGGTGATCAGCATCGAGTCCAAACGGAACTTCGCGAAATAACCCGATGGTGAACCGAAGATATAGAGCGGATTGAAGAACCCTTCCTCGAACGGCGCCGAGTAGACGGTCTCCACGCCGCCGCCGTGCGACATCGCAACCGTACCGCCCGGAATGACCCGTGCGCGATAGTCGGTCTCCGCCAGAACGGTATTGTCGAGCTGCTTGGTTTGTCCATACCACATGAAGCAATGCTGACTGCTGCGATCCTGCAGCGCGATCATATAGCACGACCCCATGAAGGCCTGCCCGAAGATGAGGGCATTGTTCCCGTAGATCACATCGCCGAAGCGGATATCAACGCCCGTCTCGCGCGTGGGCACGTAATCAGTGCCGATCCACTGGTAGCCGGTGGACGTGATGGAGGCGAGTTCCTTCGCATACGGAAGGCCCTTCGACTTCATGAGGAAGAAACGCAGCTGCATGCCGTCCGCTTTCAACGCATCCGGCAGCTGGTAGGTATAGGACGTCTGAGCGGCGGAGATGTCGGTCACTTCGGTGAACTGCGTCCAGGCGCGCTTGTCGCTGCCGCCGTCCGTCTGGCCGGCCGCCAGAAAGAGCGTGTAGACTTCGCCATCCGCATTGCCGAACCCAAGCGTAATCGCGTTATCGGTCTGGGCGGTGATGGCGATCGACCGGCGCCCGTGCAACGACGGCGTCGTCGCCAGCACCCGGCCAAGGCGGTCGGCACACACCGTACCGCTCACAAGCGGCGTCGAGGTCTTGCTCGTGAAGAGCGTGCCGGAGATCATGTCGTAGAGGCAGCCGTTACCCGCCGCATCGGCCACCGGCAGGAAGTCGCGCAGCATTGAACCGTCCTTCGTAATGCGCATGCCATAGAAAGTACACGTGCACAAGTAGCCGCCGCCATTCGTACCGAAGACCGCGAGATTGCCGGAGGCGACAGTGCGGTTGATCGTGTAGTGATTGGAGACGTTGCCATGACTGAGGGTCAACGAGTTGTCGCTCGTCACCCGGCAGAGATAGCGCATATTGGAAATGATCGTCGTATCCAAGGTGATGCCCCTGTTATTGATCTTTCCAAAGAACATGAAGTTCTTGTTCTGCATGGTAAAGAGGTAGTTGTTCCCGTTATACCCCTGCCCGAAGAGCGTGTCGTAATCCTCATAGACGACATTGCCGAAATCGAATTCGACTTCCGTCAGCGACGTCGGTACAATGCCCGTATCCACCCACTGGGCGCCCGTCGCGCGTACGCTGTCGCGTTCAGTCGCATAAGGCAGGTCGGCGGTCTGCATCAGGAAGAATCGGAAGAGACGCCCATCGAGCAACGCGGGCGGAATCTCATAGGTACCGATCTCCTGATCGGCGGCCACAGTCGCAACCGTCGTCCAGTTCTCCCAAGCCCGCTTGCGGTCACCCCCGTCGGTCGGCCCGGAGGCAAGGCAGAGCTGATAGGCCTTGCCGTCCGGCGCACCGAACTCCAGCGTCACCGAAGTCTGTCCCTGCGCCTTCACGGTCATCGTGCGCGCCATCGCCTCGCCCGCCATCAAAGCGGAGACCAACGTCAACACTCCAATTAGTTTTCGCATCGTCTGTTCCTCTTTCATCGACAGCACAAACTTGACACTTGAAACTTCACCTATCGAACAGTCCCTGCCTCTACTTGAGAAGCCAACTATTCAACGGGATAAGAGAATCATTACACAAGTATTATCGCACTTATCCGACTAGAATGCAAGTGGAATGTCGATTTATTCGGGCGCAAGTAGGAGCAAGGTTGCCGCTGCACAGGCAGGACTTACTTCGGGGAAGAATAGTATAGATACAGGAGAGTAACGACCAAGGCGATCAGTACCGGCAGGATCCAGGATTTGACAACCCGCCACAGATCTTCCGCTTTCCATTGCCATCTGAAATGGTCGGATTCTCTGACGAAAGCGTAGTCGCCAAAGCAGTCCGCCACCAACGGGGAAACACACGACTTGAAAACGATCTCATCGATCGTCTCGTTGGCGGAATAGCAGGAAAACGTAAAGGAAGGCGAATAAGGATCCACGCCCCCGCCATCCACCCAATTCTCGAACGCCAAAACACAGCAAACGCCCGCTGCACCGGTGAAGACGATTTCTCCGGGAATATCCTCGTCGCCTTCGGCGGCCGCCCATCTTTGGCAATCCTGAATCGAGGAGAATGTCTTTTCGCCGAACCGAATGGATAATTCGCTCGTCGTTTTCTCCTTGATTCGTTCAACGACATTCCAGAAGAAATCCCGATAGGGGAACCAATCCTCCCAACCCGAAGCAACCGGCAAAACAAACGCCGTCCGACGGACCGTGCGCATGCACTTCAAATCCGTCGGCACGCGAGAATACCTGTTGAACCCTCTACAGATACTGACGCTCGGCATCACACACCCCTCCTGTCCTCGTTCTGCCTACTTCGTTTTCGTTTGATGCGCTCTCGTTTTCCCGACGAACGACTCGCCCAGGGGTTCCTTTGTTCCGTCCTTCAGAACGGTCCTTACCTGATAGCGATAGGTGCGGCCAGGTTCGAGGTTCTTGTCTTCATACGGCACGTTCGCGAGCAGATAGCCGTCTTCGAAGGCGTTTGGAACATCTGCGATCTTCTCACCCTCGCGGAAGAGTTCGTAATGGTCGAACGCAGGCCGACGGTCGGTCGTCCAAAGGAGGTACAGCTGCCCGCTCTGGCCGCCGGGAAACGCCCGCGCGCGCGTGATGAGTCCCGTCCACGGCGTACCGGGCACGCACGTGATCTTCGGCAGTGCGCCCGTGAGGCGGTAGCTGCGCGTTTCAAACGGACGGAACCGAAACGCGTCCTTTTGATCCATCGCCCGCTCCAACACCGTCACGCGCTTAACCGTGGCATTCGCGATCAACGTCTGATGCAATATGCCTTCCGTCTCGCGCCCTTCCGTCTCGCGGAAGCGCACGACGAGGCCATTGCCGTCTTCGGCGAGTTTGAGGGAAACGAACTCCAGGTTGATCTTGTCCATCGCAAGGCGCCGCGCAATTGCGGCATCGCGCGCGCGGTTGCGTACGAGCCGCGCCGCCAAGGCGGGCACATGCGCCTCCTGCCAGCGGCCCCGATAGGACGTGATCGCGTAGCGAAAGCGGAAGGACGGCGGTTCGGCGAGATGCCACTGGAGGCCGTCGTCGAAGACACGGCTGTAGACGTGGCCGCTCTTCGGCCGCCCGCGGAATCCATAGACGGGCCAACCGTTGAGGCGTCCGTATTCGACAACCTGCGTATCGGGCTGAATGAGCGCCACACCGAACCCGTTACCCTCAACGGCGCACCAGTCGCGCACTACGGAAACGGAATCCGCCACATGCGGCACGAGCCCCGCATGGGCGTCGATCACCGGCCCGTTCAACTGCGACCGGAACACGGGACTTTCCACCTTGAACGGGAACGCATAGTGCCCGAACCGTTTCATGCGGTCGTGGTTGAGAAGGTCGCCGGCGGATGTAATCGTATTTTCGATACGGATGCATTTCTCATTCGCGTCGAGCCAGACCTTCTGCACCACGCGCCCCTTCAGCGCCGCGATCGGATCCGCCTCGAGGGTCTTATAACGGTTCCGCGTGTACAGGAAGCGATTCGCGGGACCTTCGAGCAACTCGCGTCCAAGGTCCTTATCGAAGATCGAATGGATGACGCCGTTCGTCACGGCAATGCGATACCATTGGTTTTCCGCCACGCCCTCGACGCCCTTCGCGGGCGCCTCGCTCGCTTCCTCGGCGCTCGCGGCAACGCCTTCGGCAAATTCGATCCAGTCCCGATGCTGCGCCCAGGTATCGTAGACCCGGCGGCCCGTGTAGCCGCTGAACCCGTAGGAATGGTCGTCATTGAGAAGGAGCGCCTCGTAGGCGTGATCAAGATCCGCCTTCGGCAAGGGCTCGCCCTTTTCGATTGCGCCGATCACCCGCAGCGCTTCCGTCTGGGGGAGGGCACGATCTGCCGCCATCTTCCGCGCATGGAGTTCCGCAACAGCCGTGGCCATCGAAGCCCAGGCGCAGGAAATGTCGCCGCGCACCACGGGGATGCGCGCACCCCACTTCGCCTTGATCTTGTCGAAAGGTTCGTCGAGCGAGCCGACCGTGCGGAAGACGGGCGTCGCCCACTTCGCATTCCAGAGGGCATAGGCATCCGCGAGACGCGTCGAGGGGATCTCGTCGTCATGATAATTCGGATAGAGCCAGATGTCGTACGGATACCGGGATTCAAGCGTGGCGAGGCCCTGGGCGCACTTCTTCTCCCAGGCGGCGAGATTCGGCTTCCAGTTCGGCGGGGGCAGAATGGCCTGATGGGGGAACGGATGCGAGGGCTTGTCGATGTACGCCGTATTCGGCCCGAGCAGGTAGCCGCCGCTCACGTAGCCGGGGCCAGTCCAAACGAGGACCCGATCCCGTCCGTTCGGCGCTTCCCACCAGAAGAGTTCCGGATGCTGGCGGTCGCCCGACAGGCAAAGCGTCTTCCCGCCGGACGACGCATAGCGGTTCGGCCAGAACGTGAGATGTTCGATGCCGGCCTCCACAAAGGGCGTGATCAGGGCGCTCGTGATGCCTGGGTTGTCGACCATCTGGGCCGTGCGGGTGGAGACGCCCCAGCGCGCTTCCATCGCCAGCTTCGGATAGAGCGAGCGGCACAGCTCCTCGTAGCCGAAGACGTGCGTGACGAGGCCGCAGAGGTTCCCGCCCACGTCCACGCGCCCGCGCGTCCTCCACTTCTGGATCCAGGACCGGGCTGCCGCCTCACCCTTCTCGCGCGGATAGTTGAGCCAGCCCCACCAGCCCTCGATCACGTAGCGCATCGCCGCCGGATCGTCGTCCGCCCGACGGTCGGCCGCCATCAGCCGCCCTGCCTCGTCGATGCGCAGCACCGTGCCCTTGCGCTGGATGAAATTGGAACGGTGGAGGCCGAGATCGGAGTGCGCGGACTTGATGCCATAGATCGTCCACGGCCGAACCGGCGGCAGATTTGCGGGCAGCGCGTTCGTGGGCACCAGCTCGAACGTACGCGTACCATTCACCACCTTGCTGACGAGCCGCCGCCCGTCCCGCGTCAGCATCGAGTAGCCCACAAGACCTTGGGCTTCGCCACCCCAGACGACGCCAAGGGCCAGGATGATGAGGGAGACGAGTCCAAGCTTCAGACAACCGGTCCCATCAACAGAGACATTGCTCGGCTGGTGAAGTCGACAGGAAGTCACGTTATCAGTTGTTGCCTTTTCCATGTACCCCATTATAACAGAACACGCACAGAAACGGCAACAACTTTCCCGCGGACACGGCGTCTCGCCTGCATCATTTTATTTGTCCTTTCGGAGATCGCTGTGTCGGTTAATATCCACGAAGGCGATGATGTAAGCCAGCCCCCGGCTCGCACGTCGCCTCGAAAATCAATGAGATCGTCTCGCGGAAACGCTTCACGTCCTCCTCTGCCGACACGCCGAACGAACGCGCAGCCGCCTCGAAAAGCGCCGCACGCTCGGCCTCGCCCTGTTCGCGGATAACGCGCTCGGCCACCTGTAGTTGCACGCGATCGGCATCCGAGACCGCCGCGCCCGTCAGCCGGGCCGCCGTCATCCGCTCCCGCGCCTCCTGCCGCGCCGCAAATGAATCGGCGTAGGCGGCGTGCGTCTTGCGCTGTTCCTCGGTGAAAAACGAGACATCGATCGAATTGAGGAATTCCAGGCGATTGTCTGCGGTCGCCTTCTGCGCCGCGCGAATCGACTCGCGCCGACGTTGGAGCACGGCGAACTCGTCCGGACGCTCGCGCTTGAACTTCTCCACCCGCTCGTCGAAGGTGAGGCCGTCCTCCCCCTTCACCTCCTCAACCGTCGCCGCCGGTGCCTCCTGCTGGCGGCGGAACTCCGCCGCCGAAACCGCTTCGGCAAACTGCGGCGCGGCGACGCCCGCCTCGTCAGGGGAACGGGTAACCCGCGCGTTTGGCGCGGGTCGAGAGTCGGCGACCTTGCCGGGGGAGACGGGCGAGATGCCCGCTCCCCCGCCGTCGCCGCGCATCAACCACCCGCACACCACACCCGCGCAGAAGAGTGCGGCGGCAACGATTATCGGAACCAGCCGTCTCACTTCACTTCCGCCGTGCCGTAGGCCGTCTTGTTCACAGACTTGCCCGTCACCGGATCTGGGCCCTTCCACGTGCGCGTAACGTGGCCCGCAAAGAGATTGTCGCCCTGCCAGACGAGCTCCACCGCGTACTTCGCCTTGTCGCCCTTCTTCGAGGTGAACGAAACCGAAATCGCGCCCGTCGCCTTGCCGACCTTCGCCGATACCGTCGCAAGCGGCTTCTCGCCCTCAACCGCGTCCACATCGTAGATCGCGACGCCCGCGGGATTGCCCTTCGCGTCCGTCGTCACCTCGAACGCGAACGACTCCGTGGATGCGCCAACCACCTCGGCGTCGCTGCCCCAGTTGAACGTGAACGCGCCCGTCTCCGGCACGAGCTCCGCGAACTTCTTGTCGCCGAGGGTGTAATCGACGGAATCAACGCAAACGTTGTTGGGCAGCTCGCCGGTTTCATCCACCACGTCAACGAACCCCAAGCCCGAGGAGAAGCCGTCGAAGCAGTAGACCGTCCCGTCCTTGGAGATCACCAGGAACGGCGCGAAAACATAATCAGCAGAATCGCCGTCATCATCCCACCGGGTCACGGGGATCGTCGCCTTGACCGCCGTGCCGTCGTAGAGCTTGCCCGAAAACGCCGCCGTCGCCTTCTTCGCATCGTAGGCGACCGACACCGTCGCAAGAGGACCGCCATCCAGCGCCCGGAACACGAATGTCTGCGACGCGGGAAGCGGAACCTCGGTCGTCTTCACCGTCTCGAACAGGGGTGGCACCCCAGAGGAAAGTCCGGTTCCGTTCGCGTCGGCAATGGACAGCTTGGCCTTGAGATAGGCACCGCGATCCTCGAACGTCACGGTCGCCTTGCGGTCGCCATAGCCGAGCGTCTTGTCGGCGGACGAGACCTTGAGGACAAGACCCTCAGCCGTGCCCTTGCCCGTTGCGTCGTCCCAGTCGAAGCTCTTCACGCTTGCCGTGTACTTGGTCTTCCCCTCCGTGTAGGTGAGCTTCACCGTGCCCGCCGCGGCGACCGTAACCTCCGCAACCGCGAGACGATACGCCGCACGGACGTCCGGCCGCGCATAGGCGTAGCCGCAGTAGGTCGCGACAAACGGATTGCCCTTCACCGTGAAGGCGACGACGGACGTCGTGGTCACGCCGTTCAACACCGTCTTGAAGGTGACGCGATAGTCGCCCGGCTTCGTCGCGACGCCTTCGACCGAATAGGTGTTGCCGACCGTCTTCGTTCCTTCCTTCACCGGCGTCGCCACGAGCTTCATTCCCGTCGGGAGTCCCGACGCCGTCACCGTCGCTGCGATGTCGCTTGTCGCAATCGGGAACGCCTGATTCGCGCCCTGCACGATCTGCGCCTTCGTCTCCACAATCGGCGCGGTGAGCGTGTCGAGCGCGAACGTCGGCGCATCGGGCGGCGTAATCGTCCAGAGGATGAAGGCGCTCTCCCCGTCAAAGGTCTTGGCCGTCACTGTATAGACGCCCGCCTTCGTAGGCATGCCGTAGATGGTGCCGGCGGGGATCTCGCCAAACGTCTTATCCGTCAGCGTCTTCGTCGTGTGCTTGAGCCCCGGCGGAAGACCCGAGATCGACTTGACGTCGCCCACCTGCATCGGCTCGAACGGCGCATAGGCCTGGTGGGTGAACAGATCTTTTCGACTTCTGGCGTCCTGATCCGGCCACACGGTAAGAATCGCCGTGTACGTGTTCTTGTATTTCGTGCCGGGAACGGGCGCGGTGGCCGTCACGGTGAACTGACCCGCCTTAGTCAGCACGCCGTAAATATTATACGCGGAAACATCCCCAACCGTCTTGTCCTTCACGGGCTTCGTCGTGTACTTGAGTCCCGTCGGCCAACCCTTGTACGTGCAGGTCGCATCCGCCTGGTAAAATATTTGCCTCACGGCAGCATTGACCTTACTGCCCACGGCCAATTCATCAATGACCACCGGCTCATCCGGCTCCACCTCCAGCATGAGCGGCCAGAGCGTCTGCGTCTTATCGGCGTTCGCCCGGCGCACGTAGGCCTTCTGCGTCGAGAAGGCAAGCGTTTCCGTGGGTACGCCTTCGATGAAATAGTTGTAGCCGACGACCTGCTTCTGCTCGTTCTTGATCTGCTCGGTGACGAGGGAAAGTCCCTTCGGCAGACCCTCCGCCTTGAGCGTGTACTTGTTCGTGTCGACGGGGATGCCGAGATCCTCGAGCGGGAACTTCGCATACTTGCCCACCGTGGCGGTTTCCCGGTTCACCAGCGGCGGAACCGCCGTAATGCTCGTGCAGCCCGCCTCGGCCGCCGCCTTCGGCGTGGCGTAGAGAACGCCATCGTTGCCGCGCCACTCTGAGGGCACACCCGTCTCGCCGTCGATGACGACCTTGAGTTTTTTCGGGAAGGCCGTATTGCTTCCATAAACGAACGGCGCGAGCGGAATCGCCGCTGACCCGTTCTCAAAGACCATCTCCTTGACGCCGCAATACGTCATGTTATTCCGCGTCGTCGCAAACGCGAACGACCCCATTTCACTCACACTTGCCGGAATGCGGATCTTCAGGTCGGGATTGCACAAGGCGAACGCCCGTTCATCGATGGTTTCGAGCGTGGGCGGCAAGTCAAGTTCCGTCACGTGCTGCGCCGCACAACTGAACGCATAATCGTCGATGCGAGTGAGCCGACACCCCTCCTCGAACATGATCTCGTTCAGCGAAGTGAGAACCATGAAAGCACATCTGCCGATGGCGGTTATACCTTTGCCGATCGTCAGCGACGTGATTTCGTCGGCGAAATTCCACCACGGCATATCTCCGTATTCGTCAGCGCGCACGGGACCATTGCCGTAAACAATGAGCCCACCAACCCCGTTCGTATAGGCGAAGACTGTAACCGAGCCACCGAGACCCACGTTCCACGGCTTCTGGGGCGAGGAACCGGATGCGTCGCCGATGCGGATGATCTCCACGTCAAGACCGACGTCAATCTGCTTCTTCACCGCATCGTACAGATCCCACGACACGTAGATGCGCTTCAAAGATTCCAGGCAGTTGCCATCATCCGTGAACACCCGCGAACCGATGTTGGTCATGCTGGTCGGCAGCCTCACCTCCTCGAGGGCGTTGCAATCGCGAAAGGCCTCGTTCTCGACATATTCCACACCCTCCGGCAGCGCAATGCGCTTCAGCGCCCGACACCGCATGAAGGCCTCCTCTTCGACTCCCGTAAAGGCCCCCTCGAACGAAATCGACTCGACCGCCTCGCATTCGTAGAAGAAACAGTAAGGCAATACGCCACCGCCCCTCACCGTAATGTTCGTGATGGTCGTCTGAGTATAGTGCACGTAAACCGGCTTGTTACTCGGCTCGAATGCCAGATTGAGCTTCCGGAGATCTTCGCCGTTATAGTCGATCTTGACGGGATGCAGCGTGAGCGACTTGAGATTCGTCCACTTCTCCAACGCGTGAATCTTGATCGCCGTGACGGGCAGACCGCCGATGGTCTGCGGGATTTCAAGCGACGTTCCCGTGGGACTACAGCCGGCGATCATGGCCGCATCGCCGACGACATCGTAGGACCAGGTAAGCCCCGTCGCCGAATCTGTCCACTCGTTCGCCGATGCCGCGAACACCGCCGCCACCAGGGCGACCGTCATCATAAGTTTACGCATCATTTTCAACGTCTTCATTTGATAGTTTCTCCCCTCTTGGATTGTCAGTATTATACACAATCCCACGAAAGAAGTGTGTAGCAATTGCTACATTTTCAAAAAAATTATTTCAACAGGCTGAAGACGTTCTTGCGGCAGGCGAGCTGGCCGGAGGCGACGAGCTGCGCAAGGGAACGCGAAAGCGCCGTGCGGTGGACACCGAGGAGGTCGGCGAGCTCCTGTCGGTTGAGCGAGAGGACGATTTCCTCTTTCCCCGTCTCCGCCTGCATCCACCGGAGGTATGTCATCACCCGGTCGCCGATCGTCCGGCAGGAGAGGATGGACTGCGCCCGCCAGGAGGCGAGCAGGTCGTCGGACATCATCCGGAAGAGGTTTTCGCCGAGTGGTCCGTACCTGAGAGTCTTGAGCGTCTCGTTGAAACCGTCGATGTCCATAACCAGGACTTCGCTTTCCTCGGTCGCGATGCACGATCCGGGGAAAACCTCAAGGTGTCCGAGGATGTGCGCGAGCCCCACGATATGCCCAGGACGGCAGACGCGCAGGATATGCGCAGCCCTCATCTCGCCGTACTCGCTGATCTTGAGCGCACCTGACACGACCACGAACACGTGCCGTACCGCGCTATGCGCCGCAAACACGGTCTCCTGCTTGCCATACAACTTCAATTGGGCCGCACCACGCTTAAACAAAGACGAAATCACAGAATCATCAACTGCCCTGAACATGGGGAGCGATCGAATCCTCTCGAGCGGAATCGTGTCACGCATCAATCTTTCCCGTTTCCCGATCCTCGCCATGGTTCAGCTCCGCATTCATCGATCCGCCACATGGACTTCGGGCGGAGCCGAGACAGTCGTCTTAAGCTCGCCGGAGGCCATCTTCTCAACACGGACGCGCACAGGCCCGAATGGTGTCGCAAGAGCGCCCTCGGCCCAGTCGAGATCGCCGAGGAACGGCTTCACCGCGACCTTGCGGCAGCCCGGTTCAAGAATGGAGATGCCGAGGACATGGCGGATGAGCCACGCCGCCGGTCCACTGCTCCAGCCGTGGCAGAACGAATGGCGGTAGCCCGGATAGCAGAACTCGCCGAAATCGCCGTGAATGTCCTTCTTGCCCGCAACAGGCAGTTCGTCGAGCCGCGTCGCGTTGTTCGTCCAGGCAAGATTGAAGTCCTCCCAGAAGCTGGTCGCCCCCATGTCGAGCATGGCGCCCCAGTAGTCCCGCACCGTGTCGAGCGCGCGTTGGTTCTCGCCGGCGGCGCTCATCGCCTCAAGCATATAGTAACCGTAGAACGTCGATACGCCCGCGTGTCCGTTCCGACCAAGGATCTCGGCATCCATTTTCTTCGGGTCCTGCACGCC
>JAZUGW010000103.1:0-8912 GCA_045641465.1 Kiritimatiellia bacterium | reverse complement strand
CGACAAGCTCGCGCTGCCGAACGTTCAGACGGTGACGCTCAAGCTGCCGAAGCCGGTCACATTCAACACCTTCGATTTGCAGGAGGACATCCGCCTCGGCCAGCGGATCACCGCATTTGTCTTCGAGGCGAAAATCGACGGCAAATGGGTCCGCAAGTTCGAGGGGACGACGGTCGGTTACCGGCGTTTTGCCAACGTGGGGCCGATTACGACGGACGAAGTGCGCGTCGTTCTGACGGGTGAAGCCGAGCCGGTGCTCAAGACCTTTGCGCTGCGCATGGGACAGGAAATCCGCTCGGAAGAGGAAGTCAAGGAAGGGACGCTCTCGCGCATGAAGTGGCGTCCGTTTTGGGCGAGCTGCGGGACGCTCGGCGCCGTGAACAATGTCATCGACGGCGAGAAGCGGACCCTGTGGCACACGCATCTGAAGCTGGGACCGGAAGGACGCGTTCCGCCGCCTCAGGGATTTGCCATCGACTGCGGCGAACCGGTGAAGATCAATGGCTTCATCTACTGGCCGCGTCAGGATCGCTGCAAGGTCGGCGTGATCGATGCCTACCAGTTCTATACGTCGGACGACGGTAAGAACTGGACCCTGCGCAGCCAGGGTGAATTCGGGAACATCAGCGCCAACTGCATCCGTCAGCGCGTGTCCTTGCCGAGTCCCGTGACGGCCCGTTACGTCAAGTTCATCGGTACGCACGCCATTGAAGGCAACTCCTGCTGTTCGGCGGCCGACTTCTCGCTCTTTTAATTTCAGCTCGTCCAACGGATGGGGAGGTTCGAATGAAACGTTGCGTGTTGGCCTGTGTGGCACTGGGGTCGTTTTCGGGAGGGGTGTTGGCGTTTGATCTAGCGGGGTTGGCCGATCTCGACTTCGCCGAAGCATACGCCTTTTCGACAAATCGTGCGGCGGTGGTGGCGGCATTGCGTCCGAACACGCGACCATGGTTTGCCTATTCGATCCTGACGGCCCAGAACGACGGTCGTCTCGCGGAGGCCGACAGGCTGCTCACGGCATGGGAAAATGTCCAGGGCGCGCAGTCCTTGACGGAAAACCTGAAGGGACTGCGCGACCGGCAGGATTTCCTTGCCTGGGACGAAGCCGTGGCGAAGGGGAACGGAGCCGAGGCGCAAGCCGCGCCGCAGCTTGAGCGGGCCTGCCGTCGCATGGGGGTGGAGCCCGTTGTTCAGTCTCGTCCAGACGAGTCTGCACCGAACACGTATCCATCCGTGCTCGATCCCGCCGACGTTTCCTTTGCGGCCTTTTGGCAGGCAGGCGGTAGGCGTACTTCGTCGCTGAGGCCGGAATTCGCCTTCCTGGCCTTTCGCAACGACGAGGTTTGTCGGGATCCTCATTTCAGTTTCGATCCGGACGCCGAATTTCTTCTGCCGGATACGCCCGGATTTTTTGACGCCGTGCTCGCCTATCTGTCCGACGACAATCCGCGTCACGTCTTTTCCGATTCGGCGGCCTTTAAAACGCTCACACGAACACAGCTTGAGGCGTTGGCGAGAACCTTCGAAGGCCACGAGAAGGATGTCCGAAAGAATTCGGCGTTCATCAACGAGATGCTGTCGCGGTTGGCGCCCGGTGCCGACGACGATACGGACGATCCGCGCGTCAAACGGGCCTGGCTTGAACGGATCCTGGCGTTTGCGCGTACACTTCCTGCGGCGCGACATGACTTGCGCCATCTCGCGCGCCACAATCTGCTCGACTTGGCTCGCGCACAAGGCGACTATTCGGACGAGGACCTGTTTCTCGAGTACGTAAAGGCGGGACGCGGCATGCGTGCGGGCGCTCCGGAGAGCGTGTCGTCTTCGGCGTACAACAATGCCGCCGCCGTTCTCCGGCACGTGCCGCACGGTACGGCGCTGATTGAGGACTATCTGGCGGCCTTTCGCCGCAAAGGGAAGAATCTGCATCGTCTCTTCGGCGAATGGCTGCCGAACGACCTCCTCGATCGCGTGAGCGCCGAGACGGATCTCCTGAGCGGCAAGCCCGTCGACCAGGTGAACGTGAAGTGTCTGAGCGAGGCGGCGTTCAAGGCTTTGCGCGAACGTGTGGACCTTGAATGGTCCAAGACGAATCCGCGTGTGTTTGCGGCAAATGACGCGGTGGCGCTTGACCTCGAAGTCAAGAACGTGAAAAAGCTTCAGGTGGCGATCTACGAAATGGACGCTTTTGCCGCCTGCCGGAAATACGGTAACGAGATGCCGTCCGACATCGATCTCGAGGCCTGCGTGCCGAATGTCGTGCGTACGTTCGACTACTCGCGTCTTACGCCGTTTGCCCGTCACACCGAACATCTCGATTTTCCGGAACTCGCCCTGCCGGGTCTCTATGTGATTGAATGTTCCGGTGGCGGTGTCGCCAGTCGCGCCGTTGTCCGCAAAGGACGTGTGCGACTCGTACAGACGCATGATGCGGGTGGTTACCTGTTCCGCGCGCTTGATGAGGAGGGACAGGTCGTGAAGGGAACCCGTCTGGCCCTTGACGGGACGATTTTCACTTCCAATGAAAAAGGTGAAATCGCCGTTCCTTTTGCGTCGCCTGATGCCGTGTCCAATGGAAAGGGAGAAGGCACGGTTTCTTCAGCAGCGCCCTCGGTTGAGCCTGAAGACGGCGAGGCGAAAGTGAAGACGGCGGTCGTGCAGGCCGGCCGTCTGGCCGACGTCATCAGCTTCCGTCACGAGCCGGAACGCTATCAATTGTTCGTCGATGATGCTTTACCGGTCGAGTCGCTCGTGGCAGGTACGCGTGCAACGGCGTTGTTCCGTCTGGCGCTTAACGTCGCGGGGCGTGCGGCCCCCTTGTCTCTCATTAAGAATCCTTGCCTCAAACTCGAGTTTCACACAGTTGACGGCAACAAGATCGTTCAGACGCGAGAGAATATTGTCCTCTCGGACCACGAGGACTATGCGGCGACGTTTACGGTTCCTGATCGGTTCGCCTGGTGTTTGGTCACGTTTTCCGGTACGATCCACGAGGTGGTACGCGATAAGGACTGCCCGATTGCGCAATCCACCTTGATTGGTGTGAGTGAGGGAGGCGTCAATGGCGTTCTGGACAACGACATTGTCGAGCAGATGTTCCTTCGTCGTGATGCGAGGGGATACTCGCTCGAATTGCGTGGACGGACGGGTGAAGCCCTGCCGACACGCGTCGTCGCCTTCGAATTCGAGCACAGGGCTTTTGGCGCGCAGAACAAGTTGATGAAAATGCTTCAGGCCGATGGCCGCGGCGTCATCTCGCTGGGTTCCCTTGACGACATCCGAAACCTCACGGCGACAGGTCGCGCAACGAAAAAATGGCAGCTCATCCGCCTCTTGAGTGAAAGAAGGTTGCCCAACAGAACGATTGCGGAAGGGGAATCCATCGACCTTCCGCTGCGTGATCTTCTTGCGGGGGCGTGGCCCGGGGCGGGCGATCTTGCCGCGTGTGTTGGACTCTACTCGCTTGGAAAGAATTCCGTTCTTCAGGAAAGTTATTTTTCGTCTCTTTCCTATCAAGATGGGGTTCTGCACGTGGCACCCCTCCCTGCAGGTGACTATCGTCTTGAACTTCCGATGGAAACGAATTTGGGTTCTTTTGAGATCAAGGTGACAAAGACGCAGGGGCGGTGCCCCGAGTCGGGTGTGATTGCCGGACGGGTCCGCATGTTTGAGAACAAGGTCACGCCAGCGCCGCTTCGCCTTGCGACGGCGAAGGTCGAGGACGGTGTTCTGCGTGCGCGCCTTGTGAACGTCACGCCGGCCACGCGTCTTCATCTCTATGCGGCGCGGTTCGCCGGTGAACAGGAAAATCCGTTTGAGATGTTCGCAGAACCGCCCGTGCGCGATGATCTCGAAGAGTTTTCCTGTCCGATTTTAACAACGACCTACCTGCCCGGCCAACAGCTCAGCGATCGCTTGCGGTATGTTCTTGATCGTCGCAATCAGCCGCAGAGACCCGGTGTGATGCTGGTCCGACCGTCCTTGCTTTTGAACCCCTGGCAGGTGAATGTGACATCGACATCCGCGTCACAGGAGCGTCACGGGCCGGTGCAGGCTGAATCGGCAGCTTGCCGTTCCGTCGATGCGGCAGCCGGTGTCCCCTTTGGCGGTGAAGGGGCCCGGAAGGCGGAGACGCTGATGGCGGCAACGCCCTGTTATGATTTTCTCCCGTCGCCGGCACGGTTGTATTCCAATCTTCATCCCGATCAAGGGGGGAACGTCGAATTCAAGCTTCCTTCGTCGGCGTATGACGTTCTGTATGTGTTCGCGACAGACGGGGAGACATGCGATGAAGTGCGCCTTTTTGCGGAGGCTCAGTCCTTTGAGCCGCGAGATCTGCGTCTGGCCTCGCACCTTGATCCGTCGCAGGTGACGGAACTTGCGCGGACTGCGACGTGTGAGGCCCAGGTGAA
The DNA here is from genome assembly GCA_045641465.1 of Kiritimatiellia bacterium. Taxonomy (GTDB): domain Bacteria; phylum Verrucomicrobiota; class Kiritimatiellia; order RFP12; family UBA1067; genus RUG572. The sequence goes on along the minus strand of JAZUGW010000103.1, from coordinate 4,500 downwards.
AAAGGAGAACGGGACCGCGACGGAAACTGGACGGGTCGTCTATTCATCGCTCGCGACCGTGGCCGACCTTTTGAACGCCCTTGGACAAACGAACCGAGACGAGTCCTTTGACGAATTCGCTTTTGTCCGGAAATGGCCGACCTTCTCGGCCGCCGAAAAGCGCGACCTTTACGGACGGCACGCCTGTCACGAACTCGACTTCTTCCTTCACGAAAAAGATCCCGCGTTCTTCCAGGCGGTTGTGGCGCCCAATCTTGTCCACAAGCCGTTCAAGCAGTTCCTCGACCATTGGCTGCTGGGGGATGATCTCGCCGACTATGCGAAGCCGGGTGCCTATCAGTGTCTGAATGTGTTCGAACAGGTGCTGCTCGCCCGTCGCAGTCCCGCCACGGCACACGCGCTGGCTCGGAACTTGACCGATTACTGTGCCGCGCATCCTGCGCCTCCGGCGGAAGTTGACCGTCGGTTTACGATTGCCTGGGGGCAGAATCAGAAGGATGAGGAAAAGACCGAGGACCAGCTTCCCCAAACGGTCAATTCCGCCATCATCCCGGCCTCGGATTCCGTAGATATGGAACGTCTTCGTCAAGCGGAACTGATGCGGCGGCGGCAGAACGCGCGTCGCCTCTACCAGCCGCCGGAGCGGACGAAAGAATGGGTCGAGACGCATGGCTGGAAACAGCGCCACGCAGACATCTCGTCGCAGGCGATCACCGCGAATGCCTTCTGGCGTGATTATGCCGTGGCAGTTGCCGCGGGAAGCGAGAAGAAATTCCTTTCGACAAATGTCATTTGGGCGAACGGGTCTTTTGCCGAGAAGATGGCGGCGCTTGCCGTGCTGGATCTGCCGTTCGTCGAGGGGAAGGGCGGTGCGCTCGTCTTTTCGCAGACGAAACGGATGGTCGAGGGGACGGTTCCCGCAGCGGCGGGGGTGAGTGTCGTCCAGCGGTTCTACGATGTTCCTGCGACACAGCAGAAAAAGGATGAGGCCTCGACCCCGATTGTCGTGACGGACGAATTTGTCCAGGGACGCGTCTATTCGCTTCTGACGGTGATTTCGAACCCGACCGATGTGAAGCGCCGACTCGATCTGTTTGTGCAGATCCCGGAAGGCGCGCTGCCGCTCGCATCGGCGCAGGCCCGCGAGACGCAAACAGTCGAGATCGAACCCTTTGCTGTTGCCCGCGTTGAAATGGAATTCTACTTCCCGAAGGCGGAACCGGGTGTCGGTGCGCTCTATCCGGCGACCGTGACGGAACAGGGACGGCTCGTCGGTCGTGCGACACCGTTCACATGTCCGGTTGTCGCAAAGTCGTCCAAGCTTGATATGACGAGTTGGTTCTATCTTGCGCAGCAGGGGACGAACGAGCAGGTGCTTGAGTTCCTTCGCACGGGGAATCTGGCGGCGCCGGAAGTCGATCTCGCGCTGATTGGCTGGCGCCTCGCCGAGAAGACGTTTATGCGCCAGGTGTTTGCGGTTCTGGATGCGCGGGGTGTCTTTTCGCAAGCGCTTTGGAGTTCTGTTCTTGTCCACAAGGATCCTGCGGACGCGGGGCGTCTGGCGCAGATTTTCGCCGATCGGGCCGTTCGGAAGCGTGCCGCGCAGAAGCTCGGTCCGTACTTCAAGTCGACGTTGGTGACGATCGATCCGGAAGAGACGGACCTTTTCGAACATCGCGAATACTGGCCGCTCGTCAACGCGCGCGTCCATCCGCTGGCGGGGCGTCGAAAGATCGCCAATGCCGCCTTGGCGAAGACGTATCGTGAGTTCCTCGACGTGCTGGCCGCGAAGCCGGCGCTCTCCGCGAAGGATCGGCTGCTCGCGGCCGTGTATCTGCTGGCGCAGGATCGTTTCGACGAGGCGCGCAAGGTGGCGGAGCCGGTCCTAGGAAATGCGGCGAGTGAAGGTTTGGCAATGCAGCGGGACTACTTGCGGGCGTATTTCGCGTTTGTCGATGGAGACATGGCTGTCGCCCTCAAGGTGGCCGAGACCTATCAAGGGGTGCCTTCGCCGATTTGGCGTACACGATTCCGCGATCTCAGGGAACAGGCGGAAGAGGTGCTTGGAAAGGGTCCGGCGACGCATGACGCGGCGGCGGAGGTACCGGCGCTCGCTCTTGCCGAAGTGCCGCACGAAAAGGGGACCGCACCCACCTTTACGGTCTCGGGTCGGGCGCTGAACGCCTGCACGCTTCGGGCGTTCCCGATCGACGTGGAAATCCTCTTCACGACGCGTCCCTTTGCAACGGATGGTTCGGTGGAGGGAATCACCTGCTTGAAGCCGGCTTGGCAGCAGACGGTGAGCCTCGCTTCGGATGGGACCGCGCGCGTCGAATTGCCGCGTGCGTTTGCCCAGAAGAACTTCGTCCTCGAGGCGACCGGGGCGGACGGGCGTGCGAACACGCGGCTTGAAGTTTCCGCGTGTGAACTTGAGGTCCAGGTGGTGAAGGAGTTCGGCCAGGTGCGCGTGAAGGGCCCGGACGGGAAACCCGTTCCGGGAGCTTATGTGAAGGCCTACGCGCGTGCCGCCGGGGCGGATGCGGTGTTCCACAAGGACGGCTATACCGATCGTCGAGGCGTGTTCGACTATGCGTCCGTCACCTCCGACAGCACATCCAATCCGGTTGAACTGTCGGTCCTGGTCCTCCACAAGACCTTCGGAGCCAAGACCTTCAAAGTCGCCCCACCGCTGGGCAAGTGAATCATTTCAGTAGATTAGAACAAAGCTGTCCACGAATTGCGTGCCGAGCCGTTGATCGGTGGACCCAAATTGGTAGGGCGCGTTCTCCGAACGCGCCGCAGAGCTGGGTCAAAGGGAATCCATAGAATGTCACGCGCGTCATTCAAGCGGTATCACTCCGTCATCAGTCCCGCCATCGCCGATCACCGGAATTTTCAATTCCTGGAGTTTACCTATTCTACGGACTTTACAAAGGAAATGCATCCGTGCGTCGAACCTGATTGTCAAGCATTCCGTTCGATGAGATCGCCCACGCGTTTTCCTGGGACGACCGATTTGAGGGACGGAAGGGTCATGAATAATGTCCCTCAACGTCCCTTGTCTCGACGACAAGCGCGGGAAGATCGACGAGCTGCTGGCGCCGAAGGAGAAGGAGGTCAAACTCCTGAAGGAGCTGAAGCAGACCGTGATCGCCGACGCCGTGATGCGCGGAATATCTCACGCAGAGTCCGCAGAGGGTGTCTCGTCTCCGCGTTCTCTGTGCTCTCCGCGTGAGAATGACCGTCGTCTCGTTCCCTCCAGAATCCCCTGGCTGCCCCAGATCCCCGAGGGGTGGCATCTTGTCCGCAATAAGTCATTCCTGAGGCTGACAGACGAAAAGGTCGGAGATAGGAAAGGCAGATTCACTCTTTTATTGCTAACAAAACATGGTGACATTATGAGGCTCTTCGTGCATGAGTTTGGATCGATTCGCACCGCATAAGTTCATTTATTCCCGGTGTTTGCAGACCCGCTCTGTCTTCTTCCGGCCCGCTGTTTTTCGGTCGACGGGCAGAACGGTATGACGGGGCGGATCGTCGTGTCGACGTCGTGCGAGCCGCAGGCGATCCTGGGGTGTTGTTCGCCGCCTCGGTCTGTGTTTGGGCGGCATCCCTTTTCTTCAAGCCGGGCCCGGGTTCGTGCCGCATGCGTCCCACAAGCCTCCCGGCTGCGTCAACGCCGCTCCGCCGATGATGTTCCGCATTGAAATCAAACCATCCGCCGCCTGACACCACCTTCCGAAAAAGCGTTGCGCGAAAATTTACGCCGACCGTCGTCGTCGCAGCCAGCCGAGGAGCCGCGGCGGCGTCCTCTCTGTTCGTACTGCGGCCGGATCCGCCAGTGGGGGGACGCAGCCGGGGTCGGGCCGCAGCGCGAGCGCCGCCTCCAACGCGACGACCGTCCCCGCGCTGGCGGATCCGGCCGCAGTACGAACAGAGAGGACGCCGCGGCGGATATTTGGCTGGCTGCGACGACGACGGTCGGCGTGAATTCCCGCGGGATGTTTTTCGGGTGCTTGGTACGGACGGTGTGAGTTTGATTTCAAATCGGAACGATAGGTGCGTCCTGTTTGACCGAGGCCGGAGAACGACGGGCGTGTGTGGTCTCTAAGGCATGGCTTTAAACGGTTGATCGAAATGCCGGAACATAACCGGGAGGAATACGATGTCTTTATTAAAAAATAGAGCTTTGATCCTATGGGTGAGAAACGGAATTGACATTCTGCTTCTCGCGATTACCATCGGTGTTTGCATTCGTGGATGTCGAGGAGAACGAGAGGAGACTTCATGTCCTCTGCCCAGATCATCCCAGGCGGATCTTCGACGGGAATATGTTTCGATCTTCATGGAAGGGACCAATGTCGGTGAACGCGTGCCTGAAATACAGAAACGCGTAAACGGCGACAAACGAAGAGTCCTTGAAAATGAGGTTGTCGGTCAAAAGGTTGCAGATTTTCTCTCGAAACTCGAACATGAAACCAAACGGTGGAAGTTTGACAG
>JAZUGW010000102.1:0-6309 GCA_045641465.1 Kiritimatiellia bacterium | reverse complement strand
GCCACCCGCACCATGATCAACGAGCATTGGTATGCGAACTTCGGCTATTTCTGCGCTTCGCCGGAAAAGCGCATCCACAACCACTTGGGACGCCTTTGCGCCTACAACGTGAAGACGGGAAAGCTGCGCACGCTGCTCGAGGACCTCGGCGGCGCGGTGCGCGATCCCGCCGTACACTACGACGGCAAGACGATCGTCTTCTCCTATCGTCCCGCCAAGGACGAGCACTACCACCTCTACACCATCAACGCAGACGGCACGGGACTCAAGCAGCTCACCTCCGGCATCTACGACGACATCGAGCCCACGTGGCTGCCCGACGGCGATGTCATGTTCGTCTCCTCGCGCTGCCGTCGCTGGGTCAACTGCTGGCTCACCCAGGTCGCGTCCATCTACCGCATGAAGCCGGACGGTTCGGGCGTACGCATGCTTTCCGCGAACATCGAACACGACAACACGCCGTGGATGCTGCCGGATGGTCGGGTACTCTACATGCGCTGGGAATACGTCGATCGCCGCCAGGTCAACTTCCATCACCTCTGGACGATGAACCCCGACGGCACCCAGCACCAGATCTACCAGGGCAACACCTATCCCAACAGCGTCTACGTCGACGCGAAGCCCATCCCCGGTACGGACGAAGTGATCGGCATCGATTCGCCGGGACATGGCCAAGCCGAGCATGCCGGGGCGTTGAGCATCATTACGACGAAAGGGGGACCCGACAACCGCGCCAACGTGAAGCATCTTCGCGGCGAAAACCGCTATTGCGACCCCTGGGCGTTCTCGCGCGATTTGTTCATGGCGACGGATGGCCGCACCGTGAAGTTGTTCAATCGCGGCGGCAAGTCCCGCGACTGGTTCTCGCTGCCGGCGTCCTTTGGAGACCGGTGCCGACTGTACGAACCGCGTCCGCTCATGCCCCATGCGCGCGAACGGCTGCTGGCGGACCGCACCGATCTCACGCGGAAGACCGGCGAATTCTATCTTGAAAACGTGCTCATCGGGCGTGCCTTGGCGGGCGTGAAGCCCGGGACGGTCAAAAAGCTGATGGTGCTGGAGGTGCTGCCGCGGCCCATCAGCTACACCGGCGGCATGGACCCGATTTCCTGCGGCGGCACCTTCTCGCTGGAGCGGCTGCTCGGGTGGGTGCCGGTGGAACCGGACGGCAGCGCCTATTTCGAGGCGCCCGCGCTGCGGTCGTTGGCGTTCGTGGCGATAGACGGCGAAGGCCGCGCGGTGAAACGCATGCAGAGCTTCACCCAGGTGATGCCGGGCGAGCGTCTGGGCTGCGTGGGCTGCCACGAGAAGAAAACCGAAAACGCCGTGCGCCGCGCGAAGCCGGTGTCCATGGCGCTGTCGCGGGGAGCGTCCAAGATCGACCCGACGGGACGCCTCTTTGACGTACCCGACTTCCCGCGCGACATCCAGCCGATTCTCGACCGACACTGCGTGAGGTGCCACAATCCTGATGGAAGGTCCGGCGGGGTGGATCTCTGCGGCGACCACAATCCGTTCTTCTCGATGAGCTACTTCTATCTGTCGATGTGGGGGCAGCTCCTGGACGGACGCAACGACATCAGGAGCGACTGGCCGCCCTATGCGCGCTGGAGCGGGGGGAGTCCGTTGATGGACAAGCTCTACGGCAATCACCACGGCGTCACTGTCACTTCCGTCGAACGTCGCATGGTGATGCAGTGGCTCGATGTGGGCGCGCCCTATCCCGGTACGTACGCGGCGCTCGGCTGCGGCTCGATCGGCGGCTACATCCAGAACCGGCCGGTGATCGACAACGACGAGAAGCGCGCACCTACCCTTGCCGCGCAGCCGGTCATCAAGCGGCGTTGCGACGGTTGCCATACGGGAGAGCGCCGGATCCCGCATTCGCTTTCCGAAGACAACCGCACCTTCTTCTGGTACAAGATCGAGCCGCGGCTGAAGCACTACTACCGCTGCATCACGTTCAACCTCACGCGTCCTGAAAAGTCGCTCTACCTCAAGGCCCCGCTCGCGAAGGCGGCGGGCGGCTACGGAACTTGCACCAACGCACAAGGCCAGGCGGTCTTCGCGTCGACCGACGATCCCGACTATCGGAAGCTGCTGGCGATGATCGAAGACGCGCAGAAGGTGCACAACGAACACAAGCGCTTTGACATGCCCGGTTTCCGTCCGCCGATTCCCTATCTGCGCGAGATGCAGCGCTTCGGCGTGCTGCCATGGAACTTCGACCTCGAGCACGACCCGGTCGATCCCTACGCCCTCGACCGCCGCTACTGGGACCTCGACTGGACCCAACTCAAATGAAGCCGCGTCCTTTTATGGGATAAACGGGCGCATCTGAGTTTTTCACCACTGGCGAAACAGATTTCGTGTTGACGGGTAAAAGATGTTTTGATATACTTTTTTTGGCGTAAAAATAATGAATGAACATACTCTTTGAAGGTGCAAAGATGATAACTGAAGACATGCTTTTGCTCTTTAAGACGTCGGATCGTCTGGTTGAGGATGTTTCGATGGATTTCAAGCGGTACTTGATGCAGGAGATTGACTGGAACAATCGGTTAATTTGTCTCAAGGGGGCGCGTGGAGTTGGCAAGACAACGATTCTGAAGCAACGCCTCAAAGAAGCCTTCGGAATCGGGAGCGATAGGGCGTTGTATGTCAGTTTGGATGATCTTTGGTTCTCTCGCCATTCGATTCTAGAGGTGGCCTCCTACTTGTACGATCATGGATTTACGCACCTCTTCATTGACGAAATCCATCATTTTGGCAAGAACTGGCAGCTTCTCGTCAAAAATCTTTACGATCAGTTTCCCAAGCTCAATATCGTCTATTCGGGTTCCTCCATGTTGAAGTTGGAAGAAGGCAAAGGCGACTTGTCGCGGCGGCTGATGACCTACGAACTGAAGGGACTGTCGTTTCGCGAATTCCTGGCCTTTGAGGGTATCAAGGCGGTTGCGCCGATTGGCTTTGACGAACTGTTGGCCGATCACAGGAAGCTCGCTGCTCGGATTACGACGGGAATCAAGATCATACCGCTCTTTGAGCGGTATCGGGAGTCCGGCTATTATCCGTTTTATCGCGAGCCGGGTTCCGGTTATGGTCTGCGCGTGAAGGAAACGGTGAACAAGATTCTTGAAGTGGACTATCCGGCGGTTGAACAGGTTTCTCAGGAAACGATCATGAAAGCCAAGAAGATGCTGATGGTCATTGCCGAGAGCGTGCCGCAACAGCCGAATATGAAGCGACTGTACGCAGAACTTGAGACAGATCGCAATCAGGGGCTCAAGATGCTGTCCGCGCTTGACCGTGCAGGGCTGCTTGCGCTAGTTCCGCCAAAGGGAGAGACGTTGAAGAATCTTTCCAAGCCAGAGAAAATCTATTGCGGAAATGCTAATCTGATGTACGCGCTCGCTTCGCGTGTCTCAATTGGAACCGTCCGCGAGACTCTTTTCTTCGACCAGGTGAGAAAAGACCACAAGGTCGTCTATTCCGGCGTGGGGGATTTTTGCGTAGACGGGAAATGGACTTTTGAAATAGGTGGCGCGGGCAAGGGTTTTGACCAGATCAAAGACATTCCTGACAGTTTCGTTGTCTGCGATGACATGGAAGTCGGCATCGGAAATAAGATTCCACTCTGGCTTTTTGGATTTCTCTATTGAAGGTGCTTATGACGAAAATTCTTGAACAGACAGTGATCGCGGTGAATTACTCAGATGCGCCCGGCTGTCAAAAAGCGCCGTGCAATCCACGGCGCTTTTTGATATACTATTGGCGTTCTGCTGAGACGGCCATAAGGCTAGAATCTTCGGAACAAGATATAGGTCGGGAACTGGCATTTAGCCCACCCCCGACCGCACATTGATTTTGCGATTCAGCTACGTAGGCTACTATCACAACGCACAGTGCACGGCGGCTGGCAATGACGATTTCGTCTTCTTCCTTCCGAAGGTTGTTCTGAACGGAGAGAATCGGGTTTTCGCGCCGATTGGCAATCCACACGGTGGTTTTGCACCAGAGGAGATCGTCGACCCCGAACAGGTGCGGACAAACGACGGACGGCAGCTAACTGAAGAGGAACGCGACTTCCTCTATGGTTTTTCGGTCTGGATTTACAGGGCCTTAGCGCATTATCTGGAGACGCATTCCGAAACGGATGTCGTATGGTATTGCCACGACCGACAGTCGGGCGCGTTTAAGCGGCGGTATGTCACGAGCACGTTCCTTGATGTGATTCTCGCATTGATTCGTTTCAATCGTGAAAACCGCGACTATTTCCTCTTCAAGGTCAAGGAGAAACACGCGGGGCTCAATAGAATCAGCTGGGCTCGGACGATCGCACGGACGCCCGCCGTGATTGGTTCGGACGGCCCCGTCTATCTTCAGCCGATCAACAAGAAGCGGACGGTGGATTTCGATGAGGAACTTCTCGTCATCTACTATTCGATTCTTGCGTATATCCGTCGTCAGTACGGATTCCGCATACAGGGCGGGATGGGATATGACCTGATTTCGGGAGATCGTTTCCGTCGATATTTAGACGGCTACGGCGTGGCGCGATTGCGACGGATCAGATACAAGTATTTTTCGGATCGCGACCTAATGCTGTGGGAACTCTGCTTTGCATTCTTCGACCGCGCGCATCAAGCGAACATTGCCAACGGAGGCGAGAACTATCTGCTTGCCAAGGATTTCGAGCAAGTCTTCGAAGGAATGATCGACGAGTTGCTAGGGGATGAGGATCTGGCGAAATACAAGGAACTCTCCGACGGCAAGGAACTCGACCACCTATATGTGGACGACAGTTTGACCCGTACGGACAACTGGCGCACACTCTGCATCGCCGACAGCAAGTACTACAAGATCGGAAATGCCTTGGAGGAGAAGAGCATCGCCAAGCAGTTCACGTATGCTCGTGACATGTTGCAACTCGATCTGGATTTGTTCCTCTACGACAAAGACGAAGTGTCACCGAAGATCGCACGTGAACGCGAGCATTTCACCGAACGGCACGTCGACTTGCTACGCGATGAGATAACCGAAGGGCACGACATTCTACCGAACTTTTTCATCAGCGCGACGATGAACGAGGAATTCGACTACGACAAGGATGGGCTGGTGGCGCGTGATCAGGATATGGGAGGAGAACACCACAGCATCCATTTCGAGAATCGTCTTTTCGACCGCGACACGCTGCTCCTCTCTCATTTTGACGTCAATTTCCTCTGCGTGGTCAAGCTTTATGCGCAGAATGACGAGTCGGCGCGTCGTGCGTGGCGGGCGCACGCGCGGAAACTGTTCCGAGACGAGATACGAGGTATCATTTCCGCACGTTATGAACTGCATGCTCTGATGCCACATGAGGGTGTGGACGCGGCGCAGTTCTTCCGCGAGAACTTTAAATATACAGCGGGCAAGGTATACGCACCGTATGGGCGTGGAAAGGGAGATCCAGTGTATGCGCTGGCGTTGCAGAATCCTTCGTACATCTTCAAAGACGAACGACTCACACCTGAAGGACGGAATAAACAGATCGACCGGGTACGCAAGGAGAATGCGTCAATAAGGGAATTGGTTAAAACCTCGTTCTATGTGGTGGAAAACGTGCCTTTTGGACATGATCCTCGCCCTGATCTTGAGTCCCTGGCGATGTCGCACCCAGTTGTCCACGCGCCGGTGGCAGACGTGGTGACAGGCGTGCAGGTGGTGTCGAAAGTCGCGGGACCGTTGACACGTGCCATTCGCGAGACCGGGTTGTGTCCGTGTCCTGAAGGCCAATGTCCGAACGCAGAGGCCGTGCGCGTACTTGTCGTGCCGTACACGCAGGGAGCGAACCTTTTTCATGTGGTGGCGGGAAGTGATCCGCGAAATCTCGATAAATCTGAATTGCCGCCGTCGTTTGCCGATGTCGTTTTCCCCGAATCTCGTTGCTGGGTCTGGCAGGTCACGGGTAGGAGAGAAAATTGATATCTTTTTTGTTTCACAGCAAGAAAGGAATTATGTATAATTTGCCTGTGTACGAATTGTCCGAGATGGTCCAGAATCTGCCGATTTATGCCGCGTATGCTTGCGCGGCGGCGGTTGGTGTCTGCACTGTCGGCGCGTGCGCTCTCTGGGTGGCACGGAAATACGCGAGGGAAGGCCGCAAGATTGCCGCAGTATCATTGGTGGGTGCAATGCTGATCGGCGGCATGGTGGTCGTGGGTACCGATGATGCGGGGTCGAAGCCGGGAACCAACGATGTGTCGCAAGTCGAAGGCAGCACGAATGCCGTGACGCAGACGGAGGGCAGTACCAACGTTCTCGGGG
>JAZUGW010000101.1:0-2628 GCA_045641465.1 Kiritimatiellia bacterium | reverse complement strand
AGCTCGTGCGGACGATCGCCGCGGCAGTCCATCGCGTTTCGCCCACGACCGTCTTCGGCTACCAGTACGGTTTTTCCGGCCGCGTGGGCATCCCGAAGGGACTGCATGACGGAAGCGGCATGCCGGTGCGCCTGCGTCCCGGAGCCGGTGCCTATTGGGATACGGATGCACATGCCCAGCTTTCGAAGGCATACGAACTTGCACAGCTCTCGGCGATGTTCGGCTTCCCCGACTGGATTGAAGCGCGCTGTCCGGAAATCGAGAGCTGTCCGCGCACCTTCTGCTGCCGTACGCCGCAGGGCATCATTCTCGAGGCGTTCGAGAACCTGGCGATGGGCATGGACTTCCTCAGCATGTTCGTGGCCGATGCGCGGCCGGGAGAGGACATCCGCTACTATCGCGACCGTCTGTTCCCGCGTATCGCCGCAGCGCACGATTTCCTGAAGTCGTTCCGCGACGCCAATCGCGGGGCCTTGCCCTGCGGGTTTACGGTCGAGGGTGGAACGCCGATGAAACTTGTCGCCTGCCGCGGCATTCCGATCGTGGCCGGACGCAGTCGTTCGCTCGGACGGATTCCCGACATCAACACCATCCCCGTGCGCATGGCCGGTTCCGGTAATGTGGGAGGACGTGAGCGGCAGATGCGCGTGATGCAGATTGCGTCCTGCCCGGGGCTCCGTGATTTCTATCGGCGTTGCGACGAAGCGAGCGGCGGGCGCTTGCCGGTTCGTTTCGAAGAGCCCGTGATGGCCTTTGCGATGCCGAACGTCAAGCCCGATGGAACGCTCGCGACGCTCGCCGTCGTGAATGCGTCCATCGATCGTCAGGAACCGGTTGCGGTGCGTCTCAGGGGTGTCCCGGCGACGGCGAAGAAGGCCGTGTGGCGGGTGCCGGAAGGTCCGGTGCAGGATGTTGTCCTCGAACGTACGGGCACGGAAACCCGTGCCGTGCTGCCGCGCTTGGGCGCGTGGCAATGCGGCTATCTGTCGTTTGCCGAATAAAGGGGCATGAAAGGCTCGCATTACAAGTGGTGGGCGCTCGTACTCCTTTGGGTGGCATTCTTCCTTCAGCAGGGGACGCGGCAGCTGCTCTATCCGTCCATTCCTTCGATCTGCACGTCGTTCGGCGTTGATCGCGTGACGGTTGGTGTCGTTGGAACCGTGTTCGCGATGACGTACGGACTCAGCGTGCCGTTCGCCGGATTCGTGGCCAACCTCTTCAGTCGCAAGTTGGTGGTGGCGGTATGCGTGGCGGTTTTCTGCGGTGGCATCTTCCTCTCCGGATTTGCCTCTTCGGTGGGATTTCTGATCGTCACATATGGGATCTTGAATGGATTCGGGCAGACGTTCTACTATCCGTCTGCGACCTCGCTGATCGCCCAGCTGCACACGGAGTCGCGTGCGACGGCGATGTCGATTTTTCAGGTCGGCCTCTATGTCGGCATTGTCGGCTGTGGTGGATTGGCGGGCTGGGTGGCGGCGCATGGAACGGAGAGCTGGCGGTGGCCGTTCTGGATTTTGGGTGGTATCGGCCTCGTGTGGGCGGGGGTGCTCGCGGTCTTTCTCAAAAACACGAAGCCAGAGTCCACGGCTCAGGAGGGGAGTCCGTCCGTCGGCGAGGCGATGAAGGCGGTCTTCTCGAAGCCGGTCGCCCTCTGCGTGATTGCAGGGCTTGCGCTGCAGACCTATGTGGATATCGGGTTCAGGAATTGGATGCCGAGCTATTTGATCGACACGTTCCGGCATCAGAATTCTTCCCTGGTGCAGTGGGCGGGCCTTCATGCCGTCCTGTGGTTTTACCTGGGAGCGCTCATGGGCATTCTCTTCGGGAGCCGCCTGGGCGATCGCATGGTGAAACGGCGGCCTGGGATCCGGTTCGAACTCGAAGCACTTGGCATGATGTGTGCCACGCCTTTCATTGTGTGGATGGCAAACGCGGAAACGTTTGTCACATGCTGCGTGGCGATGGGGCTCTTCGGTTTTTTCCGCGGGGTCTACGACTCGAACTTCATGGCGAGTTTCTTCGATGTCGTCACCCCACGCTATCATGCCTTCGGCGTCGGCGTTATGATGTGCATCGCCTTCCTCTTCGGTTCGCCTTCCTCGACGGTCCTTCCGTGGTTGCAGGGATTTCTTGGTCAATCCACTGGAATCGCCTCGCTCGCCGCCTTCTATTTCCTCGGCGCCATCCTGTTCGTCATCGCCCGCATCCTGTTCCTCAAAACAAAACAACAGAACTGACATTTTTTTTCGTGAATTCCGAATGGGTGTCTCGCGGCGTTGTGGTATAATGTTCGGCCGTGGGGAATGTCCGTGCGGACAATTTGATGATCAAAAAAGAAAGAACGATCCTATGTTACGTGTCGATTTGAACAAACAGGGCCTCGGGTTGAACATCCTGAAGGGGCTCGTGGCGGGACTCGTGTTTGCGGCGGTGATGGCACAGGCGGGCGAACCGCCGCTTCCGGCGTTGCCGGGATTCCATCCCGACCCGTCGATCTGCCGCGCGGGCGACACCTACTACCTCATCACCTCGTCCTTCACCTGGTATCCGGGCCTGCCGATCTACGCGAGCAAGGACCTGCGGGAGTGGACGCTCGTCGGACACGCCTGCGGCGGCGAGGAGTGG
>JAZUGW010000100.1:0-7026 GCA_045641465.1 Kiritimatiellia bacterium | reverse complement strand
CTCACCGTCAGCCGCCCGGAAATCAATGTGCCCCGCGTGACGAGCGATCACGTCGAAATCGGACGCCTTTCCGCGCGGCACTTCACCGAACGCGAATTCCGCCACATCGCGTGGTTCTCTTCCGGCTGGGGCAACGTCCATAAGCTTCGCTATCAGGGGCTGTCGGAAGCCGGAACGGAAAAGCCACTGAAATGGGTCGTCGCGGACGAAATCCCCGTGCAACGACAAAACGAATGGCCGTCTTTCGTCGCATGGATTCACGGCAAGCTCGCCGCACCGGAAAAACCCCTCGCCGCTCTCACCTACGACGAGACGGACGCCGCACGTCTTCTCTACGCGGCAAAGGAGCTTGGCGTCAACGTTCCCGAAGAGGTGGCAATCCTCTCAATCGGCAACAACCCCCTCGTTTGTGAAAACCAATCCGTTCCGCTTTCTTCTATCGACCAGAATCTCGAACGCGGCGGTTATGAGGCCGCAGCACTCTTGGACAAGCTGATGTCCAGGCGAACTTCGCGGTATGCAATCAAACAATCGAACAATCCGAACAATCGAACAATTCTTATCCCGCCGCAAGGTGTCGTAACGCGACGCTCGACGGATGTCGTCGCCGTTGCCGACCCAACGATCCGAAACGCGCTCTTGTTCATCAGTGCCCATCTGGACAAAGCCATCGGCGCACCGCAAATCGCCGACGCGCTCGGCTGTCGTCGCGCAGAGCTTGATCAACTTTTCCGGGCACAACTCGACCGCTCCGTCGGCGATGAAATCCGTCGCCAGCGATTCGCCCGCGTCAAGCTTCTCCTTCAAACGACAACGTTTTCAATATCGAAGATCGCCCGCGAAACCGGCTTTTGCACACCTTCTCACCTGACGAACGCATTCAAGGCATCTTTCAGTAAATCACCAAAGGCCTGGCGACAGAACAGCCCTATGTTTTCAGTCGGAATGCAATAGCTTGGCCACACCGCCGACGACAGCGACGGTCTTCAGGTTGAAATCATCCCCTTTCGCCAAGACGATCAGCCACACCCCGCACCCAAACGCAACAAGCACCTGCGCCTGTCGCAACCGACGAATCAACGTGTCAATCATCATTCAATCACAATACAGCCAAAATGCAACCGGATGCGCAACAGACGAACCGACGGAACACACATTATCAAACTACCGCGCACCTTATCGCTGACAGCCTTCTCTCGTAAGCCCCGCCTTTTCGATCACGACCTTACCGGCCGTCCTGCGTCCGTTGACCCGCGTACCATCCGAAAGCGCGAGATTCTCAAATGAAACATCCGTCCAGCTTTCAGGACATCCCCGGAAGTATTCGACCCGCCCATTCACTTCATGCGCCATCATCTCCATCACCGCCGTCACCGCCGCACACTGTCCGTCCATCTGCATAATTGACGAACCGCGATACCACGAAGTGAACCCTTGCCTACACGCATCATGGTGAGAACCATGTCCATTATCGCAATAGAACAAATCCCACGCATGCAGCAAAAATACCGCAGCATCAGCATGCGCAAGGTGGATGTTCAGTATCGCGGCCCAGGGCACGCACCAACCAGTCCAGTTTCCGGTACCACGAGCGACCCAGGTGTCATGACTTTCGCAAACGACTCCTGCCGTAGGCGGATCATCCAGATCAATCGTGTCAAACGGATAAAGTCCAGCAAGATGTGAATGATGCCGGTGTGATTCCACGAACGGCTGCCCTTCAAACAGCTGAATCCCCCCATATCCGCAAGTAAAGGCGGGAAGGCGTCGCTCCACATCCAAGCAGCGAGGATCCGGCACCTCACCAAGACGGTTTGCCGCGTCAATGAGATCTCGAGCCAAACGGTGTGCCGCCGCAAGTTGGAAGCTCGGATCGCGTCCAACCGCCTTTCGCACGTCCGCCGCCCCCCATTCCGGCGATGGCGCAAGCGGGATCGAAAGCCGCCCGCCCTTCTCCTCCATCATGGCAAGGTAAACGCTCATTGCACCCTTCATAAAATCGTAGGCGCCGTCTTTCAGAAACGCAACATCCCCCGAATAGCGGACATAGCGGTACATCATCGCAGCGACCCAGGCAGTCGACGCATGATCGATTGTGCCAGCCCAGAATCCCCCGATGCAGGTGCCGCGATCGTCCACGGAATGCGGCAACACGTAACCATCATCGATCCCAACGAATTTCCTCGCGTTCTCTCTGAGTCGATCACGCCATGAAAGGACCATGCGAAAGAGCGGCATCAGGTTCTCAAAGTGGCCGCCGCGATAAGCCGGGGAATAGCATTCCTGAACATTGATATTGAAGTGATAGTCGCCGTTCCAAGGCACAAGATTGTCATCTTCGAGCCAAGGGCCTTGCAGACCAGCAGGCACACCGTCCGGATCGGTCATCGCCCCGAAACGGTACATCCCGTAGTCAAAGATGCGCTGAACCGTCTCGTCCGGGACCTTCACCCGTGCGCCCATCTCCCAAAACGCTCGCCAATAGTCGACGGACTCGTCACGAACACCGTCAAACTCCTTGAAGTCGGCAAGGACATTCGTTTCTCTCCCAGTGTTCAGGCAGAACTGAGAATCCCGCTTCTGCCAGACAAGCGACACCGGATTGTCCGCCGGTAGCTCCCAACGGAATCCGCCGCTCTCGTCATCCTGTGCCTTGAAACAGACTGGACGCTTGAACCCGCGCGGTTCGAGTTTCGCCTTCACCTTCGGCGTCTCGAACGCCGGCAAGGTCTCAACCGAATACGAAAGACCCTCGTCGAACTTCATCACAAAAAGACGGTTCTTCTTTGACATCGCAATCTCAATCATCCTGCCGTCCGAAAGGAACAGCTTTCCGAGTCCCGTAAACGGATCCAGTTCACCCCGCACAAGCTCGGCATTTCCATCTAATTTCACCACGACGCGACCGAGCGGCAACATATACGGATTATACTGTCCGCCCCAATTCTCCGGAAAAACAATCTGCCTGAAAAGCGATAAAAGTTCATCCTTCTTCCCTGCCTGGACAAGGGAAACGATGTTCGTATAACTCTGCGACTCAAGCCATGGATATCCGCCGCGGTGATCCCAAAGATCGCTGCGCCCGACTGTCAGATTAATCACACTCCCTCCACCCCAAACCAAGACTCCCGTGATGCCGTCAGAAAACGGCAACCCCTCGTGACAGCTCCCAGTCCGAGGAAACTGCCATACCACGGGATGCGCTTTTGCAACAAATGCAAAAATCAACCAGCCGAACAATGCAAGATACCGCGCACTCACTATTTTATCCGCTCGCGAAGAGCCTTAATGACAGGCCCATACAAGACGGGCCAGCCAAAGTCAGTTTCGTAAAGGGTGGGACAGGCAGGATCAGACTCGGCAAGCGCATCCCATTCCTTGTATTTTTCATCAAGTTCAGACAAAATCGCGGAAACCTCATCTCGATTGAGAGATCCATTACCGGACTTTTCCTCTGCAAGAAGTGCCGCAATGCGCCAGACGATTTCCGATACCTCGTACTTGATCCGTCCGTATGTTGTCGACAGGACCGCGAAATGCCGATCCTCCGCATTGCGAAAATTGACGGCACGAATCTCCTGCTCAAGTCTGCGCCACACGTCGAGATTCGATCTCTTCTCTTTCCGCACCCGGGACAGATCCCCAGCGGACGCGGCCTTGTCAAGATTGAACGGACAAAAATGATTGTCGCGGCACCAGAACATGTCGTTCGAGTTATATCCCGGATCCGTATGCTGCCCCTTATAGACAGCATCTTCCGTTGCCAGACAAAACGCCCGGAAGCGACACGCGTCCGCATCCGACAAACCGAGCGCATTGCGGGCGTAGTCATTGAAGATCTCCTCCTCCGACCTGTCCGGATGAAGCGCAAAGCCACGCACAACCGCCTCATTGAGACGAAGCCAGAGCTCATTGTCAAAAAACGGTCCATTCCACCCATCACCCCAAGTCCAAAGCCAAAAACCACGCACGAGCCGATTATCGTTTAAAGACCTCAGTCCGCGGCATTCGCAGGCCTTCATATCATGAAACCCGTCGATGATGCCACGCGCAAAGTAATAGGGATAGGCGTTCTTCCCGTAGTTTCCACCCTGATTCATCGAAATCTCGACGATCTGCTGATGCCGTCCAATTCCAACCGTCGGATTGAAAGGCACATTCCGGGCAAAATCATACTGCGTATGCTTGATCGAAAACACAAGATTTGAATGAGGTTCAACGGCATCCGTGACCTTCAAGTAGAAATTCGATGTCGAATGGAAACCCGAAAAACCCCATGTCCGGTAAATCAGGGCTTTGCCTCGCTTCACGCAAACTTCACGACGCAGCAAATTGATCAGTTCAATATGTTCCTCGATGGAATCCGCAGGGCTGCCGCCCTTATGATGCGGCGTATCGTGAAGATATGTTTCGCCGAACCGTATTGTCAGACCGTCAACAGTCGGATAACGCCAGAAAAACTCCTCGATTTGAGCCGTCATCAGTTCGCGCGTACGCGAGCACAGAATACTCAATCGTCCTTTTGCATCACACATCTCCCTTTCATACTTTTCCATCACGCTCTTTGGAAGCACGAGAACATCAATC
Organism: Kiritimatiellia bacterium; assembly: GCA_045641465.1. Lineage (GTDB taxonomy): Bacteria > Verrucomicrobiota > Kiritimatiellia > RFP12 > UBA1067 > RUG572. The sequence continues at coordinate 2,439 of JAZUGW010000100.1, read as the reverse complement.
CACGGATAGACCGGACATGACGCTCTCTTTGCAATCGCCAGATGCTTGCGAAATTCAGCCGCCTGACGCAGGATCCATTCTCTTTCGGGGGAGTGAAGCGGCACAATTCCACGTTCAAAACGGTCATACGTAAGGCCACACTGCGGCTCCAGCTTCGGAATTTGCCCTGTGTAACCAAGGCTCTTCAAAAATTTAGGGTCATTAAACTCCGTCACGAAGCGCGGCTCACCCGGATTGTGGTGAACGAGGTTCAAGATCGTTCCGTAACGGCCTCCTTGACGAACTTCCTCCCCTGAGGCAACAACGGCCTGCGGACCATACATCCACGCAACGATTAGCACAAAGACATTACATATCCTCATAACCGACCTTCAGAAATCACTTGACCTCAAGAGGCATCTCAATGGGCGCAACATTCACTCCCATTTCAATAAGCCGCGAACGATGACGACTCAAACGGCGGCGAAATTCCCCAAAGTCTCGGGCTTTGGGCGCCGTCCAGAGCGTCTCGGCAATCGCGCAACCTCGCGGCCAGAGCTTCCATTCAAAATCAAAAATGGTCCGTACATATTCACCCCAAACACAGGCCTGGCCTCCAATGATGTGTCCGCGTTCCGCCTCGGGGATATCGGCGACCGGATCGAACGTGTAGACCTTCTCCAGTTTGAGCGGCTTTCCCCATGGCATATGGTACCAATACGGATCACCCTTCTCGAACTGCTGGCTTGACAGATAGCAAAGACGACTTGGCGACATAACCATGTCGTGTCCACGCGCCACGGCTTCCGCCGCGGACACATAATGCGTTCCCGCCCCGCCCTTCTGCGAATTCCTCCATGTCATGCCAACCGTGGACACCGGCACATCACCTGCAAGAACCTCGTCCCAGCCGACCGCTCGACGACCTTTTTTCTCCAGATGGCGAACCATCTTTGCGCAAATCCACGCCTGAAGCCCGTCCTCATCCTTCAATCCCTCTGCCTTGATCCGCGCTTGGCACTTCGGGCATTCCTTCCACCGGACGCGCGGGCACTCGTCGCCGCCGATATGGATGAACGGCGAATCAGGAAACATCTCGCAAATCTCGTCGAAGACATCCTCGTAGAGCCGAAGCGCCGCATCGTTGCCGACGCAAATCACGTCTTCCGCGATGACCCCGTGGCAGTACGGCTCGCGCCGGACCCTGCCCGTGCAGGAGAGTTCGGGATGTGCCGCGAGAAGCGCCGAACAGTGTCCCGGCAGCTCGACCTCGGGGACGACCGTGATATGCCGCGCTTTCGCGTAAGCGAGGATCCCACGAACCTCCTCCTGCGTATAGAAGAACGGACCGTACCGTTCGCCGTCAACCTCGTCTTCGGGCTTTTTGTCCGGAGGCAGCCACCGCGTATGTGTGCCGTAGGTCTGCGACCCCGAGCGCACCGCGCCGTATTCGACGAGTTCGGGATGCTTCTTGATTTCGATACGCCAACCTTGATCCTCAGTCAAATGCCAATGCAGGACATTCAGCTTGTGAAACGCCATCTCGTCAAGGATGCGTTTTACTGCAGTCCGACCGAGAAAGTGTCGCCCCTCATCAATCAGCAACCCTCGCCACCGATACTGCGGCCAGTCGCGTATTTCGCAGCAGGCGATTTCGATGGCGTTGGATGCCGAGAGCTCCGCGAGCTGTTCCAGCGTCTGCCGCGCATAGAACGCCCCGGCGTCGTCCGCTGCGGCAATCTCCGCGCCATCAGGTGTGACCTTCAGCCGGTAGCCCTCCGGCGGAAGCGACGCGTCCCGCGTCCGCGTCACCTTCATCGCGTCGAGGCACGCGCCCCGCACGTCGAAGTCCCACCAGTCGAACTTCGGGCACGGCAGGTCAATTTCAACCCGACACACGCCCTCGCCTGTCGTATACTCCTGCGGCGCAGGTACCAGCGTCATCGCCGCAAACGCCAGCTTCAAAGCAACAATCATTCACTCCCCTTTTTACGAAACACCAGCGTCGTCACCGACCACGTCCCATAAGGCAGCGGCAAGTACTTGTACTCGCCCGCGCACTTTACATAAAGCTTCGGACGCGGATCGTACGGACGGCCCTTGAGCCCGTGTCCGTCCGAACAGGCAGCGACCAACACGTACTCCCCGTTCGGATTGCGGAAGAGGACGGTCTCCATCCCGTCCTTGTCCCCCTCGGCCCGAAGCACCTGCGCCCCGTCCCTCACGAACGGACCGATGTGCCGGAAGAGATTGTACTGGGCGCTCGGCGTGAAGTCACCCGTCTCGGGATCGACCGTCACGAGCCCCATGCAGAGGTGCGGGCCTACGAGCGGCTGACCGTCGGCGTCCAGACAGAGGTTCCAGCCCGTGAACGACTCGCAGCCGTTCTCAAGGGCACGGCTGACCTTGCCGCACCACCACTGCTCGTTGCGGCTCGAATCGTGCTTCGCCGGGCCCATC
>JAZUGW010000099.1:0-2273 GCA_045641465.1 Kiritimatiellia bacterium | reverse complement strand
TTCGTCATCTCCTTCGGCTTTTCAGCCTTTGCCGCCGTCGGTTCGGACGGCTTCGCCTTCTGCGCCGCCTCCGCCCCTTGCACCGCCAGACCCATCGACAGGGCCGCCACGAAGCAACCCACCATCATCAGTTTTTTCATTTTCCGTTGTCCTTCCGATCGACATTCCATTGATTGAATTTTGCCTCGGCCGCCGTGAAGCGCGCCTTCTCTTGGGGCGTCCAGTTGTTCGCCTCGTCGTATGTGCCGCAGAACGGCACGCCCAGATCCACCCAGCACGCCAGCGTGCGCAGCTCCGCCTCCGTGAGGGCGGGACAATGCCCGCGGTCGAGATGCGCCGAGAACCAGCTGCTCGCAATCGACCCGCGCGAACCCGGACGGATCCGCGTCGGCACCGAGGCCGCGCTGATCCAGTTGAGATCGACATGGTCCGGCTCGCCGCGCGCGCCGATCGAATCGGGCTTGTTGGGCCAGATCCGCTGCAGCGGACCGTGCGTGAGCGTCATGTAGCTCTGATACCAGAACCGCTTCGCCAGCGGATCCGCCACCTTTTTCGCCGTGAGATCGAGCACCCCCAGACGCTTCGCCGGATCATGGCACCCGACGCAGCGACGATTGAGAATCGGCTGCACATCCTGAGGATAGCTGAAGCCGCGCGCCGGCTCTTTCAACACGCCATACCGCACCTTGGACCAGTCCTTCACCGCCGTCTGCGTGGACGGCGCCTCATTGGCCGATTCGTGGCATCCGACGCACCCGAGGTTTTCGCCCGGCTGCAGCGTGGTCCAGCTGCGCATCGTCTGCACCACGCGCCCCCGTGCGTCGAGCAGCTGGAAATAGAGCGGCTTTTTCGCCGGCGCTTCAAAGGCCACGCTGCCATCGGCTTCCACGGGCACTTCGCCCCACACCTTCTTGACATCCCACACGCCCCGCCCGAGCGAAGGCGGCGTGCTGCACAGACCCAGTCCGCCCGGACCCAAATGTTCCGTATGCCCGATGCCCACATGGCGATAGACGATTTCGACGACACGCAGACTCTTCACGCACCCGCGCGCCACACCCTGCATCGCCTGCCCCTTGTAGACATCCGCCACGGAAAAGACGCCCGTCGACTTCGACCGGTCGACCGTGGAAGCCGGCACGGGCATTGTCCGTACGCGCACCGGAACCGGACGTCCACATGGGAACTTACCCTGCCGCGACACGAGCAGTTCGCGTCCGCCGTTGACGTCGGTCCAGTAAAGTCCGAACGGCGCCATCCGTGAACGCCCCTTGCCCCAGCCTTCCGGCAAGAACGACAGGACCACGCTCGACTCGTCGACCGGATACGGATAAAGCGCCAGACGGCCTCCCTGTCCAAAGGCGTCGACCCGCACGGGCTTGCCCTTCCGCAACGGTTCCATTTCCCACACGCCCAACTCTTCCTGACGGCCCGCGCGCGGATCGATCCGCAGCAGTTCGCCCGGCTGCCAGGTATGATGCCCCGTGCCGACGGTGAAATAATACGGACTCCCCGGCACGCGGCGCGTGTGCAGCATCGTCGTCGGATACCACGAGTTCTCGCCGTACACCGCCCGCTGGCGCGTCCCGTCGCTTGCCATGCCGAAAAGGATCTGCGGGAACATCTGCGAACGATCGTTGTAGTCCCAACGCATGTACAGCACCATGCCGTCGTCGCTCAGCGTGGGATAGACGTCGTGTACCTGGTCGTAGGTGATGCGCGTCAGCTCACCGCCCTTCGCATTGATGCGGTAGAGATTGCTCACTTCGGTCCAGAAGCAGTCGACGATCTGGCAGCACCGCGACGAACTGAAGAGGATGTTTCCATCGGGCAGATAGCAGCCCTCATAGTCCGCCACGCCAAGGCCGAACGTCAACTGCCGCGTCTGTTTCGTCGCGAGGTCGAGTTCATAGAGATGGAAGTCATCCTCGTGATCCTTCGCCTTGTAGGCATACAGCACACGCGTTCCGTCCAGCGACACGTCCACATCGCGGAAACAGCCGGTCTTGGTTTCCAGAAGCGGCGTCTCGCGCCAAAAACCGTCCGCGGTGTATTCGGCCAGGTAGAGTCCGCCACCCACGGGTCCCCATGACCGTTCAAACGCCGCGTCGGACTGCGCCTCCGTATATGCACAATACGAACCGCCCATCACGTAGTGGCGCGCATAGACCCATCGCTGCGCCAACTTCGCCGCGCCGGCGAGCCGCGTTTTCCGGCGCGCCACACACGCCGCCCGATAACGCGCGGTCCAGGCCGCGTCACTTTCGCCGTCC
>JAZUGW010000098.1:0-16256 GCA_045641465.1 Kiritimatiellia bacterium | reverse complement strand
CGCGAACAGGCGTTGGCGGATGTGCCGCGCCTCGTGCAGCAGTTTGACGTATTGGTTCAGAACCAGGATGAAATCGGACAGCGTCTGGTGAAGCTCGAGACGGCCGACAATACGGCGGGGTTGCGGGCTGAGATCGACGCGGTGCGCGCGGAAGTCGCCGAACTCAAGGCGTCCATCCGTCGTGACCAGGATGCGATGCGCCAGGAAATCGTCCGCGATCTCGCGGCGCGCATGCAGAAGCTCATTCCGCCGCCCGCACCGGCTCCTGCGCCCGTCGTCGTTGCTGCACCGCAGCCGCACGTGGCCCAGGCGGCACGTCCGGTTCCTCCGCCTTCGCCGTCGATCGGCCCGCACTATGTATATGTGGTGAAGCAGGGACAGACCCTCTCCTACATCGCAAAGGGATTCGGTACGACGGTTCCGAAAATTCTCGCGGCGAATCCGAACATCAAGCCGAACGCCCTGCGGGCCGGCCAGAAGCTGATCGTCCCGGCCGAGGACAAGAATCCGACGACGAAGCGCCGTTAATCGGCTGAGCAGATCTACTTCTCGAAATAGACCGCGTGCGTGAGATCGGCGACGATCCGCACGCGGTCTCCGTGTTTCAATGTCGCGTCACCGGGCAGACGCGCGATCAGCGGCACTTTGACGGCATCGAGTTTCGTATGCACGATCGTCTCGGCGCCGAGCGGCTCCACGAGGTCCACCGTGCCGACGAGTCCCGCCTGACCTTCCACGAACGGTTCGACGCGTACGTGTTCGGGACGAATCCCCACGGTGCGTCCGAGATCGAGTACGCCAGGCGGCAGCAGGTTCATCGGCGGCGTACCGATGAAGGAGGCGACAAAGCGGTTCGCCGGATGGTTGTAGACCTCGAGCGGTGCCGCGGCTTGCTGGATTTTGCCGCCGTTCATCACGACAATGCGCTCGCCCATCGTCATCGCTTCAACCTGGTCGTGCGTGACATAGACCATTGTGGCGCCGAGGCGGTGATGGAGGCGGATGATTTCCGCCCGCATTTCAACGCGCATTTTCGCATCGAGGTTGGAGAGGGGTTCGTCGAAAAGGAACACCGCCGGTTCGCGTACGATGGCGCGTCCGAGGGCGACGCGCTGGCGCTGTCCGCCCGAAAGCGCCTTGGGCAGGCGGTCGAGATAGGGCGTGAGACCCAATGTCTCCGCCGCTTCGTTGACGCGACGCGCGATTTCGTCCTTGGGCGCGTGGCGCAGTTTCAAGGCAAAGCTCATGTTCTCGCGCACGGTCATGTGCGGATAGAGCGCGTAGTTCTGAAAGACCATGGCGATGTCGCGGTCCTTCGGCGGCAGGTTGGTGACCTCGCGCGCGCCAATCGAAATCGTCCCGCCCGTGGGAAGTTCGAGGCCGGCGATCATGCGCAGGGTGGTGGACTTTCCGCAGCCCGACGGACCCACCAGGACAAGGAACTCGCCCGGCTTCACGTCAAGCGTGAAGTCGTCGACCGCGGGGGCTTGTCCCGCGGCATAGACTTTTTCGACATGGCGCAATGATACGCCGACTTTCTGCTGGTTAATCGACATGCCTCTATTTTACCACAATTCCCCGTTTGCGTGAGGATGGAAAAACAGAAAGACATCAACTCGTTTTCGTTTACGGGTGACAACTTGGATTGGTATGAAGGGCGTATTTTTGATACAATAGAAGCATGAAAATCAGCGATCGTGTCGTGTGCTCTCGGCAGACCCCGCCAGTCGGTTGGGGCTGGGGGGCGCGTCGGCCGAAGAATGGAAGTGCGAATATGAAAAAGAGCGTGTTGGGTCTCCTGGTGTGTTCACTTGTCTGGATGGCGCAGGCTGCGGCGTTGCGTCCGTGCGGATTGACGGTCGAGTATCGGGAGAACCCGTGCGGACTCGATACGGCCGCGCCTCGTTTCGCCTGGAAGCAGTCGGCCGCGGAGAACCGTTCGAATGTGCGTACGACAGCCTGGCGGATTCTCGTGGCTTCGTCGCGCGAGAAGCTTGCGGCGAATACGGGCGATGTGTGGGATAGCGGCAAGGTCGCGGGCGATACGAGCGTGGGCATTTCCTATGCGGGACGTGCCTTGGCGAGTTCGAGTCGCTATTTCTGGAAGGTGATGACCTGGACCGACGATGGCGCAAGCGCGTGGTCCGAGCCGGCCGAGTGGACGACCGCGCTCCTGTCGAGCGCCGACTGGAAGGCGAAGTGGATCGGTCCCGCGCCTGAGACGCGACCCGACGAGGATTTCGGCAAGGGCGAGTGGATCACCGCCCCGGCCGACAAGCGCGGGGTGGTGACGCTTGAATACGCGTTCGACTTCGACGGCGTTCAGCCGGGCCAGTGTGTGGAGATGGCCCATGCGGGTGTGTCGCAGCACGAGATTGACGTCAATGGCGTGAGCTTCAACAAGTGGACGGGCCACGTGCACGACTGGCGCTATCTCCGTTTCCGCGACCTCACGCCGTGGCTGGTCAAAGGACGCAACAAGATCGTCGTGCGCGTGCTTGCGGATGCTGCGCGTCGCTCGGGCGAACCGGTCGACCACATTCGCTTCCGCGCCGCCCCGGATGTGCGCGCCTTCCTCGCGAAGATCATCTTCCCCGACGGGAAGACAATTGTGACGGACGATTCCTGGACCTCGCCGTCCGGCCGCGTGCAGAAACTCGGCGCACCGCGGGCGACGCCCTACGGCAAGGAACTCGTCCTGCGTACCGAAAACGCGTCCCCCGCGTTTGCGAAGACGTTCACGGTGGCAAAGCCCGTGGCTTCTGCCGTGCTGCATGTGACTGGCGTCGGCTTCTACGAGGCGTCGCTCAATGGCGCGAAGATCGGCCGCAAGGTGCTCGATCCTTCGCCCACCGCGTTCGACAAGCGCGTGCTCTATTCGACCTACCGTCTGGACGATGTCCTCAAGCCGGGTGCGAACGAGTTGAAGATCCTCGTGGGCCACGGCTGGTACGACATGCGTTCGATCCTGACGTGGAATTTTGAAACGTCACCGTGGCGAGACTTCCCGCGGGCGATTGCGCAGCTGGAAATCGTCTATGCCGACGGCTCGCGCGAGACGGTCTGTTCCGACCGCACCTGGCGGCAGGTGAAGAGTCCGATCGGCTATGACGACATCTTCGACGGCGAGGTGCAGGGGGCGTACGACCGCCGTATGCCGGATCTTGACCGCACGCCGCTCTTCGCCGCGGAGGTGTCGGGTCCGCGGGGGCGGCTTGTCGCGGCGGCGCATCCGGGTGCGGAGGTGATGCGGACGATTTCCGCCAAGACGATCAAGTCCTTCGGCAACGGCACGTATGTGATCGACTTCGGCGAGAATCTCGCGGGCTGGATGCGTTTCACGCTGCGGGGACAGAAACCGGGCGATGTCGTGTCCTTCCGCTACGACGAACGCGTCAACTACGACGGTTCGCCCGCCATCAGCTCTCCGCGCGATGGACGCAAGCCCATCCAGTTCAGCAATGAGAAGGCGGCTGCCGGCAAAGGACACGAGTTGCGCAACATCGACCAGCATTTCCACTACACGAGTTCGCAGCGGGTTTGTCCTGTCGACGCGGCCTTCCAGACGGACCGCTTTGTCTGTTCCGGCGCGGCGGAGGAACGCTACGAGCCGCATTTCCAGTACAGCGGCTTCCGCTATGTCGTCGTGCGCGGACTCGCCCGTGAACCGTCCCTCGCGGATGCCGAGGCATGTGTGATCCACACGGCCTTCAAGACCATCGGCCGTTTCTCCTGTTCGGACGAAACATTCAACACGCTGATGGAGATGGGCGAGAAGTCGTACCGCAGCAATTTCGCCGACGGTGTGCCGACGGATTGTCCGCATCGCGAAAAGAACGGTTGGACCGGCGATGCGTCCATCGCTTCCGAACTCGCCCAGTACCTGTTCGAAAACACGGCCACCTACGAAAAGTGGCTGCGCGACGTCGGGGATTCGCAGCTCGCGGACGGCAACATCTGCTGCATCGTGCCCACCTCGGGCTGGGGTTACCATTGGGGGAATGGTCCTGCCTGGGATAGTGCGCTGCCGATCATTGCCTGGAATCTTTGGACGTATCGGGCCGACCGGCGGATCCTCGACGAGGTCTATCCCGTGCTTCAGCGCTATCTCGCCTATACGGCGTCGCGTGCGAATCCGCAGGGGCTCGTGCGGCACGGGTTGGGCGACTGGGTGCCTGTCAACCGCAAGCACATGCCGTCGACGGAGTTCACGTCGTCCTGCTATTACTACCAGGCGCTGCGCATCGCGACGGAAATCGCCCGACTGCGCGGGGCGAAGAAGGACGTTGACCGTTATGCGTCTCTGGCGGCGAAGACGCGTGCGGGCCTCAATGCGAAGTACTACAAGGGGAAGGGCGTCTATGACAACGGCGGACAGACCGCGCAAGGATGCGCGTTGGCGTTCGGCATCGTCGAACCGAGCGAGCAGGCGGCAGTGGCGGCGGAGCTGGTGAAGTCCGTCGAGCGGGCCGGGTGCCATGTGGATATGGGGCTCTTGGGCACCAAGCACGTCTTCCGCGCGCTGGCGCGCATCGGACGCGCCGACCTCGCGTTCAAGATGCTCGTCAATCCGACGAAGCCCTCGCCGGTCGAATGGATTCAGAAGGGCGGCACGACCCTGTGGGAAGACTGGTCCGACGGCGCTTCGCGGACCCACATCATGTTCGGCGATTTCGTCGGCTGGGCCTATCAGTACCTGGCGGGCATTCGTCTGGAAGAGACGGCGCAGTCGACGAGCGCGGTGCCGCTGGTGACAAAGCCGGGCTTCCAGGAACTCGTCATCGAACCGAGCCTCGTCGATTCGCTCAACTGGGTGAAGGCGGCGGTGGAAAGTCCGTACGGCGAGATTGAAAGCGCCTGGGTGCGCGAAGGAAAGCAAGTCGTCTACACGATCACGTTGCCGCCGAACACGAAGGCGTGCATCAAACTCCCGGGCCAGGCCCCGAAGCATGTCGGTTCCGGCCGCCATGTGTTCACGTGCGCAGTCCGTTGAGGAGAACGGGGCGCTGGAGAACATAAAATGCGTGCCGGGCCGATGTGGCGTCCACGGTGTCTGTTCGCGAGTTGCTGCTTGTGCGGAGGCGCGAAATTTGCTATCATTATGTTGTAAACTTCGTAGTCGGTATTGGTCACTTAAGGGGAGAAGCAGACAATGAGAACAAAATCGAAATTGATGCCATTGCTTGTTGGCGTGTTGTTCAGCACGCTTGTTGCCGATGCTGCCGAATGGACAGGTGGCGGAGGCGACGCAAAGTGGTCGTCCGTGGGGAACTGGGATGTGGAGCCGCAGGTGGGAGGCGCGATCGCATTCAACACGGCGGCGGGTGGCCTGTCGGTTTTCGATCTTGCGGGTTTTGGCGTGTCGTCGCTTGCCTTTGGCGCTCAAGCGGGATCCTTTACGCTGGGGGGCGAAACACCGCTTGCGATTGCGCAATCGCTCGTCAACCACTCGTCCGTCGCGCAGACGGTTTCCGTGCCTTTGCGGCTCGGTACGTTGGATGGTTCATTTACGATCGATGCGGCAGGCCCTCTTGCGCTGACGTCGACCGACAGCTACTCGCCGCTCGCCTCGCTCGTCAAAACGGGGACGGGGGAAGTGACGCTCGCCGATCCACTCGTCGCCGCGCCTGTCACTGTGGACGTACAGGCGGGTACGCTCAAGCTTGGTGCGCGCAACGAAACGACGCTCATCCGTTACAACCTTGAACAGGTGGATGTGACGGAAGTGCTTCTTTGGCGGAACGTCGATCTTGCGAATGTGTTCGGTGTGGATGCGGTGGCGACGAGTCCCAGCTGGAACGAGGCTATGGTGCCTATTTGTCCGTTTTTCTGGGTGAATAACGGCACGAACGCGACGGTGCAGATTCAGCAGTTTTCGTCCGACAAGTACAACAAGGCTTCCTGTCTTACACTCACGCAGCGCGGTGACGATGTCTATGCCGTCGCCGTGGGACGGCGTACGAACAAGGGAGAGAAGACGCGCTATCTCGGAACCGATGCCATATCGAAGTTCGCTTACACGGGTGGCTACTATGTGGGGCAGCTTCGGCCGGTGTGCTATAACTCCGTTTTTCTCACGGGTGATTTCCAGCCCGTGTGGAAGGGCGTACGCCTCGCGGATGTGACCGGTTGCACGGGGCTTATGTCGGGAAAAGCGGTGACCGAAGGGATGCATCTGGCGAAAGGTTACTTTTGGTCGTATGATGCCGTAAACGATACGGCGACGGTGCAGATCCAGTATCCCGATGGCGGTTATACGAAGGTGGTTCATGTTGAACTGCGCCAGGCGGGAGATGGGGTCGAAGCCCGTGCCATCGCCTCCGGCAATGTTGCCGGGGAGAATCTGTTGGGGACGGACCTCGCATCAAGGACGAATTTCACTGTCGCCAGCTCGCCGACTACAGATGGATATGGCGTGGGGAAGCTCATCCCTCTTCCCCAGGCCGAGGCTGAGCGCGAGGCGACGCTGGGCGGGCTCAAGGTGGCCTCGGGTGCGCGGCTTGATGTGAACGTGGCGCATACGACGCCAAATGCCGTAGCGGAAACGGGCGCGACGTATCTGAAGACGATTTATGTGGAAGGAACGGGTCCGGATGGTACGGGCGCGCTCTATAATTCCGTGGCGGGAGATGGCGAGGGGTATTCGTTCCGGAACGTGACGCTCACGGGCGATACGATGGTCGGCGGCGGCTATCTCGGACTTGGGTCGCTCATTGCCAATACGCGCGCCCACCTTACGGGAACGGATGCCGTCTTCACCGTGGCCAACACGGTCTTCGCTTTGGCGGATGCCGATTTGGATGTCGCCCAGATCGTCGCACGGAACGGAACGCTGCGCCTTGCGGGAAAGTTGGACGGCACGGTACCGGGCGGCGTGCGGCTTGAGAACGGCGAACGCGCGGAACTCAAGGCGGTGACACTCGCACAGACGATTCCGTTGACGGTTGTGGAACAGGGAACGGCGGCCATTGATGTCACGGGGGGTGCGAGCACGCTCGTGGGCGATCTGACGATCGCGGCGGACGCGGAGGCGACGCTCGCCACGGAGGCGAGTCTGGCGGTGCGTGGAACGACGACGGTGAATGGCGCGCTTACCCAAAGTGGTGTGGGTGGACTTCTCCTTGAGGGTACGCTCGCGGGCTCGGGTACGCTGGCCGGTACGAACGTGCGTTTCACAGGTTCGTCCGCACGATGGGCGATGACGGCGGATGACCAGGGGTTTGTCGCGAAGGTCGATACGACGGGCGTGGCCGATGTTGCATTCCTCACGGCGCTCAAGGGGATTGACGTTGTGTTTACGGGAACGATGAAGCAACAGTTCGTCGTTCACCCCGCTTGTCCCCTCTCGCCAGTAGAGGTGGCGGCGATCGACCTCGTGGTGACGGATGCGAACGGCATGCCGGTGAAGGGATGCAGACTTGCCCTTGACGGGGGGGCGCTCGTCTTGAAGATCTGTGACGACACGATTCCGCGCCATGCCTATTGGACAAACGCCGTGGGCGATGGCGACGTTTCCAATGTCGGCAACTGGGCCTGCACGAACGATTTCGGATCTGCCGCCGTGTCGTTGCCGACCCTCGATTCGACTGTCCATCTGCCGAACGACGTCGTCTTCAACTGCACGAACGGTGCTGCGATTCTGTACAAGGAAATTCGCTTCCCCTCGTCGCTCTGCGGCGATTCGGACTGGCAGGGACTCGGTACGGTGAACATCACGAACACCGTGCGCCTCAATGGCCACAAGCTCTATCTCTCGGGCATGTCCGGTTCGGGGGCGATTGTGGATGGTGCGAATGGTTATCAGGAACTCGAGTACATTGAATCGACTGGCAATGAGTACATCGACACCAAGTGGAGCCCACTGGCGAATGACCGCGTGGAATGCTCGGTGAACGTGTCGTCCGACCAGGGAACGCGTCCCTGGCCCTATCTCTTTGGCAGCGGAGCGAACTTTGACCTCGTTTTGGGTTCACAGGCAAAACAGTTCGCGTTTGTCCACACGTCCAACAATTCGCTGTTGTATTTCCCGCAGACCGACCTGCAGGGGCGTCGTGTGGATTTCGCGTGTCAGGGTGCGACGGCGACGGCCACCGTTGACGGCGAAACGACGACTATTTCGTACGCCGGAAATGTCGCTCTGTCTGGCAATCAATCGTTGTCGTTCTACATCTTCCAGAAGAACACGCCAGTTGCGGCGAATAGACTCCATGCCAACTGGTGGACGGCGATGAAACTCTATTCCTTCACCATCATTTCACAGGGGAACAAGGTACGGGAATTCGTCCCCGTGAAGCGGTTGTCGGACAATGCCATCGGTCTGTTGGATCGGGTCAACAACGTCTTCTATGGTAACGCGAGCGGCAAGGGCGGTTTTCTCGCGGGACCGATCAAGACGATTGAGAGCGGCGGTGAAGTGCACATCGTCGTGCCGCAGGGCGCACGCGTCTCCAACAGTACGCTCGCGCTTTCCGGCACCGTGAAACTCGTCAAGGAGGGGGCGGGCACCTTTGTCGCGTCGAAGAAGGACCAGCAGTATTGCGGCGGTACGTTGATTGCGGAAGGCACCTTCGAAGCGCCCGACTGGGGTATCAACGGCATCTACGGTCCGGATGGCGTGACGGTGACGATCCTCTCGAACGCCACATTCTCCGCGACGGCAGCGGCGCACACGAAGCGGCACTTCGTTCTCGCAGGTGGTCGGATTTACAAAGCCATTACCTCCGACCTGTTGGGATCCGAATGGTTCAACGACATCGAACTCACGGCCGACTCCACGATGGCCGGTGTGGGCTTTGGTTTCATCGGGCCGAACTACTCGGAAACAAAACTCAATCTGAACGGTCATACGCTCACAATCGATATCTGTAATGGCAGCAATACATCCTGTTTCGACCTCTGTAACCTGACGGTGACGGGTGGCGGGTGTATCCATGCCATCCATGGTGGCTATGTCCGTTTGGGGGGAAATGGCGGAAGCGGTGTCACGGCGCCGACGACCACGTTCTGGACGGATGCGCCTGTCATCGGCAAGAGCGCGAGTACGTTCCTCAACTACAAAGATTCGTCCACGTCGACATTGAATCAGGATTCGGCGCCCATCACCGTCCTCGGGCGTTTCACGCCTGATACGAACTGGCAGAGCACGATTCTCGCAGACGGGGCGACGCTCGATCTTTCCGCACTCGACCAGCCGATTGCGACTACATGTCCGTTCACGGGTCCGAGTGCCCACACGTGTTCGCTTGCCTTCGCGACGAATGCGGTGATCACGGTTGAACTCGGCGCGCGCACGGTCGCGGCCCATACATCGGTTGTGTCCTGGTCGCTCGAGACGCCGCCAGACAATCTCGGCACCCTGACGTTCCAGGCCCCGCGCGGGGCACGCTACACGGTTGTGAAGGGCGACGACGGCATCTATATTGAAACGGGCCTTTTCATTATCGTTCGTTGATAGTCAATTTCGTAAAAATCAAAAAGGATAGAAACGATGCAGAATAGACGTGAATTCCTGACGAATTCGTTGATGGCCGGCGCTGCGCTGGCCGCGGGTGGTTGTGCGAGCCTGAAGGCGACGACCCAAGGGGCGCCGATGATCGGGTTCCGGTGCAAGCCGCTTTCCACGGTGCGCGTGGGCGTGGTGGGCCTCGGTTCCCGCGGCGGCGGCATGATCAATCGCGTGAGCCGGCTGCCCGGCGTGCGCGTGACGGCGATCTGCGACATTCAGCGCGCGAAAATCGATCTGATGCAGGCTCGGCTGCAGGCCCAGGGCCAGCCCCGCGCCAAGGTCTATGAAGGCCCCGAGGCCTACAAGGCGCTGTGCGATTCCAGCGATGTGGACGTCATCTACAACACCACCCCGTGGCAGATCCACGAGACGGTGTGCCTTGCCGCGCTTCGCGGCGGCAAGCATGTGATGAACGAAGTGACGTCCGTGATGGGCGTCGAGAAGGCCTGGGAGATCGTCGAGGCCGCCGAGAAGGCGCAGCGCCACTGCATGCAGCTTGAAAACTGCATCTACGGCGAAATCGAAATGCTCACGTTCAACCTCGTGCGCAAGGGGCTGCTCGGCGAGGTGATGTACGCGGAAGGCGCGTACGACCACGATGGTCGCCACATGATCAACGACCATTTCCCGGCCTACCAGTACTGGCGCTACGACTGGTACCGCGACCACGCCGGCAACCCGTATCCCACGCACGGCCTGGTGCCGCTCTGCCTGACGATGGACATCAACCGCGGTGACCGGTTCGACTACCTCGTTTCGCAGGATTCGAAGGAAGTGAGTTTCACCTACTTCAAGCAGCACGCGGTGGCGAAAACCAATCCGCGTCGGAACGAGAAGGTGAAGATGGGCGATATGAACAACTCGCTCATCCGTACGGTGAACGGCAAGTCCATCCTCGTGCAGCACACGGTTTCGGTGCCGCGGCCCTATTCGCGCATCCAGCTCGTGCAGGGTACGCGTGGCATCGTCGAGGACTATCCGTTCCGCATCGCGCTGGAGCAGAAGTGCGGCGACAACCGCGCGCACCACTGGATGAGCGAGGAGGATGCCGAGGCGATCCGCAAGGAGTACATGCACCCGTTGTGGAAGACGATCGGCGAAATCGCCAAGAAGGCCGGCGGACACGGCGGCATGGACTACATCCAGGACGCGCGCTGGAGCTACTGCCTGCGCCTGGGCCTGCCGCTCGACACGACGGTGTACGACATGGCGACGACGGGCTGCCTCTGCGAACTCACCGAGTACAGCGCCACCCATCGTTCGGCGCCGGTCGACGTGCCCGACTTCACACGCGGCGCCTGGCGCACGGCGAAGAAGATGGACCTCATTGACATTGACTTGAAGCATTTCCAGATCTGAAAAGGAGTATCGAATGAAAAAGGTAGTTTTGTTGACGCTTGTGGGACTTTCCTTCGGGCTTTTGGCCGGAGTCGTCTCCATTGACCGTCCGGAGCTGGTGTTCAAGGGCGCTACCCTTGCACAGCTCGAGAAGGCCCAATTCACGGCCACACGCGTGGGGTCCTATTTCACGCCGGGCGAGCTGAAGAGCACGCGCGTGCGTAAGGTCAAGAGCATCTACGGCGGCGAGGCGCTGCATGTGGAAATGCAATGCCTTGACGCGGGTGAAGTCAAGTGCCTGACGCTTGAATTGACCGACGGAAAAGACGGCGTGAACGCCTGGGTGATCTCGTCCACCTACCTCCACGCCGCGAATGGCTACGAGGTCGGGGCGCCCTTTGAGAATGATGACGGCACCTTTGCCGGCAGCGTGGTCAAAGCGGTCAAGTCCCCCAAGGACAGCGGTTACGGCCTTCGTGACTTGAAGATTGTGAAGTGATGAAGCGCATTCTTTCCGTGTTGTTCGTTCTTGCCGCCGCCTCTGCGACGGCAAGTTCGTTTGGACCCGTGCACAAGAAGTACATTGCGCACGGGTGGGATCTGCTTGGGATGACGCCTCGCGAGGTGTTGGCCAATGCGGACGCCTGGGATCGGACCGGCGTGGACGGCGTGACATTGATGATCAACGAGAAGCTCGCCGGCGGACGTCAGATCTCCCACACGCGGATCATGAACGATCCGCCATGGCCGCGCGAGCAGCTGAAGGCGCAGATCGCGGTGTTCCGTGAAATCGTCAAGCATCCTTCGCTTCGGGAGAGCTTCATCAGTTCCTGGTGGGCGCCCCAGCGGCGCCTTGCGTGGAACGACGATGCGGCATGGGCGAATTTCGCGGCGAATATGGCGACGGTGGCCTGGCTGGCGCGCGAGGGCGGCTTGCGCGGCATTCTGGTCGACGCGGAGGACTATCCGCGTTCGGGCCAGTATACGCTCCAGACGGGCGACGCCCCGTACGATGAGACGGCCAAGCTCGCGCGTCGTCGCGGGGCCCAGGTCTTCAAGGCGATTTTCGATGAATATCCCGACGTCACCTTCCTTTCGTTTTGGCTGCTGTCGCTCAATTCCGTTCATTTCGCCTCGAAGAGTCCGATCACCGCCGCGAAAAACCGGGGCGACTTGTGGCCGTGGTTCATCAATGGCATGCTCGACGTGATTCCGCCGACGGCCAAGTTCGTGGACGGCAACGAATGTGCCTACCATTACGAGGCGGAGAAGGGACATTTCTACCGTTCGGCGTGCCAGCAGCGTACGGGGGCTTTGGGTCTTGTCGCGCCCGAGAATCGGCAGAAGTACCTGGCGCAACTGCGTGCCGGTTTTGGCCTCTATCTCGATTCCTACATCAATCCCACCAATTCGCCGTGGTATTTCGGTCCCGTCGACGGTTCGCGCGTCAAGCACTTCGTCCGTAACCTCGCGCAGGCGACGGATGCCTGCGATGAATATCTGTGGGTTTACGGTGAAAAGAAGGCCTGGATTCCGTGGAAGGGCGTCAAGTTGAAGCACTATGAAACCTGCGGCACCTGGAATCAGGCGCTGCCGGGACTTGATGATGAAATGGCGCTGATGAAGGCGGCCGTTTCGGTGGACGTTCTCCATCGTCGCACGGCGCAGTTGCGCCGCGACGGAAAGTACACCAACCTCGTGGCGGGCGTGAAGCGTCCATGGCCCGCGTGGCAAGACGAACACAAACGTCAGGGACGGACGGGTCGCGAAGGCGAGGCGGAGTTCCTCCAGGGCGTGGAAAGCGGCTGCATTCTCGTCGGCGTACCTGCGAAAGCCGGGAGCTGCTATGGCGTCCGGCTACGGATGAAGGGGAAGGGCGGTTCGGCGCCGATCTACTGGCAGCTCGACCACAAGTGGCAATGGCAGTTGCCGGGCGCGACGGTCCTCTTCGCAGAGGGCGATGAAAACGTCTGGCGCGAGGGCGAGGCGTTGGTGCGTGTTCCGGAAGGGGCGGACCGTCTGGTACTCCAGCTGGGGGCCCATCAGTTGAATCCTGACGACAAGGTCTGGTTCGACCGCGTTGAAATCTGGCCGTTGAATTAAAATGGTTTCGTCTAGTTGACGAAGAAGGAGAATGAAGACGATGAAGAAATTGATTGTGCTGAGTTGTGCATTGGTGGGCGAGGTTGCCTTTGGCGGTGTGCGCTGGAGCGTTGAAAAGGCCCAGGCGTGGGGGGCGAAGACGCCGTGGCGTTGCGGTGTCAACTACATCCCGTCGAATGCGATCAACTACACGGAGATGTGGGATAAGACGAGTTTTTCGCCGGATCTCATTCGCCGCGAACTGGCCTTGATGAAGAAGATCGGTCTCAACACGGTACGTGTCTTTTTGCAGTACCTTGTCTATGAGGACGATCCCGCCTACTGTGAGCGGACCTTCCGTACGTTCCTGGACATCTGCGAAGAGAACGGAATCAAGGTGATGCCCTGTTTCTTTGACGACTGTACGTTCTCGCCGCAGACCGAACCCCATCTGGGCAAGCAGGATGATCCGGTGATCGGCTGGTATTCGTGGGCGTGGACGCCGTCGCCCGGGCCGCGCCGTGTGAAGGACGTGCAGCAGCATGCGAAACTCGAGCGGTATGTGAAGGGGATGCTGACGGCGTTCAAGGATGATCCGCGTGTGTTGGCGTGGGACCTCTACAATGAACCGACGAATACGAAAGACGGACACTCGCCCTCGTTTGAGCTGCTGAAGAAGACCTTCGCCTGGGCGCGTTCGGTCGATCCTTCGCAGCCGCTCACAACGGGCGTGTGGAACGGCAACAAGCCGTTGAACGAGTTTTTGCTGGCCGAGTCGGACATTGTCACCTTCCACTGCTATTCCGGTGTGCAGGGTACGCGTGCGCGGATTGAAGGATTGAAAAAGCAGGCGGCGGGGCGTCCGCTCATTTGCACGGAGTGGATGAACCGTCCGTTGGGGTCGACGGTGCGGACATGCCTTTCGCTCTATGCCGACGAGAATGTCGGGTGTGTGGCGTGGGGGCTCGTGAATGGCAAAACGCAGACGCATCTGCGCTGGGGGTACCGTCCGGAGAAGCTGCCCTACACGGGACCCTGGCAGCATGACTTCTTCCATAACGACTTCACGCCGTACGATTCCGGAGAATTGGAGATTCTGAAAACGACCCTGATGCTCAAGACGAAGGCGATGAAGAACGTGACGCTTTGTCCTGTGCTTGACCCGTGTGCGAAGGCCTGGGCCTGGACCGTAACCGCGCCGTCGGGCGACTGGACGGCTTCGACGTTCGACGATGCGGCATGGGCGCGTTCAGCCGGCGGGTTCGGCAACGCGGCGATCGTGCGCGATGTCAAGGGGACGAAGGTCGCGACATCGTGGACGACGTCCAATCTGTGGTTGCGCCGTCATTTCAATTACGCCGAGGGGACGAATGTGCGGGCGGTGTTTTTGGACATCCATTACGACGAGAGTCCGGAAATCTGGCTCAATGGAAAGAAGATTTTTGCGGCGAAAGGGTTCAGTGCCGGCTACATCCGCCAGTTCCTGCCGCTTGCAGATTTCCTCTCAGCCGTGAAGCCGGGAGACAACGTGCTCGCCGTCAAGATGACGCAAACGGCCGGAGGCCAGTACTTCGATCTCGGCCTTTCGTTCGCGACGGACAAGTAAACGGGACCTCCTCTGCGGGTGGGAGGTGGTTTGAAAGTGTAAAGATCCTTGCGATTTTCAAGCAGATATGATATTCTACTGCCAAACGCCTAAATAGACGAATGGTAATTGCCTAAATAGAAAGGTGGCAGTGATGATTCTTGAAAGCGAATCTGGTTGAGAACATCGGATGCCGGTTCA
The DNA here is from genome assembly GCA_045641465.1 of Kiritimatiellia bacterium. Classification (GTDB taxonomy): domain Bacteria; phylum Verrucomicrobiota; class Kiritimatiellia; order RFP12; family UBA1067; genus RUG572. Next base: position 1,545 of record JAZUGW010000098.1, on the reverse strand, counting down.
CGGCATCGAAGATGTTGAAGCCTCTCGGTGTAGCGAGCGCCTCCACAGTGACGCAGTGGTGTGAATGGATCGAAAAGGCCTACCTGTTCTTCTTCGTGCCGATTTTCAGCGACTCGGCGAAGTCGCGTCTCTTGAATCCCAAGAAGGTCTATTGTGTGGATACGGGGCTGGAGTACGCGGTCTCGTCCCGTCGTATTCCTAACGATGGCGCCCGGTTCGAAAACATGGTTTATCTTGCGCTCCGCCGCGGAACGAAGGACATCAGCTATTTTGACGACGACGGTGAATGTGACTTCATCCTTCGCAACAGACATGCGGTCTCGACGGCTGTGCAGGCCTGCGTCAAACTGACGGACGAGGATAAGGATCGTGAGATCGGCGGGCTTCTGAAGGCGATGGAGGCCTTCGACCTTTCGTCTGGAACGATTGTCACGGAAGACCAACGCGACCGCCTGACGTTCGGTAGTCGTCGCATCGACATTGTCCCGTTCTGGGATTGGCTTCCCTAAAGAATTTCGATTGTGGGATGAGAATTAAGATTAAGATTTTGCTGATGCGTTAATAGACAAGCCGCGTTGAATTTGATACAATTACAGTGTTGATGGTTCTGAATGTGTTAAAGGGAAGGAGTGTCGAAAATGTTCAAAAAGATTGTGGTGATGTGCGTGGCGGCGCTGCTCGCCTGCACGGGTGCGGTGGCGGATGACGGCGGGAGCGATCCCGGCGTGCTGTCGCCCGGCGAATGGACGACCGACCTTACCGTCAACGGCAAGAAGGTCTGGTCGAAGTACAGCCAGCCCAAGGGCGCGGGGTGGAACTGCGTCTACGACTCGAAGCAGAATGTCCTGACGCTGAAGATCAGTTCCGGCGGAAGCTACACGATCGGCGGCGAGCTCACGGGCCGGTCGATGGACAAGAAGGGCAAGGTGACGAAAATCAATTTCGGCAGGGTGGCCATCGCCCAGAGCTGCACGGTCACGCTTGACAGCTTCTCGGCCACGGCCTGCACGGGATTCTCGACGGTCGAAATCGCGGACGGCAAGGAGGTCACGTTCAATCTGAAGGGCGAGAACCGGCTGGTGCAGACATCGGAAGAGTGGAGTGAAACCCAGTATGCCGAAGCGCCGCAGTGGTTCGGAATCTACCTCCCCCTCAAGTCGTCGCTGACGATCAGAGGCGGCGAATCGGACACGCTGTCGGTCGATGGCATTTGCGCGGCGAAGAGCGGCAGTCTGAGGCAGAGCGGGCGCGTGGTCGTCGAGGGCGGACAGTTTTCCGCCGACGCGATTTACGCCAGGGAATTCGTGTGTCGCGGCGGGCGGGTCGTGGGCGACGTGTATACATTCGGTCTTCAGATGACGGGCGGGTCCGTCACCGCCGATTACATGTGGTGCTTCGGTGAAATCCGAGGAGGCGTCATCAAGGTTAGTTCGACATTCACGGTCGGGGGGAGCGACTATACCTACTGGTGGAAGTGGGATGATCGCCCTGCATCCTGCAGTTTGGCCATGTACGGCGGAACGCTGGATGTCGCGGAATTCCGGG